>CANJWZ010000014.1 GCA_947478725.1 Comamonadaceae bacterium
AAGGCGTTGCACCATGCACACGTCGTCAGCCCAATCGCACGCAAGGCCACATTCGCACCACCATGCGGGCCGCAGCGCGGCTGCTGCGCTATTGCGCCCACCCACCCTTTGCCATGGATCGTCTTCGCAAAGAGGGCGCCGAGCAGCGCAGCGAGCCCAGCGACAAGCGTGGCACCAGGGCTGACGAACTTCACCTCGCGATGCGCAGGGCTGATCGATCGTATTGCCGCCCTGGTGCCGCCACCGCGTACGCACCGGCACCGCTACTTTGGTGTGCTGGCCCCGAATTCGCCGCTCAGGGCTGCGGCGGTGGCCATGGCTGCACCGGCGTAAGTGTTACCGTTGCCTGCCTCACCTGCACCATGCGGCACGGGCGAGGGTATGCCAATTCAGCCAGAGCCGGTGCCACCCAAGCGCGCACCGGCGCACTACCTGTGGGCAGTGCTGATCGCCCGCATTTACGAAGTTTTTCCGTTGCTGTGCCCGAAGTGCGGTGGACAGATGCGCCTGATCGCATTTATTACCGAGGGCATGCAGATCAGGCGGATTCTGGATCACATTGGGGTCGACTCCGAGCCACCACACAGAGCCCCGGCGCGCGGGCCAACGCTGTGGGATGACTGTGGTGATGCGCAGATGGATGAGGGAGTGCAAACTGAGCCAGATTGGGATGTGGCGGCGCAACCCGTTCCAGGCTACGAGGTAGACCAGCGCGTCAATTGGTGACTCAGCGAAGCGGCGCTTTCTATAGTTGCTGGGAGCAGGTGCGTGCTCGCCACACCCAAATCCATATTGGCAATCCCAAGATCTCGCCATTGAGCGGCTGCGAGCGCTCAAACTGCCTGGGTCTAACGTGTTTCGAAGCCCCAACCCGTGCCATACCTGGCCTCAGGCGGTTGAATTTCCTATCCGTCGGTCACGTCTTCGTACGACAGCTCGACCACGCGCACGCCGACGTAAGGAATGCGCTGCAGGAGCTTGCGACCTTCGAGCCGGTTGATGGCCTCGCGCAAAGGGCCGCGGCCTATGCCGTAGCGGGCGCACAGCTCGGCCTCGGTCAGCCGCGCGCCGGGTGGAAGCTCGCCGCTCATGATCGCGGCGTCGAGGATCGCGGCGGTTTGGTCGCCAAGCGTGGCCTTGGTCGCGGGCGTGGCGGCCTCGAGCTTGGTTTTGCTCATGCGGACGGCTCCGCGAAATTCCGTTCGCCCTGAGCTTGTCGAAGGGCTTCGACAAGCTCAGCCCGAACGGGGAGGGGGGGCTGGCTCATGCGGCAAGCTCGTGCTGCGCGATCAATTCATTGCCGACGAAAGGCAGGATCCCGCCCGCATCGATCCAGCGCATCTCGCGCGGCGTGTCCACCCGCAGCGTGAGCTCGACTTCGAAGCTCGTGCCATCGTCCCGCTCGAAGCGGCAGCCAAGCTTCATGCGCGGTGTCAGCGAGCCTTCCATGCCGAGCAGGCTCACGCGCTCGCTTCCCGTCAATCCCAAAGTCTTGCGTGTCACGCCCGCCGGAAACTGCAAGGGCAGCACTCCCAGCCCGACAAGATTGGAGCGGTGGATGCGCTCGTAGCTTTCGGCGATGACGGCGCGCACGCCCAGCAGCGCAGTGCCTTTCGCCGCGGTGTCGCGCGATGAGCCGGCACCGTAGTTCTTGCCTGCAACGACGACCAGCGCAACATCCTGCTGCGCATAGCGCAGCGAAGCGTCGTACATGTCGACGACGTCGCCGCCAGGAAACATGCGCGTGTACCCGCCTTCCACGCCTGGCACGATTTCGTTGCGCAGCTGGAGGTTGGAGAAAGCGGTGCGCGCCACCACGTCCGGATTGGCGCGCCGCGACAGCAGCAGGTTGAAGTCGGCCTCCTTCACGCCGCGCTCCAGCAGGTAGCTGCCCACCGGACCATCGCGGAACACCGCGCCTACCGGACTGATGTGGTCGGTAGTGACGTTGTCGCCCAGCATCGCCAGGATGCGCGCACCGGTGACGGGCGCGGGCCTGGCCGCGATGCCCATCCGGTCGCTGTAGGGCGCGCACCGGATGTAGGTGCTGTCCGGGTCCCACGAGTAGGTGCCACTGCCCGCACCGCACATCGCGTCCCACGCAGCGTCGCCTTCGAGGATGTGCGAATAGCCTTCCTTGTAGAGCGAGGGCACGACGACCGAGCGCATGGTCTGCTCGATCTCTTCGTCGCTCGGCCAGACGTCGGCCAGGTATACCGGTGCGCCCTTGTCGTCGGTGCCGAGCGGCTCGGTGGCCAGGTCCTTGAGCACGGTGCCGGCCAGTGCATAGGCCACCACCAGCGGCGGCGATGCAAGGTAGTTGGCGCGGACCTGCGCGTGGATCCGGCTTTCGAAATTGCGGTTGCCGGAAAGCACGGCCGCGACAGGCAGCGTTTTCTGCGCGGTCAGCGCGGCGCTCACCTCCGGCTTGAGGTCACCCGAGCCGCCCATGCAGGTCATGCAGCCGTAGCCGACGGTCTGGAATCCCAGCGCATCGAGGTACTCGTCCAGGCCCGCCGCATGCAGGTATTCGGATACGCGGCGCGATCCCGGAGCGAGGGACGTCTTGACCCAGCTCCTGCTCATCATGCCGCGCCGCACCGCGTTGCGGGCCAGCAGGCCGGCAGCGATCATCACATTCGGGTTGGACGTGTTGGTGCAGCTGGTGATGGCAGCCAGCACCACGTCGCCGGCGACGATGCCCGCCGCCGCACGATCGGCTTTTTCGGCCGCGCCGAAGTTCTTGCCGAAATTCTGCGCGACCGCGTCGAGGTCGACCCGGTCCTCCGGACGCCGCGGCCCCGCCATGCTCGGCACGATGGCTGCCAGGTCGATGTCGACGACGGATTCGTACGCCGGCTCGACGGGGCCGCGCCACAACCCTTGCAGCTTCGCATAGGCCTCGACCTTGTCGACAGCACGCGGATCTCGACCGGTAGTGCGCAGGTAGTCGACGGTGGCCTGGTCGATGGTGAAGAAGCCCATGGTCGCGCCGTATTCGGGCGCCATGTTGGCGATGGTCGCGCGGTCGGTCAGCGAAAGATGGTCCAACCCGTCGCCGCAGAACTCGACGAACTTGCCGACCACGTCGGCGCGGCGCAGGCGCTCGGTGACGGTGAGCACGATGTCGGTCGCAGTCACGCCCGGGCGCACCTTGCCGCGCAGCCGGCAGCCCACCACCTCCGGCACCAGCATGCTGATCGGCTCGCCCAGCATGGCCGAGCCGGCCTCGATGCCGCCTACGCCCCAGCCCATCACGGCAAGGCAATTGACCATCGGCGTATGGCTGTCCATGCCGACCAGCGAGTCAGGATAGAGCACCTTGACGCCATCGGCCGCGGGCTCCTCGCGCACCACCGATGCGAGGTACTCGACATTGATCTGGTGCAGGATGCCGTGGCCCGGCGGGATGATGCGGAAATTCCGGAAGGCGCTTTCGGCCCACTTGAGCACGCTGTAGCGCTCCTTGTTCCGGCGGTATTCCAGCACCATGTTCTTGGCCCGCGCATCGGCCGTGCCGGCGAATTCGGTGGTGATGGAATGGTCGACCACCAGGTCCACCGGGATCAGCGGATTGATCAGGCCCGGATCCTTGCCGAGGCCGGCGACGCGGTCGCGCATGGACGCCAGGTCCACCAGCAGCGGCAAGCCGGACGAATCGGGCATCAGCACGCGGGCGGGGTAGAAAGCGATCTCGGTGTCCTCGTACTGGCCGTTGGAGTAATTGGCGACGCATTCGATGTCGGCCTGCGTCACGGTTTCGTCGTCGTAGTGGCGTAAGAGATTTTCTAGCAGCACCTTGATGCTGTAGGGCAGTTTCTCCAGCGAAATTCCCATCTTCGCGGCGAGCGCCGGCAGGTGGTGGACACGGTAGCTGCCGCCGCACAATTGCACGGTCTGTGCGGCGTCGGGGGCAAGGGATTGCGGGCTGTTCGGTTCTGTGGGCACGGCCGACAGCGTATTTGCGGGTTGGGATTTTGTCAACAATCTGGTGCGCTGTACTTTAAATTCCCTCCAGTAGTAACCCTGTATCGCCCAGCGATAGATTGTCTACAATTTGTTTTACATAGACGGTCCGCAATCTGGAGACACCATGCGACTGAAGACACTCCCGGCCTTGCTGATCGCAATGGCCGCCGTTCTGGTGCTCCCCGCGGCGCAGGCACAGGCGCCTTATCCCAACAAATCCATCCGTCTCATCGTCGTCGCGCCGGCGGGCGGAACGCTGGACACCGTGTCGCGTTCTTTCGCCATCGCGCTCGGAGAGGCGCTGGGCCAGGCTATCGTGGCGGACAACAAGTCCGGCGCCAGCGGCTCGGTCGGCGCGGTCGAAGTCGCGGCGGCCAAGCCTGACGGCTATACGCTGGGGATGGTGTACGACACGCATGCAGTCAACCAGCACCTGTATAAGAACCTGCGCTACGACTCTTTCAAGTCGTTCGACTACATCAGCCGCATCGTCACCTCGCCGCAGATCCTGGTGGCCGCCTCTTCCCTGCCGGCCAACAATCTTCCGGAGCTGATCCGCTATGCCAAGGCCAACCCGGGCAAGATCAATTACGCGTCGACCGGCACCGGCAGCTCCAACCACCTGAACGCGCTGCTGCTGGCCAACGGCGCCGGGATCGAGATGGTCCACGTGCCGTACAAGGGCGGGCCGGCCGCTCTGACCGACATGATGGGCGGACGGATAGACCTGATGGTGGTGTCGGCGCCCAACACCATGAGCTACATACAGTCCGGCCGCGTCAAGGTCCTGGCCCTGGGCGTCAACCGTCCGCTGCCGGGACTGGCCGGCATCGCACCGATTTCGGACACCATCCCGGGCTATGAGGCGGGTCTGTGGGTCGGCCTGGTCGCGCCTGCCGGGCTACCGCCGGAAGTGCTGGCGCGGCTGTCGAAGGAATCGCAGGCCGTGCTGGCCAAGCCCGACCTGCGCAGCAAGCTGGCCGGCGCCGGCTATGAAATCAATGCCAGCAGCGCGGCAGAGTTCTCGGCCTTCATGCGCAGGGAATACGACAAGATGGGCAAGGTGATCAAGGACGGGAAGATCGAGGTCGAGTGATCTGCGTCGGGCGATCCCGGGTTTCGAACAAAAAGAGGAGAAGCATCCATGTCAGACTGGCGCGCAAGAATCGGTTTCCTGGTTCCATCGGTGACACCCACGGTAGAGATCGAGATGGTGGAGCTCGCTCCCAAGGGCGTGTCGGTGCATTTCTCGCGCATGAAATCCAGCAGGACGATGGGCGCCTTCGAGCCCTTCGAAGTCCGCGCCCGCAGCCATCTGGAGCACCTGGACGAGACCGTCGAGCTGCTGGCCGGTGTCAAGCCGGACGTGATCGTGCTCGCGCACACCGCCACCAGCTATGTGCTGGGCAAGGAAGGCGAAGAGAAGCTGACGCGGGAAATCACGCAGCGCACCGGCATCCCCTTCATCTCGGCCCTGGGCAGCGTGATCCAAGCGCTTGGCGCGCTGGGTGCGCGCAAGGTCGCGGTGGGTACGCCTTACGAGGAAGATCTGACGGTGATGGGCAAGCGCACGGTTGAAAGCTACGGCCTGGAGGTCGTCAACGTGCAGCGGCTGCTCGACGTGAAGAGCATCTTCGAAGAGACGCCCAAGCGTGTCTACGGCCTGATGCGCAAGGCGGATCGGCCCGAGGCCCAGGCGCTGTTCATCAGCGGCGTCGGCCTGCCGACGCTGGAGGTTCTGCAGGCGCTGGAAGACGACATCGGCAAGCCGGTGATCTCCAGCGCCAGCGCGATGATGTGGAATGCGCTGCGCGTCATCGGCGTCGGCGCGAAGGTGACCGGCTACGGGCGCCTGCTTCGCGAACACTGAACAGGAGGAGACACCATGCGCCGCTCTTTTTTGAAAAGCATTGGCCTGGCGGGGCTTTCCGCCGCTGTGTATCCGTTTGCGCATGCGCAGGATTTTCCGAACAGGCCGATCAGGATCATCGTGCCCTTCGGGCCGGGGTCTGGGGTGGACGTGGGTGCGCGGCTGATGTCGACGCCGCTGTCCAAGCTGCTGGGGCAACCGGTGATCGTCGAGAACCGGCCGGGGGCAGGCGCTGCGATCGGCACTGCTCTGGTCGCGAATGCGGCGCCGGACGGCTACACGATTCTTGCGGCCAATCCGACGCTGACTTCGGTGCCGGCGTTCTCCAAGGCGCCGGGTTATTCGCTCGATGGCCTGACCGGCGTTTCCAACTTCAGCGACTTGCCGGCGGTGATGGTGACCGCGCCCGCCAGCGGATACAAGACGCTGAAGCAGTTCGTCGATGCGGCCAAGGCCAATCCGGGCAAGTTGACTTTTGCTTCAGCCGGTGTCGGGACCATCACCTACCTGGCTTCCGAGAAGCTGCACGTCGCGGCGGGGATCAAGCTGCTGCACGTGCCCTACAAGAGCACGTCGGATTCGTTCGCCGACGTGATGGCGGGACGGGTCGACTACATCTACACGCAGTTGAGCTCCGCGCTCGGACAGATCAGGGCAGGCAAGCTGGTGGCGCTGGCGATCTCGCAGCATTCGGCGGCGGTGCCGGACGTGCCTACGCTGGCCGAGCTGGGGTATCCGGCCGCGGGCTTCAGTGTCTGGGTGGGTTTTCTCGCGCCGGCGAAGACGCCGCGCGACGTGATCGCGCGGCTTTATGACGCGATCCAGAAAGTGCGCGATACGGACGAGTTCAAGCAGCAGGTGGCTTCGCAGATGGGCGGCTCGGTGGTGGCGACCACGCCGGAGAAATTCACGGCGGATCTGAAGAAGGAATTGGCGGACAACGAGGAACTGGTGAAGAAGCTGGGAATCGCGAAGGAATAAAGACGAAACACGCCACCCTCCGCAGATCCTTTCTTCTGGAAGCCGCAGCCTGTCTCGCCGCCAGCGCCATCCCCCTTCTTGCGCAAGCACAAGCCAGCTTCCCTTCCGGCCCCATCAAGATCACCGTCCCCTCAGCCGCCGGAGGCGGCATCGACGCCACTGCCCGGATCTACGGCAACAAGCTCTCCCAGGTTCTAAAAACACCGGTGGTCATTGAAAACGCTCCCGGCACCGCGGGCCAAATCGCAGCGCGCCTCTTCAGAAGCGCCCGACCGGATGGCCAGACCCTGTTGTGGTCCTCATCGAGCTTTGCCGTGGTCGCGCCGCTCGCGGAGGTCTGGCCCTTCGATCCGACGCGTGAATTCCGCACCCTTGCGCGCCTGCTGGCCTTCGATCTCATCCTCGTCGTCAGTCCCGGCCTGGGCGTCAAATCCCTCAAGGAGCTGCTGGCACTGATGCGCAGCGAAAGGCTGCCCTGGGGCAGCCCGGGCCTGGTGACGGCGCCGAACATCGCGGCCAGCGTGTTCAACGAGCGCGCCAATGGAAAGGGCGTGGCAGTCTCGTACAACGGCAGCGCGCCGGCGCTCACTGCGCTGTTGGGCGGGCATGTTTCCTATATGTTCAACATGATCGACAACCTCAAGGGACACATACAGGCGGGCAAGCTATTGCCTGTGGCCATGCGAAATCGATTTCTGAGGGCTTTAGAGCGGGAACTTGCCTGATCTTTTGGTAGCTCACTCTGTGAGCTGATCACTCGTTAATCTCCTTTGTACCGCCGGCGCGCAAGTAAACCGGCTTTTAAGCAAAACCGGCGAAGCGCATATGAAAAAGGCCGCAGAAATGCGGCCTTTTTGTTGGGTTGCAGGTCAGTTCAGGCGTGCATTTCAATCGCCACCTTCTGCCCCGCGCGGGCAGCCAGGGTAATGAGCATATCCAGGCTGAACTTCTCCCACTTGCCCCGCACCAGGTCAGACACCCTCGACTGCGCCACCCCAAACCGCTTGGCTGCTTGCTCTTGCGTCCAGCCCTCTTGCTGCACCAGCAAGCTCAAACGCCCCATCAAATCAGCGCGCAGCGCGAGCACAGCCGCCTCGTCCTCTGAAAACCCTAGGTCCACAAACACGTTGCCACTGGATGGCTGGATATTGGATTGAGTCATGTTTCAGTCTCCTATTAGTTTGTAACGCCCAGCGGCCAAGTCAATGTCATGTTTGGCGGTTTTCTGTGTGGTTTTTTGAAAGGCGTGCAGCATATACACCGCATTGCCGCGACTTGCCACATAAATCACGCGCCACTGGGTACCTACGTTGATGCGCACCTCATACGCACCAATCCCCACCGTGGGCATGGGCTTGAAGTCGCTGGGCATCAAGCCCAATTGCACCTGTCACAGATCAAAACCCGCTTGCCGCTTGGCCGCTTCCGGGAACTTTGCCAAGTCATGTTGGCTGCTTCCTATGAATTGAAGAGATTTCACGACGCGATTATATAAGCACTTAGATAGAACGCCCCAAGGCCCGGACAACTCACTCGTCACAATGTGCGCCATTAGCCGATTGCTCAGGTCACGCCCTGCCGGGGTTTTATTGCCCACGACGATGGCGCTTGTGCGTTGCTACCAAACGGTAAGAAGATAGCCACCGCCAAAGCCGCAGCCGCTTCAACGCCCGCTTTTTCCAAGCGTCGCCAACACTGATCGAGAAGTCGCATGCGCATGCGTGGGGCTATCAAGTAGCGCCAGCGGGCGCAGCACATGGGCAACGCCAAGCGTGCACGATGCGAAAGACACCGAGTTTGAAATTTGCCATGGCGACACGCTGACCAACCCCTGGGGCAGATTGCGTGAGTTGAACTCAGCCTAAAAGTCTGCCTTGGCAAGCTGAGTGACCGTATTTTGTTGAAACATATTGTTACGTGTTGGATATACTCATACCGGCGAACCAGCAGTCATTGGCTGCTGGCAAGTCAAACGGTTCGTATCCATTTCAACACTTGTAAGAGATTTCAAACATGAAAAAGTCAGTTTTATCGATCGTGGTTTTATCGGGCCTGTTGCTGTGCGCGCAAGCGAATGCGCAGCTTTCGCCGCTGGGCGTCTGGAACCCGATTGACGAGGCCAGCGGCAAGCCCGCGGCTGAAATCGCGATAAAGCTGAATGCTGCCGGAACCTTGTCGGGCGTGATCCAAAAAAACCTGATCGTTCCGCCCGGGGCCTCAGCGACTTGTGACAAATGCGCCGACGAACGCAAGGGCAAACCCACCCAGGGGCTGGAGGTCATCCGCGGTGGCAAAAAGCTGGAAGGCAAAGACGTGTGGGAGGGCGGGAAGATCATCGACGTCAACGATGGCAAAGAGTACAGCGTGCGCTTCACGCCGATTGACGGGGGCAAAAAGATGGAGGTGCGCGGCTACATCGGTTCGCCGATGTTGGGGAAAACGCAGACTTGGGTGAGGGTGGATAAGTAGGGGGATGGTTGGCTCGGCGAGTGAGGGATAGGTCTGCGGTTTGCAATGTCGGCATACGACCGGTTTCAGCGCAGGCTCCTCGCGCTAGAAGACATAAGTTGTTTTGGTGACACGGAATGTCTTGCATAAATACAAAATTTTGTATATTCTGCCAATGACTGATTCAAAGCCAGTCGAGTTTCGGGGAAGCTCCTGAGAGGACTTGCGACGCTTTCCATTAGCGGCAAAGCGCGATGCAGGTCATCAACTCGACCAGGTTCAAAATGGTCAGGACCCGGATGACTGGAAGCCCATGAACACCGTGGGCCAAGGGGTGAGAGAAGTTCGGATTCGAGATGCCCCAGGAGCATTCAGAATCATTGACATCGCCAAGTTTGTGGATGCCATTTATGTGCTGCACTGTTTTCAGAAAAAGACGGAAAGAACCAGCAAGGCGGATCTGGACTTGGCAGCGAAGCGATATCGCGATTTGTTAAAGGAATTGGGCTGATGAGCAATCAACGATTTGCCAGTGTCTGGGATGCCATCGAAGACACGCCGCCGGAGGCAGAAAACATGAAACTGCGCTCGGCCTTAATGACTGCGCTGAAGAGCCACCTTGCCCAAACCAAAATGAGCCAGGCGCAAGCCGCGCAGCTTTTCGGGGTCACTCAGCCACGCATTTCAGATTTGATGCGCGGCAAGATCAATTTGTTCGGGCTGGACGCGCTGGTCAACATGGCCAGTGCTGCTGGGCTTCACGTTGACATGCGCATCTTTCAAGCAGCTTGAGATGGTTGCGGGCGCAGCAAAGCTGCGCGCCATGTCAGAAGCTCAAATTGACTTTGAGGATGACGTGCCAACCGAAGGGCTAGTCCCGCCCACGGAAGCGGTCGACTTCTTTTTAAGCCCGAACGCCACCACCAGCATCACCAGCATGCTCATCGCTACGGCAAGATAGGCGTGGCTAAAGCCGGTCAGGCCGCCGCCTCCAAAGTCAGCAATAGCGCTGATGCAGGTCACCGCCAACAGCGTTCCCACCGCATTAAAAATATTGATCAGCCCTTGGGCTGTGCCGCGCAGGGCTGGTGGCGCTTCGTCAATCGCAATCGAGCGCAGGGCGCCGCTGACCACCACACCCAGGCCAATACCGACCAGGACAGACGCCACCACGAAGGCGGTCAGGCCGGTCTGCGGCACGGCGCTTTGCAGGTAGCCCAGTGTCAAAAGCCCAAAACCAAAGATCACCATGTTGCGGGCACCCAGACGGTTCAGCAGCCGCCCTGCCGCCATAGAACCGACCATGGAGCACAGCACCAAAGGCAGCAGTGCCAGCCCCGCGTTCTCAATGCTGACCCCATAAGCCAGCGTGGCGATGGAGGTCAAAAACACAATGCCGCCCATGGAAAAGCCCACGCCCAGCGTCAACACGTAGGTATAAGCCAGTTGCCGGTTGGCAAACAGATCAATCGGGACCAGCGCTTGGGCTTGCCGTTTTTCAATGACGACCAGTGCGGCCAGCAGCACGCCACTGGCAGCCAAAAACCAGGGCCACAGCAGCAGCCCGGTGGCTGAGTCTGGCAGGCGCGAAATACCCATGACCAAACACAGCAGGAACAACAAAGTAACGGCAATGCCGCCGATATCAATCGGCCCCGGTGCCGCGTCGGTGCGCTGGCCTGGCAGGCTGCGGGCGCCCCACCACAGCACGAGCAGAGCGACCGGAATATTCACCAGAAACAGCCAGCGCCAGCCCAGCGTGGATGTGAGCACGGTCGCCAGTGGCGGCCCGAGCACAAAGGCCATGCCGTGGGTGGCACCAATCAGCCCCAAAATACGGCCCCGCCGCTCGGCGGTGAACACATCACCAATCACCGCACTGGCTACTGGCGCAATGCCTCCTGCGCCTATGCCCTGGATGGCACGGGCGACCAGCAGCAGGTCAAAGCTGGGTGCAACAGCGATGCACAGCGAGCCGATGGCGAACAGCGCCACACTGACCAGATACACCGGACGGCGGCCATGGCGGTCGCTGAAGTAGGCCATCAGCGCCGTGCTGCACATCGAACTCAGGGCAAACACGGTGGTCAGCAGTCCGGCGGTGCGGTTGTCGATACCAAAGGCCGCACGCAATGCAGGCAGCACTGGCCCCACGATGGCTGAATCAAGTGCCGCCATGAAGACACCGACAAACAGCACCTGCACCAGGCGGCGTTGTACTGGGGCAAGAGCCGGCGAAGTAGTGGGAGCTTGGGACTGCTGGGTCATTGATGTGACTGAATTAAGCGGATCATTTTTTTGATTTTTGCGCACTGGTCTGTGACGTATTCAAAGCCTGCAGCCTCATTTGGCCGTGGCACTGGTTTGCTGCGCCTCAAGTGGGGGAGTGGAACACGCACACCTATTATTATTGATTGGCGTGCCTCCACGGTCACCAGCCAGGAAGAGCGTTTGCCAATCGTTATCCGGACGGTCATGTTGGCAAAGCTTTCGAGCCACGGGCATGGCGGGTGAAGCAACGCCTGGCAGCTTGACCGAGTTGCCGCCTGCCAAGAAATGGAGTCTTTACCCGCTGACCTTCATCGCATGCTTGTGGATCTCCCCGGGCGTGGTCATCCACACCTGGCCGCGGTCTCTTGCGGCCGCTACGTGCTGCAAGGCACGGCGCAGATGACGCAATCTGTAGGGCTGGCCGATGATGTAGGGGTGCAGGGCGATGCCCATGACCAGCGGCGCTGAACCGGGCGCCTGTGTTTGGTCCAGCATTTCGTCGAGTTGATCAATGATCATTTGCGCAAAGTCTTTTCCGTCCATCTGACGGGCGACGATCATCGGGATGTCGTTGAGTTCTTGGGGGTAGGGGACTGCCCACAAAGCTTGACCGCCACGGGTGCGCATGGGCATGGGCTGGTCGTCGTGGCACCAGTTCAGGGTGTAGCCATAGCCGGTTTCGGCCAGCAGGTCGGGGGTTTGCAGGCTTTCAGAAATCCATGGAGACAACCAGCCTGCGGCTGACTGACCACTTTCTTGTTGAATGCGATCGCGGCATTGCAGCAACAGATCGCGTTCATCCGCTTCGTTTAAAACGCCCTGACGCTCGGCATTGCTATGGCCGTGGCCCACCAGCTCGTCACCGCGTGCCACGCAGGCCGCCACCAGTTCGGGGCAGTGGTCGTAAAGGGCGGTGTTGATGAGCGAAGCTGCTGGCAAGCACAGGCTGTCGAACAAGTCCAGGCAGCGCCAGGCGCCAACGCGGTTGCCGTATTCGCGCCAGCTGTAGTTCAGCACATCGGGTTGCGGGCTGCCTGGGCCAATGCCTGCGCCCATGCCCTCGCCAAAGGCGAAGTGCTCAATATTGAAACCAAGATAAACCGCTAAGCCAGCACCGTTTGGCCAGCGATAAGGGGTGCGTTGATGGATGCCCTGGTAATCAAAGCGGCCGTGCGACGGCAGGGCGCCTGTATAGATGGCTGGCATCAGTCGTTCACAGCACTGCCAGGCCAGCGCGCACCATCAGCCATTCGGCGCTGTCGTTCCACACGTCCATGTGTGTGATCAAACCACTTTTGACGACGTAGCGGTCAACGTAGCGGTTGCCTTCAAAGGGTGTGCCGTCTGGCCATTCGCCATACAAGGTGCCCAGGCTGTAGACCACAAACTCGTCAGCGGCGGCACCGTTAGAGCCGGCAATCACCATTTCGGTGCGTTCAATCCGTTTTTTCACCCATTTGTAGCGCGATGCATTGAATTTGGTGCATTCGGCTGGGGCATTCATGGGCCGGCCGCCCGTGAAAAGTATCTTCATGCCGGGAGCCGTGTAGCGGCTGGCCGCTACAGGGTCCGGCAACATGATCAGGCGCAGGAATTCATTGACGATTTCGGCCGCAGTGGCTGGGTTGCTGAAAGTGGCGTGAACGGTGGTCAATCAAGTGTCTCCTGTGCCTGTCGTGCTGTTATATCGATCTGAAAAAATTATGTTATCACCTCGACATTGGCCAACTTGGCCACGTTGCGCCAGGTGTCGATTTGCTCGTTGATCAGCTTGACAAACTCAGTGCCGACCACCGCGTTTTTGCGCGGCAGGGTTTGAATTTCTTCCAGGCGCGCTGCGATGTCCGGTTTGGCCAGAATTTCAGGGATCAACGCAGACAGGCGTGCCGCCACAGGCGCTGGCAGCCCTTTGGGTGCAGACAAGCCCAGCCATTGGGAGCCCGTCAGTTTGGGAAAGCCCAGCTCGGCAAACGTTGGAATGGTGGGCAGGGCAGGCAGCCGGCTAGGGGTAGACACCGCCAATGCCCGCAGTGAGCCCGCTTTGAGCTGGGCCACGTTGGTGGTGATCGGGTCCAGCAGGCTTTCGATCTGGCCGCCCAGCAAGTCCTGCATGGCAGGCGCGCTGCCCTGGTAGGGAATGTGGTCGTGGTTGGGCGCTTTGCCTTCAATTTTCAACATCTCGCCAAACAGGTGGTTGGCTGAGCCGATACCCGACGACCCATAGCGCACGGGCTTGGTTTTGGCGGCGGTCAGGTATTGGTCCAGTGTCTGGAAGGGCGACTGTGCCCGCACCAGCAAGACCATAGGCGCTTCAACCAGCATGCCTAAATGAGAAAAGTCATTCACCGGGTCAAACGGCATGGTCTTGCGGGTAGCCGTGGCGTAAATGTGCACAGATGCGTGACTCACCAGCAGCGTGTAGCCATCGGCGGGCTGCTTGGAGACGTAATCGGTGCCCACCAGTCCGCCGGCGCCGGCGCGGTTTTCAACGATCACGCTTTGGCCCAGTGCCTGTGACAGGTGCGGGGCCATCAGGCGGGACACGGTGTCTACCAGTCCGCCCGGTGGGAATTGCGCCACCAGACGAACAGGGCCGCGTGTGGGCCAAGCGCTCTGGGCGCTAACGAAAGCGGGGGCGGCGAGCATGGATGCACCTGCTGCCAATAGGTCACGACGTTTCATGGTTGCTCCTGAAGAAGATCGCCGGGCTGCCGGCGATAAGGTGGGTGGGAAAGCTAAGGATCTAAAAAGACCCAGGCTGCTGAGCAACTTGTGTGCCAATGCTGTTCATGCGCGCAGGGATCGCTTGACGCATTAAAGCGATGTGAGACCTGGTGTTTGGGTATCGTATTACCCCTAGGCCAATAGATCCGTTGGCGAGTTGCTCCTGAAAACGCAGCGACTGAGTCGCCCTGGTTCAAGGCCGAACGCCCGGCGTTTCGATCAGCATGCCTTTGGCGCGCACCCAGCAGCGCCCGAGCCCGTGCCATCCAAGCGCCCTGCGCATTACCTTTGGGTCGCGCAGCCCGCATCAACGAGGTATTGCCGTTGCTGTGTTCGTTGTGGGGTTGCCAGATGCGCATCATCGCGTTCATCACGCACAGTGCAGACATCCGGTAAATACTCGACCACATCGGGGTGGCGTCAGCGCCGCCCAGGGTCCTCCCTGCACGTGGGCCCGCGCTGTGGGTGAGGCTGCGTCGGCCACTGCTGATAAGCCGCCTTTCGTACAAGCGTCTGGCCGTAGGGGAGGCAGCGCGTGCTCAAACTGCGCAGACCAACAGCGCTTGGAAGCCCTGTACCCGTGCCACACTTGCCTTCATGCGTTTAAATTTCCTATCCGTACCCCGGACGAAGCGCGCTAAATCCTGAGTCTGAAGGGGCGGGACAAGGTGGCTTTCTAGTCCGGTCTTGTCCAGTCACCCTTTGGGTCGGGCCGAGTGTATTAAGCTCGAACCATGGCAGTCGACCTTCAAGCACCCAGTCCGCTTCCCCTTTACGTGCGGATGGCCAGCGTCCTTCGGGAACGCATCAGCGCGGGCGAATGGCCTCCGGGGACGCAGATCCCCACCATCGAAGATCTCCGCGAGCACTACCAGGTCGCGGAGATCACGTTGCGCCAGGCGATTCGCATCCTCAGCGGCGAAGGCTTGGTGCTCAGCCAGCGAGGCAAGGGCACTTTCGTCCTGGACCGCCCGCATGCGGTGACCGACCGTGCGCTGATCGACACCGCGCTGCAGCAGTTCTCCGAACTCGATCCGACGCACCGCATCGACATCATCAAGCGCGAGCCCGGTGCTGCCGCCCCGATGTGGGACTGGCGGTTCGGCACGCCTGCCAAGGACTACGTGCGCATCACCAAGCGCCACATCGACGTGAGTGGGCTTCCGTATGCTTTCTTCGTGATGCACGTCGAGTCGCGACTCTTCGCTCGGCTGCCGGCCGATGGCGACAAGCAGGACAAGATCATCCGCCTCATTCGAAAGCATGGCCGCGTCAAGCTGCACTCCGGCAAGGAACGGCTGACCGTCGGGGTGGCAGAGGTGACCGAAGCGGAGCAGCTTCAATGTCCGGCCGGATTGCCGGTCGCCCGGATCAAGCGAATCTTCCTGGACGCCGAAAACATCGCGCTCTTTTACGGCGCAATCACCTATCGTGGCGACCGCCTTGTGCTGGAACGCGACTTCACCAGCGACGCACTGCGCTCGACCTAGCCCGGCGGCAGGGCTTTGTGGCTTGCGCCGACGGTCGTCAGGCAATACAATAACGCTATTCATGGCGTTTTAGCTGTTAGGAGTGATCTGGCATGGGTAAATTGCGTGGACAGGCAGTGCTGATGGTCTGGGTCGACATTGACGAGGCCGATCAAGACGCGGCTGACCGATGGTACGAACAGGAGCATTTCCCCGAGCGGGTGACGCAGTCCGGCTACCTTCGCGCACGCCGCTTTCGCGCGCTGTCGGGCTCGCCTGCGCACATGGGTGTGCTGGAGGCGCAAACGACCGACGCCCTGGCGGGTGAGGGCTACAAGCGCGTCACCGCGAACATCAACGACCGGTCGCGGCAGATACGCAACGCATTCCGCCGCATCATTCGCTCGCCGCACGCGGTCTTGAGTTCGACAGGAACGATCGACGGAGCCGTCATGCTTTGCGCGCGGATCCAGTTCGCGGACGACGCGCAGCGCGCTGCATTCGCGCGCTGGGGTCAAACGAAGTTCGAGGCGTGGGTTCGGCAATTCCCCCAGATCCTGGGCGGGCACGCATTGGCAGGAGCGCCGGAGATCCGGCGCTACATGGATTCATTCCGGGCTTCCGGACAAAACGATGAGTCGGGCGACGGCGTTATCCTGCTGGAGTTCGGCCGTCCGCAGGACGGAGAAGAGATGTCGAAACGCCTCAGCCTCGCAGGCCTGCGTGAACTGGGCATCGAGGCCAGCGAATCACTGCTCTCGATCTACCAGCTCATGATCGACATGGAGACCAGGCACTTTGCGAGTCAGAAAAGAAGTGCGCGCGCGCACGAGGAGCCGAAATGAGTACGCAGTTTTCCCAGGGCCGCCGCACGGCCGCAATCTTCCTGGCTGGCACCGCGCTCGCCCTGCCGCGCTGGGGCTTCGCTCAGGCCTGGCCCAACAAGACGATCAAGCTCGTCGTTCCTTTCCCCGCAGGCGGTGCGACCGACACGCTGGCCCGCTCCCTTGCGCAGAGTTTGCAGGCGGACCTGGGACAAACCGTCATCGTGGAGAACCGCGCGGGGGCTGCGGGCGCCATCGGTGCCTCGCAGGTCGAGAAATCCCCGCCGGACGGGTACACGCTGTTGGTCGGCACGAGTTCGACGCATTCCATCGCTCCTCACCTCACGCCCAAACTGACCTACGATGCATTCAACGGATTCACACCGATCTCGATGCTGTCCGAAGGTGCTAGCGTGCTTGTGGCGTCCCCGGCGCTGCCATTGACCAACGTTGCGCAGCTCATTGCGTATGCGAAGGCAAATCCCGGCAAGCTCACTTACGGCTCATCGGGCATTGGCTCGGTTCCGCACCTCAGTGCAGCATTCTTCGCCGGCACCGCGGGCATCCAACTGCAGCACGTGCCGTACACCGGCTCATCGCTGGCCTACCCGGACTTGAAGGCAGGCCGTGTGGACTTGATGGTCGATGCGATCATCACTGCGCTCCCGCAGGTGCGCGCGGGAACAGTGCGCGGGCTCGCGATCACAAGCAGGCAGCGCAGCGCGCTCGCCCCGGAGATTCCAACCCTTGGCGAGTCCAGCGTCCCAGGCTTCCAGAGCACCATCTGGATCGGGCTCTTTGGGCCGAAGGGCATGAGTCCCGCCGTGACGAATGCGCTCAGTGCCGCCACCATGAAGGCCTTGCAGTCAAAGGAACTGAAGGTGCGGTACCTGGAACTCGGCGTCGAAGCGGCGCCCTCCGAGCCCGTGGAATTTGCCAAGACGCTGGCCCGCGAGTCCGACCTGTGGAAGAAAGTCATCACCGACTTCAAGGTGGTGGCGCAATGACCTCAGGGAATCCGGTCACGCTGAAAGAAGAGGACCTGCCGCTCAAAGGCATCCGGGTGCTGGACCTGGGCCGGGTGATGGCGGGTCCGTCGGGCGCGCAGCTGCTTGGGGACTACGGCGCCGACGTGCTGCGCATTGAGGACATGGAAGGCGACGAGACGCGCCGCTGGCCGCCGGTGGCGAACGGCGAAGGCTGCAACTACCAGAGCGTCAACCGGAACAAGCGCGGCATGGTGCTGAACCTCAAGACACCGGCCGCACGCGAAGTGCTGAGCACGCTGGTGAAGATGTCCGACGTCATCATGCACAGCTACCTGCCCGACGTGGCGAAGCGGCTGGGGCTCGACGACGAAACCGTGCGCAAGCTCAATCCGGACATCATCGTGTGCGGCGTGTCCGGCTACGGTGCAACCGGGCCGATGGCGCAGAAGCCGGGCTACGACCTCATGCTGCAGGCGTACACAGGCGTGATGGAACTGACCGGCGACCCGGACGGACCGCCCCAGCGCGCCGGTTGCTCGTTGATGGACCTGACAACGGGCATCCTCGCTTTCTCCGGCGTTCTGCTGGCGCTGCTGGCGAAAGCCCGCGGCAGGCCCGCGATCCCGACAGTGCAGGTGTCCCTGTTCGAAACGGCGCTGACCCTGCTCGCTTATCACCTGACGAACTACGCCAACGGCGACTTCCAGCCGCGCCGCGCCGGTTCGGGTGTTGGGCACCTGTCGCCTTACACCGCGTTCATGTGTCCGGACGGATATGTGCTGGCCGGTGCGACCAACGACGAAGTCTGGCGCCGGATGGCTGCAGTCCTGGGGCATCCCGAATGGGGCACGGACGCGCGCTTCGCGTCGAATGCCGCGCGCGTGACGAACCGCAAGGAACTGACGACGCTGCTCGAACGCGTTTTTGCACAGCATCCGCGGCAACACTGGATCGAAGTGTTCGAGGCCGCCAAGGTACCTATCGCACCGATCCGCACGATCGTGGACCTGTTCGACGATCCGCAAACCAAGGCAACCGCCATGCTGGAGCGGTACACCCGGCCCGGCAGGCCGCCGATGACATTAGTGGGGGCACCAATCAAGATCTCAGGCGCGGCCGCGCCGGTGCGCCACCTTCCCCCTTTGCACGGTGAGCACACGACAGACATCCTGCGCGAGCTGCTTGCCATGAGCGAAGGCGACATCGAGAAGCTGCGCTCCGTCAACGCCATCCCTGCCTGATCACATGAACAAACTCGCCATTCTCGAAAAGATCGAAGGCGTCGCCATCATCACGATGGACGACCCTTCGAACGCCAACGCCAATTCCACGGCCCGCATCATCGACGAGCTCACGGCCGCGGTGACGGAAGTCAATGAGGACCCCGACATCGGTGCCGTGATCTTCACCGGTGCCAGGAAGATATTTTCTTCCGGCGGTGAGATCCAGCTGATGGAGTCGTACCAGCCTATGGACCCCATCGATGTGCGCGCTTTCTACCATCACAAGGGCATCCACAGGTTCTACCGGGAACTCCATCACCTGGAGCTTCCGACGATCGCCGCCGTGAACGGCCCTGCCTACGGCTCCGGCTTCGGCATGGCGCTCATGTGCGATATTCGCCTGGCATCGACCACCGCGAGCTTCACGATGAATTTCGCCAAGCTCGGCATCCTGCCCGGTGACGGCGGAGCGATGTACCTGCTGCGCGCAGTGGGCCACCAGGAAGCAGCGAAGATCATGTTCACCGCGGAACCCGTCAATGCGCAGCGCGCCAAGGAACTGGGGATCGTCTCCGATCTGTACGCGCCCGAGAAGCTGATGCCCGCCGCGATCCAGCTCGCTCAGAGCATCACGGCAAATCCGAAGCGCAACATGCGCCTCATGAAGCGCGTACTGCGGTACGCGCACAACACGGACTGGGAGGCATTCGTCGACATCACGACGTCGATGCAGGCGCTGTCCCATCACACACCGGAACACCGGGAAGGCCTGCGCCAACTGCGCGAAAGCGTCACGCGCAAACAGCAACAACGTTGAGGACAGCGATGATGACCCGACCAATCACCTCATGGATCGCGAAGCTTGTGATCGCCGCATGCGCCGCGTTCGCGGGCAACATGACGATCGCGCAGGATGTCTATCCCTCGCACATCATCAAGCTGATCGTGCCCTACGCGGCTGGCGGCTCGACTGATGCGACGGCGCGGTTGTTCGCGCAAGGCGTTTCAACTGTGCTGGGTCAACAGGTGGTGGTGGAAAACAGGCCCGGCGCCAACGGGCTGATCGGCACGGAAAGCGTCGCTCGCTCGCCTGCGGACGGCTACACGCTGCTGTTCGGTCCCATTGCGACGAACGCGATCGCGGGCAGCCTCTACACCAATCTGCGCTACGACCCCATCAAGGACTTCGTGGCGATCACGGAAGTGGCACGCACGCCGCTGCTGCTGGTGGTCGGCCCCTCCGTACCCGCGAAGACATTGACGGAGTTCCAGGCCTACGCTCGTACCACGCCAAAGCCGCTGAACTATGCGTCCGGAGGGCAGGGAACTGCCTCGCACATCGCGGCGGCGCTGTTCGCGCGGCGCGCGGGCATCACGATGCAGCATGTGCCCTACAAGGGGTCGGGTCTGGCCCTGAACGACGTGATGGGCGGCCATGCGGACGTGATGTTCGATTCGATCGCCACGTCGTTGCAGAATGTGCGCTCCGGCAAGCTGAGGGCTCTCGGAATTTCAACACCGCAGCGTTCATCTATCGCGCCGGAAATCCCGACGCTGGCTGAAGCCGGCATGCCAGGCTTCGAAATCGCGTGGTGGTTCGGACTCTTCGCGCCGCGCGGCACGCCGAATGCGGTGATCGACAAGCTCGCCGCTGCGTCGGTGACCGTCCTGGGCAAGCAGGATGTCCGCGCGGCCTTCGTCGGGCAGGGCCTCGAGCCTGTGGGTTCCAGTCCCGCCGAGTTCGGCCGCAAGGTGGCGCATGAAGCAGAGTTCTGGGGCAAGATCATCCGCGACGCGGGCATCAAGGTCGAATGAAAATCAAGGCTGCAATGTGCCGGGAGTTCGGCGCCCAGGTGAAGATTGAAGATGTCGAACCACCCGCCCTGCGCGCGGGTGCGGTGCGAATCCGGGTGGCGCTGGCTGCGGTGAATCCTCCGGACGTGCTGATGCCGCTCGGCAAGTACCAGGTGAAGCCCGAGCTTCCGTTTGCCATTGGTGTCGAAGGCGCGGGCGTCGTGACGGAGGTGGCCACCGATGTGACGGACTTGCGCATCGGGGATCGGGTCATGACCTATGCTGGCCATGGCTGCATCGCTGAAGAGGTTGTGGTTGCCTCGCATCTCGTGCACAAGGTGCCTGATGCGATGAGCTTCGAGATGGCAGCGGGCTTCGCCTTGGTGTACGGCACTGCTTACCATGCACTGGTCCAGCGCGGAAACCTCACGGCCGGTGAGTCTGTGGCGGTCCTGGGTGCCGCGGGCGGCATCGGGCTGTGCGCGATCCAGATCGCGAAGGCGCTCGGTGCCAGCGTGGTGGCCGTGGCCAGCACGCCGGAGAAACTCGCGGTGTGCCGGGAGAACGGAGCCGACCATGTGATCGCGACCGCCACGGACAACCTGAAGGAGCGCTTGCGGGAGTTCGGTGACGGCGAGGGCGTGCACGTGGTGCACGATACCGTTGGGGGCCCGCTCACACTGGCCGCGCTGCGTGGGTTGCGGCCCTATGGCAGGCACCTGATCGTCGGCTACTCCAGCGGCGGAATTCCCCAGATTCCGGCGAACTACATCCTGCTGAAACAGGTATCGGTCACCGGTGTGAGTTTCCGGCAGTGCGCGCAGGACACGCCTGCCGTCGCGCGCGCGGGCATCCGGACGCTGCTGGAGATGTGGACGGCGGGAAAGTTGCGGCCCCACGTTTCAGCCGTCCACCCGCTGGTGCGGTTCTCCGATGCGCTTGGGGCGCTGTCGTCGCGGTCGGCCATCGGCAAGCACCTTGTGCGGGTAGCGGCCACGTAAGGTGTGACGGCGTTTTCCAGCGCATGCGTGCGGGAGGGTACCTTGGAACAAGTGATTCTGGTGACGGGTATCAGGCGCGACCGCGGCGACGATGTTCAGCCTAGCTGCAGCAGCGATAGCCGGTGGCCAACACCTTCGCCATGACGGCGCACCGCCACATGAAGGAATATGGCACCACTGTCGAACAGTTCGCAAAGGTGGCCGGCATACACCGCGAGCACGCCGCGTATTTGGCAGCTTGAAGCGAAAAACATCGCAAAAATACTTTTTTTGGGCATTGAGTCGGCCTCGAAGCCAATAGATACGTGTGCGAGCAGCGCCTGAAAACGCAGCGAATAAATTGCCCTTGGTTCAAGGCCGAACGCCCGGCGTCTCCATCAGCATGCCTTTGGCACGCACCGCCAGGTGCAGTTCCAGCTCAACCAGTTCGGGCGCGCCATAGGCAAATGGCTCGGCCCGCACGCCGCTCATGCAGTTGCGCAGTCGGCGCTGCAGGGAGCCCAGGTGTTGCCATTCCAGCCGGTACACCGGGTAGCCCGTGTGGTGCGCCTGCGGAATCTGGCTGCTGCCCAGCCGGCCACCGGCGTTGTCGTCGTGGCATTGCGCGCAGGACAGGTTGAGCTGGCCCATACGCTGGGTGTAGCGCTGCTGACCGCGCTGGCGTGCAGCATCGAGCCTGCTATCTGTAGGCGGCGCAAGCGGCAAGCCGCGCGACTGATGCGCTACAAAGCTTTCCAGGCTCAGCGAGTCCTGGCTTTCCAGGCGCAGCGGCTCGGCCTGCTGGTGTTTTTGACGGCACTGGTTGATGCGCTGGCTCAAGGTGACGGGTCGCTTGAGCAGATCGTCAAAAGCCGGGTAGCGGCTGGCAACGCCTTTCATGCTGCCTGGGGTGTGGCAACTGGCGCAGCTTTTTTGACTCAGGCTTGGCGGCTTTTGCCACAGCGCTTCACCGTCTTTGACCCACAGCATGCCGGGGTTCAAGGTGTCGTCAGCCTGCATGGCCTGGGTTGAGGCCGCCATGAATTCTGTGCCCGATCGGCGCTTGTCTGCGGCTGTACTGCTTTGGGAATAAGCGCTGGTAGCTACAAAAAACAGAGCGACAAAAGGCCAATACCGCATCAAGCCACAACACTCAAGCTGATGGTCTCGGTCTGGCCAAACCCGTTGTCACCTTCCCATGTCAGCGCCAGCGTGCCGCTCTCGGTGGCCAGTGTGTGAAAGGCCAGATAGGGGTTGGCTGACACCGCAGAAAACATTTCAGCGCTGAACACCAGGTCGCCGTTGTAACGGCAACTGAACTTTTTGATGATGTTGCGCGCCAGGATTTTTCCGTTCTCATCAGGCCGAAAGCCAGTTTCCATCGGGTGGCCAATGGTGGCGCGTATTTCTATCACCTCGCCGCGCTTGGCCGTTTTAGGCGCGTTGATCAACGTACGGGCCATCAGGCTTCCCCCTCGATACATGCCGCAAGCGTGACGATGACCTCGACGGTATGCGACCAGAACGTGCCGTCACTCAGGTGCGCCACGGCCACCAGTTTTTGGGTGGTGGCCAGGCGGATACGGGTGCTGACTTCGGCCTTGCCGTAGCGTGGCCCGAGGTCAAATTTGACGGTGTCGCGTTGTGGGTTTTTTTCGTTGAAGACGGCAATCGCCTTGACGTGGTTGGCTGCCGTCATGGGGCTGCTCACCGACACAGTGATGGGCACCACATTGCCGTTGTCAACCAGTTCGGCAATCTCGAGTTTGACCTTGCCTTCAGTGACTTTTTTACCTGCCGCGTAAGCGGACACTGCCAGCGCCAGTTCATCGGTGTTGGCCAGGACTGGGTGCATCAGTGTCAAAGCGGTCAGGCTTGTGCTGGCCAGCACAAGGCGCCTGCGCGTCAACAGGGCAGGGGTCGGGTTCATGGTCATGGTTTCAAAGTCATCAGGTAAGCCAACACATCTTCAATCTGCTGGGCGGTCAGCAGCGGCTGCCCCGCCAGGTTTTTGGCGACTTGCGTCAAGCCATCGGTTCGGTAGTAGGCCGGCATGATGGTCTCGGGGTTCAGTCGCCTGCTGTCTGTCAGCCGCAGCCGCAATTGCCCTTCAGACCATCGGCCGCCCGCACCGGCCAGGCCAGGTGCCAGGTTGCCCTGAAAGCGTTCTTCGGGTAAGGGGCCGTTGTGGCACAGCAGGCATAAACCCACCTGGCGGTTGGCAACAATGCTGCGGCCTTTGGCGGCATCACCCGCCGTGCCTGTGAGTGAGGCCGGTATCGCATCGCCCACCACCTGGTAAGAGCCGGGCTGAGCCCAAGCCAATGCGGGCAGGCACAGCACCCAGAGTGCCAGGCTTGCCCACATGGCCCTGCGCACTTTAGGCTCGCTTCAGGCTTTGATTTTTGAGCGGCAGGTCGCGGATGCGCTTGCCTGTGGCCGCAAAAATCGCATTCAGCACCGCTGGCGCGGCCACCGCAATGGTCGGCTCGCCCACACCGCCCCAAAAGCCACCGGAGGCCACAATCACCGTCTCGACTTTGGGCATGTCGGCCAGCTTGAGCACCGGGTAGGTGTTGAAGTTTTCCTGCTCGATGCGGCCGTCTTTGACGGTGCATTCACCGTAAAGCGCTGCGCTCAGTCCGTAGGCAAACGAGCCTTCTACCTGCGCTTCAATTTGCTGCGGGTTCACGGCGTAGCCGCAATCGGTCGCAGCCACGATGCGGTGAACTTTGAGTTCGCCTGCTTGATTGACCGATACCTCGGCACAGGCCGCCACATAGCTGCCAAAGCCCATGGTTTGCGCCAGCCCCTTGTAGACTTTCTGGCCATTCACATCCGGCGCGGGTTTGCCCCAGCCGCCGCGTTCGGCCGCTGCGTTCAGCACGGCCAGATGCTTGGGGTGGTTCGCCATCAGCTTGCGCCTGAGTGCCAGCGGATCTTGCTGGGTCGCCAGGGCAATTTCATCGATGAAAGACTCCAGATAAATCGCATTTTGGTTCAGGTTCACGCCGCGCCAAAAGCCTGGCGGCACATGCGGGTTACGCATCGCGTGGTCAACCAGCAAGTTGGGAAAGCTGTAGCCGATCGATGCCTCGGGGCCAGGAGCATTCAAGCCCTGAAACACCACCGGGTCTTTGCCGTTGACGATGTTTTGCGGTGCCACGCCCGCCAAAATTGACTGACCTGAAATACGCATGTGCAAACCGGTGATGTTGCCTTGCGCATCGAGTCCTGCCGTCATTTTGCATTGGGTGATCGGGTGGTATTTGCCGTGCAGCATGTCCTCTTCACGCGACCAAATCATCTTGATCGGCGTGCCGGGCATTTCTTTGGCAATCGCGACGGCCTGGCGCACATAGTCGGTCTGGCCACGCCTGCCAAAGCCGCCGCCCAGATGCAGCTTGTACACATCGCACTGCGCAGGGGTCAGGCCAGCGGCTTCAGCGCATGCGGCCAGTGCGGCCTCGCCGTTTTGCGTGGGGCACCATACTTCGCAGCGCGTCGGCGTCCATTTCGCGGTGGCGTTCATGGTCTCCATCGTGGCGTGGTTTTGAAACGGGTACGAGTACACCGCTTCAATTTTGCGGGCGCTGGCGGCAATGGCAGCTTTGGCATCGCCGTTCTCGTTGCCCACCACGGCTTGGGGTGCATCCAGGCCGGCCTTCAAAATGGCGGCGATGGTTTCGCTCGATACTTTCTCGTTGGGGCCGTTGTCCCAAACAATCGGCAACGCGTCAAGCGCCGACTTGGCGCGCCACCAGGTATCGGCCACCACAGCCACGGCGCTATCGCCGACGCGCACAACTTTTTTGATGCCTGGGCGTTTTTCAATCGCTGCGGCGTCAAAGCTTTTGAGTTTGCCGCCAAACACCGGGCAGTCCTTGATCGCGGCATTGAGCATGCCGGGCAGCACCAGGTCGCTGGCGAAAATTTGTTTGCCGGTGGTTTTGTCAACCGTGTCCAGGCGTGCCAGACGCTTGCCAGCCAACTTCCAGTCTTTCGGGTCTTTGAGGGTGATGGCGGTGGGCGGTGTGACCTTGGCTGCTGAAACCGCGACTTTGCCGTAACTCGTTTTGCGGCCGGTTGGCGTGTGGGTGATCACGCTGCTGACGGCAACGCATTCAGAGGCGGGTACTTTCCACTCATCAGCTGCCGCTTGTACCAGCATCATGCGGGCCGCCGCGCCGCCTTTGCGCACATAGTCTTGCGACTGGCGAATGCCCTGGCTGCCGCCGGTACCAAAGTTGCCCCACACGCGGGCGCGTGCCAGGTTTTGGCCGGGGGTCGGGTATTCGGTGGTGACTTTGGCCCAATTGCCGTCCAGCTCCTCGACGACCAATTGCGACAGACCTGTCAAGGTACCCTGACCCATTTCTGAGCGCGCAATGCGGATGATGATGCTGTCGTCAGGCTTGACGACAACCCAGGCATTGACCTCGGTAGGCACCCTGTCTTGTGCCAAGGCGCTGCCCGCCATTGGAATATGAAAGGCCAGCACCAGCCCGGTGGAGGCCGTGGCGCCCAAAAAGCCGCGCCGCGAGAGTTTGCCCGTTGGCGTCAGAGCGATGGTATGGGCCGGTGAGTTGTGCTGATTCATGTCGTGCTCCCATCGGTGTGAACAATCGCCAGTGCGGCGCTTTTGGTGCTGCCTTGGGCGACAGCCTTGATGCCTGCACGGACCCGGTTGTAGGTGCCGCAGCGGCAGATGTTGGTCATGGCCTCGTCAATGTCTTTGTCGGTTGGATTTGGCTTTGCCTTGAGCAAGGCGGTAGCCGCCATCAGCATGCCGCTTTGGCAGAAGCCGCACTGCGGCACGTCCAAGGCAGCCCAAGCTTTTTGCAAAGGGTGAGACCCATCTGCTGACAAGCCTTCAATGGTGACGATTTTTTCGGTGGCATCCACACTCGACACGGGCCGCACGCAGCTGCGGGTGGGTACGCCGTCGATATGCACGGTGCACGCGCCGCACTGGGCGATGCCGCAGCCGTATTTGGTGCCGGTCAGTCCCAGCTGCTCCCGAATGACCCACAGCAGCGGTGTGTCCGCCTCTGCTGTAAAGTCTCGAACTTTTCCATTGACGTTCAGTTGTGCCATCGTTGTCTCCAGGGTGATGTAGCGAAAAATAAGTACGAATATTATTCGATAAATGGGCCTCAGGTGCAAACCCGATAGGGTCGGCTTCTGGTTTGCCTGAGAATGGCTTGACTTACCGGAGATGACATGTCAGTAGCTCAATTCACGCGTCGCCGCTTCAACCTGGCCGTCACGGCCGCTGCCAGTGCCGTCTGCGCCCCCGTGTTGGCACAAAACACTTGGCCCAACAAACCGATCCGCATCATCGTGCCCTACACACCGGGCGGCTTTACCGACCAGATGGCGCGCATTGTGCAGGGAGGTCTGCAAAACCGCTTGCAGCAAACCGTCGTGATCGACAACAAGCCAGGCGCCAACAGCATCATTGGGGTGGACATGCTGGCCAAAGCGCCGGCAGATGGCAGCACCTTTGCAGTGGTGATTGCGGCTTATGCGGCCAACACCACGCTGTACCCCAAGTTACCCTATGACCCCCGCAAAGACCTGACGGGTGTGTCCTTGCTCGGCATCTCTCCGTTGCTGGCGGCGATCAACAACGATGCGCCGTTCAAAAATGCCAAAGAGCTGATTGCGTATGCCAAGGCCAACCCTGGCAAGGTCAGCTTTGGTTCATCGGGCAATGGCTCGGCGGCGCACCTGACGAGTGAGTTGCTCAAGTCCCTCACGCAAACCTACATGGTGCATATTCCTTACCGGGGCGCGGTGCCCGCCCTGACCGACTTGATGGGTGGGCAAATTCAATTGTTTTTTGACGCAGCGACCGGGCTGATCAATCAGGGCAAGGCGGGCAAGGTGCGCCTGATTGGTGTGTCCAGCGACCGCCGCCTGCCTGCGGTACCCGATGTGCCGACGTTTATCGAGCAGGGCTTTGCAGGCTTTACCGGCAGCACCTGGGCGGGCATGCTGGCACCCAGTGCAACGCCCAAAGACATCATCAAACGCATGTCTGACGAGGTGGGCCGCATCATCAAAAGTGACGAAACACGCGCAAGACTGGACGCCATGGGCACGTTTGCTGCGGGTGGCAGCCCGGAAGAGTTTGACGGATTTATCGCCTCTGAGACCAGCAAATGGGCCAAGGTCATCAAGGACGCCGGCGTGAAAGCCGACTGAGCGGCTAGTCGTTGGCAGGCGGTGCAGCCGTTTGCACACGCCGCGCGCCGTCAAAGCGGCGCGCCCAGTAGTCCACGCTCATGCTTTCAACCCGAACTTCAGCGCCTGGCTTGGGCGAATGGATAAACCGGCCTTCGCCCACATAAATACCCACATGGCTGAAAGCGCGTCGCATGGTGTTGAAAAACACCAGGTCACCCGGTTTAAGTTCGGATTTCTCTATATTTTGGGTCGCAGCGGCTTGCTGCTCAGCGCGGCGCGGCAAGATCAGTCCAACGGTTTGCTCGTACATGGAGCGCACAAAGCCACTACAGTCAAAGCCGGTCTCCACCGTGTTGCCACCGCGTTTGTAGGGCACACCCAAAAACCCCATGGCGTTGACGACCAGCTCCGAAGCCTTGCTGCTGACGTTTTGCCGAACCTGGTCAAACTGGCTGAACAGGCCTTTTTCAACTAGGAACTTGTCAAGGTCATCACCGCTTTGAGCAGGCGCTGCATAGGCGTTTGCCACCAAAAGCAAGGCCGTTGTGAGGGTGGTCAAAGCAGGTTTAAAGCGCATGGCCTTGAGGATACTTGAAACAGTGTGTGAAAGTCAACCTCAAGCTTTTTCTTGAAAGTAATGGTAAGCCATTGATTTTTAAAAAAATAATCGGATTTTAATGAAGTTGCAAGCATCTGTCGTTGCTAAAGAATATTCCTTTCATGCCGAATTGGTAGCCATAAGAAAAAATACTTGCTCTTTTGTTGATTTCAAATTAAATTTTTGACAAGCAGGTATCAACTACGAGAGTTGCGTATGGATAATTTAGCCCGTTTTATAGCCATATTCTTGGTTTTAACCACTACTGGAAATATTGCTTTTTCTCAAACCAAAAGAGCAGCGAATACAGAGCCTGCCTTTAATTGCTTTATTTCAAAGTTTAGACACATCGGATTGTCTATTCACGAATCCATTGAAAGAGCAAATCAAGCAAAACGTTGGCTTACCCAAAACCTAACAGCTTGCTCTGTTGAAAAACTTGTTGTGATCAACGCAAATCGAGCTTCTTGGCTCGGAACCTCAGAATTTTCATATTTTATGAATGCGCTTGATTCAATGATCGAGTTCAAGCAAGCGGGTAAGCCTGAGATTGCCGCACAAATTTATGGATCCCTTGGCAAAGAGACGGCATCTAGCATTCAAGTTGTGAGTGTGACGCAAGCTGCGCGTGCACAGCAATTTCAACCCACTTACGACAACCAGCAGTATCAACAACAAGCCTATCCGCAAGCGCAACAGCAGCCTGCGTATCCACAAGCCGCCTACCCACCAGCAAACCCAGGTGGGAGGTAGTTTGTTAATTTCAATCTTCAAACGTTGATTGATTCGTTTTTCAGTAACCAAGGAGACTTTCTATGAAGCTATCTAAGTTGTTTTTGGCTTGTCTGGTTGCAACCGCAGCGGGCGCTGTCATTGCTCAGCCAATGGATCCAAAAAATCCACCGCCTCCTGGAGCGAAGCCTCCACCCCCTGGCGGTCCCGCTGGTGGTCCGCCCCCTGGCGGTATGCCACCAGGCGCGAAGCCTCCGCCCCCTGGCGGCATGCCACCAGGCGCGAAGCCTCCGCCCCCTGGCGGTCCCGCTGGTGGTCCGCCCCCTGGCGGCATGCCACCAGGCGCGAAGCCTCCACCCCCTGGAGGTCCCGCTGGTGGTCCGCCCCCTGGCGGTAAGCCACCAGCTCCTCCACCTAAGGGTTAATGGCTAACTAAAGCAAGAATGGGTACTCAAATGAGTACCCATTTTTTATTGTGCACCCAGCATAGGCGCGCTCCTTCGGGTGCAAGTCTTTGACTGCTTGACGATTACTGAACGGATACAAAATCTACTCCGTTTGATTGATAAATAGTGGATTTGACTGATTTTTAGCATTCATAGCAGTGTTACGACTACTTGCCAGAGAAGTCGCCTTAGCGTTGCATTGTTCGCCTGTTAGCTTTGATTTCTTGACGCTGTATCTCTTATGCTGTTGTTTCATTGGTTTTGCTTGGTTGAGTAAGCATCAATCTGTTTTTGCTCTTGTGCTTGCTTCGCAATAGCTTGCCACACACTATCAGTCATTAGCCTCCACAACTCCATTTGCAATCTGCTTATGGGATAGTCTCAAGCCTGTTTCATGAGCCTGCGGTGTCAAAAATGCCTTTCAAACCCGATTCTTACCCATCAAATATGCCTCCAGGCCAACGGATAAATGTGCGAGCAGCTATGTTATTAATAGCAATTCTAGGTCCTTTCCATTCAGCGCTTGCCCAAGGCGTTCGGTCAGAGACAGTCGCCAGTGGTCTGCAAAACCCGTGGGCGGTGGCATTTTTGCCCGACGGGCGCTTTTTGGTGACGGAGCGTTCTGGGCAATTGCGGGTTATCGAGCCGGATGGCCGGATGGCCGGATCGGCAAGCCGGTGGAAGGCTTGCCAGGCGTTGCCGTCGGCGGGCAGGGTGGTTTGCTGGACCTGATTCTGGACGCTGACTTTGCAAGCAACCGGACGCTGTATTTTTGTTTTTCAAAACCATCACCCAACAACAACGGCAACAGCACCGCCCTGGCGCGCGCGACGTTGAGCGCTGACCAGACGCGTTTGGACAACGTCAAAGTGATCTTTAGCCAAAAGCCCAAATTTGTCAGCAGCCTGCATTTTGGTTGCCGAATGGTGGAGAGCCGTTTGCCCGGTCTGAACGGCAAACCCGACGGCAAACTATTTTTGGCGTTGGGTGAGCGTTATTCCCGCGCCTGATGCCCAAACTTTGAACAACCACCACGGCAAAATCATCCGCATCAACAAGGACGGCAGCGTGCCGCCAGACAACCCTTTCGTTGCGCGGGCTGGCGCTTTGCCCGAAATATGGAGCTATGGCCACCGCAACCCACAGGGCGCGACGCTGGCGCCGGACGGCGGCTTCTGGATGCACGAGCACGGACCGCAGGGCGGTGACGAAATCAATTTGCCCAAAGCAGGTGCCAATTACGGATGGCCGGTGATCACTTATGGCGAAAATTATGGCGGTGGCAAGATTGGTGAAGGCCTGACCGCCAAAGCAGGCATGGAACAACCTCTGCACCACTGGACGCCGTCCATTGCCCCGTCTGGCATGGCTTTTTTGACCAGCGACCGCTACGGCAAAGCTTGGCAGGGCAACCTGTTTGTCGGCTCACTCAAGTTTGCCTACCTGAAACGCATCGAGCTGTCTGCCCCGAACAACGGCAAGGTGCTGCGCGAAAGCAAGCTGATCAGCGAGGAGGGTGCGCGCATCCGCGACGTGCGCCAGGGCCCGGACGGCCTGCTGTATGTGCTGACAGACAGCAGCAACGGAAAACTGATGCGTCTTTTGCCATCGCCGTAATGGCTGGCATGCCTGCGCGAAATGGCGTGTCAGAATCAGCCGATGTTTTTCAACCAGGCCTTGGCCGCCCCAGCAGCTCGCGCGGCCTTTACCAGCGGTGCTCGCGACACCCTGATGGTGATTCCGTCCTATGTTCCGTTTGGTATGGTGTGCGGCGTGGCTTCTGTCAACGCCGGGCTGACAACAGGTGCGTCGCTGGCGCTGCCGGCACTGGTTTATGGCGGGTCCTCACAGGCCGTGCTGCTGCAGTTTGTGCAGGGGAACGCGTCGCTCTGGATGGCCGTTTTGTCAGGCTGCGTCATCAATCTGCGCATGGCGGTATACAGCGCAGCCATGGCCTCGAAGGTGCGCCATCTGGGCAAGACGCAGCGCATGCTGGTGGCGGCCTTCATGGTGGACAACACCTTTGCTTTTATGCAGGCCAGACAGGAGTCGCATCCGCATGACAAGCACCTGATGGCGTACTACGCTGGCTGCAGCACCGTTTGCTGGCTGGGCTGGGTGCTGTTTTGTTCAATCGGTGTGTTTGCAGGCAATATCGTGCCGCCCAGCTGGCAGCTTGACTTTGCCGTTCCGCTGTCTTTTATTGCGGTGGCAGCGCCGTCCATTCGCAGTCTGCCCATGGGCGCCGGGGCACTGGTGGGCGGGATAGCCAGTGTGTTGCTGTTTGCACTGCCGCTCAAGCTGGGTCTGATTGCAGCTTGCCTTGCAGGCTTGAGCGCTGGGATGTTGACGCAAAAATGGACCGAGCGCTCCCTATGACCCCTCTGAGCACATTTGAAAGCTGGAGTCTGGTGCTTGGCCTGGCTTTGGGAACATTTTTGATCCGCTACTCGTTCATCGGCCTGTTTGCAGACCGTGACATGCCTGCCTGGCTTGACCGGGCGCTCAAACTCATGGTGCCCGCTATCTTTGCGGCGATTGTTTTCAGCAGTGTTGCTATCGTCAACGGTACTTTGGGCGCTGAGGTTGCCGGGCTGGCCCTGTGGCCACGTTACGCCGCTGCCGTCGCAGCCTTGATAGCAGCAGCCCTGACACGTGGGAGCATGCTGGTGACGCTGGTTGTTGGCATGGCGACTTTACATGGCTTGCCTTGGCTCTTTCGCTGACACTGCCTGGCTGGCTGACAGTTATCATCAAGCGATGATGTTGATGGCTCATTGGCGCGACCTGCTGGCGCGCACCAACGACAGCGCCAGGGCCTGGCTGCTTCAGTGGTGGAAGCTGCTGCAGCTGGGTGCCGTGCTGATGTTGCTGGCGCTCAGCCCGTCCAGCTACAAGCGGGTAGACCGGCTGGTGCTGGCCCGCCATGTGTACGACAACACGGCCCCCATCATGACCAGCTTCACGCTGCTGTGCGCCATCATCAGTCTGGTACTGACGCGGATCGTGACGACCACTGCGCTGAGCTACGGCCTGTCCCAATATGCCCTGCAAGTGGTGATTCGCGTGCTGGTACTTGAACTGATACCGCTGACTGCGGCTTTGTTTGTGGCCCTGCGCTGCACCATTCCTGACGGTGCAGAGCTGGCCGAGCTGCGCGCGCGTGGTGACCTCGACAAGCTGCGGCGCCAGGGCATCAACCCGCTATCCAGAGCAGTGTTGCCGCGTGTCATGGCGGGTATTTTTTCAACCATCACCCTGGCCGTACTGAGTTGCGTGGTGGCGCTGCTGGTGGCCTATGTGGCGATTCACGGCTTTAACCTGGCCGGCTTTGCGGGTTACACGCGCTCTTTTGGCCAAGTGTTCAGCCCGGCCGTCACGCTGATCTTTGTCTTGAAAACATGGCTGTTCAGCTTGGCCGTGTCATTGATCCCGATGGCATCGGCCTTGTATGGCACCGCGGAAAACAATACCCGCACCAGCGCTGAAATGCGCGGCCTGGTGCGCATGTTCGCCACCATTTTGCTGATTGAAGTGCTGTCACTCGTTGGCAACTATTATTGAAGCCTCATGACTGACAAACCCGATCTTCCAAGCGCGACGGTACCTCCACCGGTGCCGGACCATCTGGAGTTCAAGGCAGTGCTGTTGCTCAGCTTCATGCTGGCACTGATCGTGGCGGCGGCGGTGTACGTGATGTATTCGCGGGGCCTGTTTGAAAGCACGCAAAAGCTGGTGCTGGTGTCTGAAGATTCCGAGGGCGTGGTGGTCGGCATGAACCTGACGTTTTCGGGTTTTCCGATTGGCCGGGTGCGCCGCATTGAATTGGCCGACGACGGCAAGGCCCGCATTGTGGTCGACGTGGCCAGCAAAGACGCGCACTGGCTGCGCCAGTCCAGCGTTTTTACCGTGGTGCGTGGGCTGGTGGGTGGCACCAACATTCGGGCCTACACAGGTGTGCTGACCGACAAACTTCTGGAAGACGGCGCGGTGCGTACCGTTCTGCAAGGCGATACGGGCGCCGAAGTGCCCAAGCTGATCGCGGCGGCCAAGGACCTGCTGGAAAGTGTCAGCACGCTGCTCAGCAAGCAAGGTGCCTTGGGTGCCAGCTTGGGCAACCTGCAAACCCTCACGGCCAAGATCAATGGGCCAGGCGGTGCCCTGACGGTGTTGCTGGGCGGCGAGGCTGAAGCCAAAAAACTCGTCACCACGCTGGACCGCACCAACGCGCTGCTGGCCAAAGTCGATGGCCTGGCGGCAAAGACTGACGCCCAGGTGTTTGGTGAGAAGGGCGTGTTGCCGGAAACCCGCAGCGCGGTGGTCCAGCTCAATGCGCTGCTCGGTGATGCACGTGCCAGCCTGAAAAAAGTTGACGCTGTGTTGGTCGAAGCGCAGGCGGTGGGTGCCAATGTCAAGGAAGGCACGAGTGATTTGAGCCTGCTGCGCAGCGAGGTTGAATCCAGCCTGCGCAAGGTCGATGGGCTGATCAATGAGATCAATCGCAAATGGCCGTTTGCGCGTGATACCGAATTGAAATTGCCATGATGTTCAAAATCTGCCTTGCCGCCATGAATGTCATCTTGCTGGCCTTGACCGCCTGCGCTTCCGGCCCCAAACCTGCAGACTGGCAGCTCAATGCCAAAGGCGCCACTGACCGTGCTGTCGCGGCTTATCTGCAAGGCAACAACCGGCTAGTAGCCGCCGAGATGGCCAATGCCAGAGCAGAGATTTCAGCCACAGGCCGCATCGACCTGTTGGCGCGTGCCGAACTGCTGGCCTGCGCGAGCCGCGTCGCCAGCCTGGTGTTTGAGCCCTGTGCAGGCTTTGAGAAACTGCGCCAGGACGTGCCCCCTGCTGAACGGGCTTATGCCGACTATCTGGCAGGCCAATTGAGGCCGCAAGACCTTCATTTATTGCCAAAAGACCAGCAAATGAGTGCTCAGGTCCCTTCAAAATCTGCACCATTCGCTATCGAAAGTATAGCGGATCCTCTTTCCCGGCTGGTCGCTGCTGGTACCGTATTCCAGGCGGGGCAGGCCAGCCCAGCGCTGGTGCAAGCTGCCGTTGATGCGGCATCCAGCCAGGGCTGGCGCAGGCCTTTGCTGGCCTGGCTCGGTGTGCAGCTCAAGCTGGCAGAGTCCAGCGGCAACGCCCCCGAGGCCGCGCGTGTTCAAAGGCGCATGGCTGTGGTTTTGAAACCTTGAGCGACGTTATGCGTTCCAGCGCTCTGCAGCGCGGCTCGGTCAGCCCTGTGGCCATAGCGATGACCTGCGCGCTGGCGCTGGCCACCGCCATGGGGATTGGCCGCTTTGCCTTCACGCCGCTGCTGCCCATGATGCTGGCCGACGGTGTGGTCGACTTGCCCGGTGCCAGCTGGCTGGCCAGTGCCAACTACCTGGGCTATCTGGTCGGCGCGCTGCTGTGCACCTTTCAGCCCTTGATCTGGTCGCGCCTCCAGGGGTGGCCGCCTGTGCCGGCCACCACCTGGCTGCGTGGCGGCTTGGTGGCGACCTGCGTTTTGACGCTGAGCATGGCGCTGCAGCTGCCCGCGCTCTGGCCGTGGCTGCGTTTTGCAGCTGGTGTGGCCAGTGCCTTTGTGCTCGTGTTCACGTCGGGCTGGTGCCTGGCGCGACTTGGCGAGCGCCAGGCTGGCCATCTGGGCGGCATCATGTACACCGGCCCGGGCGCAGGCATAGCACTCAGCGGGGTGCTGGCCAGCGGCATGGTGGCGCTGCACTGGAAGGCCGGGGCCGGATGGCTGATTTTTGGGGTGCTGGCCTGCATGTTGACGGCCATCACCTGGCGCACGTTCTCCATGAAGCTGGACATCAAGCTGCCGACCGCGGCGCTTGCTCCTGCCGACGGTGCCGCCTCCAGTTTGGCGGCACAGCCGGCTCAGGCCTCTTTTGCCAGCCGGTGGCACATGTTCTGGCTGTCCATCGCTTATGGCCTGGACGGCTTGGGCTACATCATCACGGCTACTTTTTTACCGGTGATTGCCCGGCAGGTCATGCCGGGTTCGGCCTGGCTGGACTTGTTTTGGCCGCTCTTTGGCCTGGCGGTGATTGTGGGGGCTTGGCTGTCGACCCGCATCTCGCTCAAAGGTGATTTGCGTTATATGCTGGCCGCCTGCTACATCATGCAAGCCATCGGCGTGATTTTGATGGTGTGGTTGCCCACGCCGCTGGGTTTTGCGCTCGGCAGCCTGCTGCTGGGCATGCCTTTTACCGCCATCACATTTTTTGCCATGCAGGAAGTCCGGCGCCTCAAACCCCACAGCGCGTCAAGCTATATGGGCCTGCTCACTGCTGTCTATGGCATGGGCCAAATCGCCGGACCGCCGTTAGCGGCGTGGCTGCTCAGCCGCAGCGCCACAGTGGGGCAGGGCTTTAATCTGGCACTGGAGATCGCGGCCAGCACGCTGGTGCTGGGGGCGGTGATGTTTGTTGGGTTAGCGCGGGTTTATCCTAAAAAATAGGGGTGGTACGCCAGCTTATTCGCTGGTGATCTGCAGCACCAGCTTGCCAAAATTCTCTCCGTTAAACAGCTTGAGCAACGCTTCGGGGAAGTTCTCAATGCCTTGCACCACGTCTTCTTTGCTCTTCATGGTGCCCGCTTTCAGATAGCCCGCCATCTCGTTGATGGCCAGGTGGTAACGGTCGGCGTAGTCAAACACCACAATGCCTTCCATCCGGGCGCGGTTGACCAGCAGAGACAGGTAGTTGGCCGGGCCTTTGACGGGTGTGGTGTTGTTGTATTGGCTGATGGCACCGCAAATGATGATCCGGGCACCACGGGTGATTTTGGCCAGCACCATGTCCAGAATCTCACCGCCCACGTTGTCAAAGTAAATGTCAACGCCTTTGGGGCAATGCTCTTTCAGCCCGGCACGCACATCGGCGTTTTTGTAGTCAATGCAGGCGTCAAAGCCCAGCTCGCTGACCACCCAGTCACACTTGGCTTTGCCGCCCGCAATTCCGACCACGCGGCAGCCCCTGAGCTTGGCAATTTGCCCCACGGTTTGGCCCACAGCGCCTGCTGCGCCTGACACCACAACGGTTTCGCCCGCCTTGGGCAGGCCGACTTCTGTCAGGCCAAAAAAGCCGGTCATGCCGGGCATGCCAAGCACATTGGTCCAGGTCGTGAGCCCCAGGCTGGCGTCAATCTTGAACATACCGCTGCGTTTGATGTTCTCCTGGCTGATCAGGCAATACTCCTGCACGTCCAGGCCCGCATTCACGTAGTCACCCACGGCAAAGGCTGGGTTGTTGGAGGCGATGACTCGGCCCACGCCACCCGCGCGCATCACGGCGTTGATCTCGACCGGCGCAATGTAGCTTTTGCCTTCGTTCATCCAGCCGCGCATGGCCGGGTCCAGTGACAGGTACAGCGTTTTAACCAGCACACCACCGGCGGCGGGTTCAGCGACCGCTTCTTCGGTAAATCGCCAGTTGGCGGGAGTTGGCAAGCCGACGGGGCGGCTGGCCAGGCGACATTGGCGATTTTTAAGGTGTGTGATGGCGCTCATGAGGGTGTCTCCGTTCAGTCAAGTGTTGGGCAAAGATGCATCGTAGCGGGGCATGCCAGCTGCCGCAGTCGCACAGGCGATTGTGATCCCGCCGTCAGGCCGCGCCCTTGAAAATCGGGGGTTTCGGTTTATGCTTCGGCCATGACTGAAAACCTCAAACTCCACTCCTACTTTCGCTCATCGGCCTCCTTTCGCGTTCGCATTGCGCTTGAATTGAAGGGCTTGCCTTACGACTATGTTGCCGTGCATATTCCCCGTGGTGATCATAAAAAACCGCCCTATGCGGACTTGTCTGCCGACACCTTGGTGCCGCTGCTGGAAATTGATGGGCAAAAGCTCTCGCAATCGATGGCCATCATTGAATACCTGGACGACAAGCACCCCACGTCAGCCTTGCTGCCCGCAGACGCCTTGGGCCGCGCCAAGGTGCGTGCGCTGGCGCAGTCCATTTCTTGCGACATTCACCCCCTCAACAACCTGCGCATTCTCAAATACCTGGTCAAAGAACTCAAAGTCGAAGAAGATGTCAAAAACATCTGGTACCGCCATTGGTGCCGTGAAGGCCTCGTCGCGTTTGAAAAACAACTCGGCCAGTTACCGGCATCGACTTACTGCTATGGCGAGACCCCAACCCTGGCGGACTGCTGCCTGGTGCCGCAAATCTTCAATGCCCAGCGCTTTGATGTGAACTTTGACGGCCTGACCCGTACCCTGGCCGTGCACGAAGCCTGCATGAAGCTGCCCGCCTTCCAAAAAGCGCAGCCCAGCAGCTGCCCGGATTTTGAGGCTTGACGCATCCTGATTGGCTCGTACCCAACTGGCCAGCACCGGCCCATGTGAAAGCGGTGCTGACCACCCGCGCTGGAGGTTGCTCCAGCGCACCATGGGACAGCATGAATCTGGGCGACCACGTCGGCGATGTGCCTGAGCAGGTGTTGGCCAACCGCGCCATGTTGCAAAAAACTGTTGGGGCACAGGCTGTGTTTTTAAAACAGGTGCATGGTGTTGGCGTTGCGCCATTGAGCAGCAGCACCCCCAACGGCACGGCGGCGGATGCCTGCCTGACCACCGAGCGAGGTCTGGCTTGCACCATCATGGTGGCGGACTGTTTGCCGGTGCTGTTGACCAACACTGACGGCACGGCGATAGCGGCCGCCCATGCAGGCTGGCGCGGGCTGGCTGGAACTGAATCGATAGGCATTCTGGAGGCTGTTGTAAATGCTTTTCAGGCATCAAAAAAGCCTTTAGGCCCGTCAATATATGGGCTAGCAGCTCCTGAAATAATAGCGTGGCTGGGGCCTTGCATTGGCCCGACGGCGTTTGAAGTGGGTGCTGAAGTCAAGACGGCGTTTGAAGCTGGCCAGACCGATGCAGCTCGATTTTTCGCAGCAACCGGCAAGGGGAAGTTTCTGGCTGACCTGGCGGGCTTGGCCAGGGCGAGGTTGAAGGCCTTGGGCATCGCGCAGATTCATGGCAACAACAGCACAGCCGATTGGTGTACGGTGGCCAACCCGTCCAGGTTCTTTTCGCACCGGCGTGATGCAGGTAAGCATGGCAATGGTTTCGGTACGACCGGCCGCATGGCTGCGTGCGTCTGGCTAGCGTGAAGAGCACTTGTCTTTAACGGTTAGCCTTGGTCATCAAATCAAACATGGTGCGGATGGTGTTGGTAAAACGCGGCCGCATGCGGCTGCTCCATTCGGTTTCCCGTATGGCCAGCCAAGGGGGCGAACCCAGGGTTTCTTGGGTGACCAGGTCGTAGCAGGCCAGCGACAGCGGGCCGTGGTCGTGGTTCACATAACGGCTGGCGCGCACGCAGCCGGGAACCAGGGCCAGTCCGGGCATGTGTTCGGTGTCGTACCAGCTGGAGAGCTCTGGCATCCAGCCTGTTTCAGGGTCCATTTCCACCACGTAGTGAAACACGGCTGGCGTTGTTGCAGACGCGCCGCGCTTGTCCAGCATCTGTTCAAGCCGCGAGACGCGCAGCTCAGACCAGCTGTTTTCAAGCTTGGTCTCAAGCCATGCAGCTACCGAAGGCTCAAGGGATGTGCGTTTGTCCAGATGCAGATAGGCATAAACCAGACTTTGCGCTTCATTGAAGGCGCCATGCACCTGCACAGACACATCCCGCCATGGACTATCTTGCAAAGCCGTGCGCAGGTGGTCAAGCCATTGGGGCAACGGGGCCCGGCCGCCCGCAGGCAGCCTGGCTTGCACCAGCAGGGCATCGGTGGGCGTCGCTGCCATGTCAATGCCCAATCTGAAAAGCCGTTAAAAAGCGCGACACCATGTTGTAAGCCGCCACGGTGGCGACCAGGTCGGCCAGTTGCTGGTCATTGAAGTGGGCTTTGACCGGGTCAAACACGCTGTCTGGCACCTCAATGTCCCGGGTCATGGTGTCTGTCAAGGCCAGCACGCAGCGTTCTTGGGCTGAAAACATATCTGATGTTGCGGCAGCGCCTTGCAGCGCGTCTATTTTTGCCTGTGACATACCAGCTTTGAGCGCATGCGGCACGTGGGCCTCGAACTCATAAGGCGCACGGTTCAGCACGGCCACCCGCAAAATCACCATTTCACGCAGGTCAGCGGGCACGCTGCTGCGGTTTCGGATGGCGGTCAGCAATTGCTCCCAGCCCTGCGCCAGCGGCGGGCTGTTCAGCAGCACCTGGTAAAGCAGCGACACGCGGCCGCGCTCGGCCGTGATGCCTGCTTCGAGCTGGGCCAGTTCAGGCCGCGTGCCGGGGGTGATGGGGGTAATTCGGTTTGGGCGCATGAGCGGCTTGTTCTGGTTCGTTATTCAGGTTTGATTTTTTTGTCGCGAATGACTTTGCCCCATTTGGCGGTGTCATTTTTAAGCAGCAAGGCCAGTTCCGCCTGGCTCGATGCAGAAGGCTCCGCACCGGATGCCAGCAATTTGCTGCGTACCCCTTCATTGGCAAGCGCGCGCCTGACCGCCTGGTTCAGCCGCTCAAGGTCGGGCGCAGGTGTGGCCTTGCTGGCGAACAGGGCGTACCAGTTGTCTGAATCGACCCCGGGCATGCCCATTTCCTGAAAGGTTTTCACGTCTGGCAAAAGCGGGTGGCGCTTGGCTGCTGCAATGCCGATCGGCTTGAGCTTGCCGGCCTTGATAAAGCCGACCAGGCCAGGAATATCGCCAAAAAAACCATCGACGTGGCCGGCGATCACATCGGTGATGGCTGGCGCCGCGCCTTTGTACGGCACATGAACCAAATTGGCCTTGGTGACATCGGCCAGCAACTCCATCGCCAGATGCGGCACGCTGCCCGTACCCGACGAGGCCATGGTGGCACCGCCTGCTTTGAGCTTGGCATTGGCGATGAATTCAGCACCGGTGTTGGCCGGATTACTGGCGCCCACCACCAGCAGCTCGACGTTGTTGACGACCAGCGATATCGGCGCCAGGTCACGCAGCGGGTCGTAGGGCAGTTTTTCATACAGCGGCGGGTTAATGGCCACCGCGCCAACGCTGGTCAGCCAGATCGTGTGGCCATCGGCCGGCGCGTTTTTAACGAACTCTGCGGCTATCGCGCCATTGGCACCGGCCTTGTTTTCAATGATGACTTGTCCGCCGAGCTCTTTGCCCAGTTGCTCGCCAAGGGTGCGGGCAACAAAATCAACCGGTCCACCCGGCGGAAAGGCCACCAACAGGCGCGTGACTTTGGCTTGGGCCATCACAGGCGGGCTCAAGCTGCTTGCCAGGGTCAATGCTGCAACGGCTATCAGGCTGAGTGCCTGTCTGCGGGAGGTGTTTCGTTTTGTCATGGTTTTTCCTTTGTTCCTGTCAATCACATCGAACCGACATACCGCCGTCAACAACGATTTCTGTGCCGGTGATGAATCGGGCTTCATCGGACGCCAAAAACAGCGCCGCGTTGGCAGTATCGCGGCCATCGCCCATGAACGGCAGCGGAATGCGCGCCTGACGCTGCGCCAGCAGGGCCGATACATCGCCGCCGGTGCGCTGCTTGGCCAGGCGCACATCCACCATCGGTGTATAGAGCTGGCCCGGCACAACGGTGTTCACGCGTATGCCTTTCTTGGCGTACTGCACCGCCACCACGCGTGAAAACTGGATCACCCCGGCCTTGGTGGAGGCATAGGCCACCTGGGCCGAGCCTGTCCAGCGGGTACCCGATGTTGATGCGATGTTGACGATAGCGCCAGCGGCTTGTTGGTCCATGATTGGCAGCACGTGCTTGCAGGTCAGAAAGACGCTTTTCAGGTTGTGGTCGAGCTGTGCGTCCCAGACTTCTTCAGACATCTCAACCGGCCCACCGGCAGCCGAACCGCCCACGTTGTTCACCAGAATGTCAATGCGTCCAAAGCGTGCCATGCAGCCGGCCACCACTGCTGCGATGGCGTCAGATTGCGTCACGTCGCAGGTGGCGATGTCAATCTCGCCGCCCGCGTCTTTGACCAGCTGCACCGTTTCCTGCATGCGTTCGGCGTCGCGGTCTAAAGCGAATACTTTGGCGCCTTCCTGGGCAAAACGCACGGCTATCGCTCGGCCATTGCCCCAACCAGGGCCGACCGAGCCTGCGCCGGTGATCAAGGCGACCTTACCCTGTAAACGTCCTGTCATGCTGAAAACCCATAAAAGCGCTGCGGATTGTGGACCAGCAGCTTGTTCAGTAAGTCGGTGGTGGGTGCAATGCTGTCCAGCAAGTCAACCAGTGCGCCATCGTCCGGCACATGGGTATGGTTGGGGTGTGGCCAGTCGGTGCCCCAAAAGCAACGATCGGGAAATGATTGCACCAGTTGCCGTGCCAGTGCCGCGCCGAGCGCATACGGCGGTGCCGCGTCAATCCGGTCTGCACCACTGACCTTGACATAAAAACGCGGGTCTTGCATCAGCTGGCACAGGGCACGAAAGTCGGCATGGTCAGCGCCCTGCGTTGCATCGACCCGCGCCATATGGTCTATCACGACAGGCACGGCCGAGCCTAGCAGGACAGGCGCCAGCTCATGAATCAAGCTGCTGTCAAAGTGCACCTGCAGATGCATGCCCTGCGGGGCCAGGCGTTGCGTCAGGGCAAGCACCTGCTGCGCTGATGCGCCTTGCCCGAGATGCTTCATGAAATTGAAACGCACGCCGCGAAACCCGGCCGCTTTCAGGCGCGCCAGTTCTACATCGGGCACATCATGCGGTGCCAGCGCCACGCCCAGGTAGTGGCCGCCACCCGCTGCAATGGCGTCTTCCACCGCTGAATTGTCAAAACCATGCACCGCTGACTGAACCATCACGCAGCGCGAAATGCCCAGCTGCCGGTGCAGCGCAAACAGGGTTTCTTTGGGGGCGTCAGCGGGGGTGAAGTTACGCGTGACAGCAAAAGGAAAGCGCGCCGCAGGCCCAAACACATGCACGTGGCTGTCGCAAGCGCCTGCGGGCAGGCGCAGGGCGGGGCGTGACGGTTGGGGGTTAAAGGTCAGTACAGGAGATGTCATGGTGTTGGAGTGTATGTTGACGGCGCTGCCCCTTTTTGCTGGCCGACATACAAATATCAGCTATTTGAATCACCAACACGATGAGCTGATCGAACACCGCCCCAGGAGAATGCCATCAAGCGGCACCGTCTTGAATGCTTCGTCGCCGTGGTGGAGGCGGGCAGCTTCAGCAAGGCTGCAACCGCACTGATGATGTCCCACCCGCGCTCAGCCAGCAGGTCGCCGCGCTGGAGCTTGAGACCGGCCAGCGCTTGCTCAACCGCAACGGCAGAGGCGCAGAGCCGACCGATGCCGGCCTGGCATTGCTGGCCCATGCACACGGATATGCTCTGAAGGTGGTGGCAGAGATCGACTCGATCAAAACCGTGCTGTCGCTGGTTGAGCGGGGGGTGGCGGCGACCGTGCTGCCGGTCAGCGCGATACGCGAATGGACACATGACAAGCCGCCTTTCACGGCCGAGACTTACGCACCGCTGGTCCGTAACCGCTTGTGTGTGGCCGTGCCCAAAGCCAGGCCGGCCACGCGATTGAGCCGTTTTTTGGTGCAACTGACACGCGACTTGTGTTTGAAGCACGATGGCGACACGGCGCGACTGCAAAAAACAGCCTGACGGCCTGAGGCCCTAGGGTGGGGGTGGGGTAACAGGCGTGCTGGCCGGGTCCGGTGCAGTCTGTGCTGCCAGGTGCGCGGCGCGTTCTTCGGCCTCCCGTTTTTTGATCGCTTTCTTGCGCGCGGGCGTGCCCATCAAATAAGCCACCAGCGCCGCTGGCCCAACACCATAAAGAAAAAAGGTCACAACGGCACCAAGCAGCGTCCCATTGGTGTTGGTGGCCTCGGCCACGCTCATCATGAGCACCACATAAATCCAGGCAATAACAACCAAATACATAAAAAAATCCGTTGAGGCGTCTAGTGAGCGCCGCTATTTAGAAAACACGAGCCAAATACTGCCAAAATAAGAGCATCAACAGCTGCTGGGCGTGGCCTGCAGCCCATCAACCCGGGAACACCATGAATTTTGACGCAAACTGGCAAAAAGCGGCCACCCAGATGCAAGAGGCCTTCAAAGGCATGGTGCAGCAGCCAGCAGGCACACCCGCCAGCCCCGTGCAGTTTGACCTCGCCAAGCTGCAAAGCATCCAGCAAAGTTACATCGACGATGCCACTGCGCTGTGGAACCAGTCACTGCAAGCCGGCACCGCCGTCGCGCCCGCGCCAGACCGCCGATTTTCAACCCCGGCGTGGAACGACAACCCGGCGTCCAAATTTTCAGCTGCCACTTACCTGCTGAACGCCAAAGCCTTGAGCGCCATGGCAGATGCCGTGGTGGGCGACGACAAAACCAAAGCCCGTGTGCGCTTTGCAGTGGAGCAGTCTCTTGCGGCCATGGCTCCCAGCAACTTCCTGCCGCTCAACGCCGACGCGATTAAAAAAGCCATCGATACCAACGGCGAAAGCATCGGCAAGGGCATACAAAACCTGCTCCACGACATGCGGCAAGGTCATGTGTCGATGACCGACGAGAGCCAGTTTGAGGTCGGCAAGAACGTCGCCACCACTGAAGGCGCGGTGGTGTTTGAAAACGAATTTTTCCAGTTGCTTGAATACAAGCCGCTGACCAAAACAGTCCATGAAAAGCCGTTTCTGCTGGTGCCTCCCTGTATCAACAAGTTTTACATTCTTGACTTGCAACCTGAAAACTCTTTGATCCGCTACGCAGTGGCGCAAGGTCACCGCACCTTTGTGGTCAGCTGGCGCAACCCGGATGAGTCGATGCGCAGTAAAACCTGGGACGACTACATTGAAAACGCTGCCATCAAGGCCATCAAGATGGTTCAGGACATCACCGCTGCCAAAACCATCAACACGCTGGGCTTTTGCGTCGGGGGCACGATTTTGGCGACCGCCCTCAGCGTGCTTGCTGCACGCGGGGAAAAACCCGCTGCGAGTCTGACACTGCTCACATCTCTGCTTGATTTCACCGACACGGGAATTCTGGATATTTTTATTGACGAGCAGTCGGTGGCTTACCGCGAACAGGAAATGGGCGGTGGCGGCTTGCTCAAGGGGCAAGACCTGGCCTCAACCTTCAGTTTTTTGCGGCCCAACGACCTGGTGTGGAACTACGTGGTCGGCAACTACCTGAAGGGCGAAACACCCCCACCGTTTGATTTGCTTTATTGGAACAGCGACTCCACCAATTTGCCGGGCCCGTTTTACGCCTGGTATCTGCGCAACACCTATTTTGAAAACAAGCTCATCAGCCCGGGCCAACTGACGGTGTGTGGCCAAAAAATCGACCTGAGCAAGCTCGACATGCCCACCTATGTGTACGGCTCGCGTGAAGACCACATTGTGCCGATTGGCGGAGCGTACGCGTCGACCCAGCACCTGCGCGGTAAAAAGCGTTTCGTGATGGGTGCTTCAGGCCATATTGCGGGTGTCATCAACCCGCCAGCCAAAAACAAACGCAGCTTCTGGACAAATGACAAGCTGCCCGCCAACCAATTTCCTGCTGCGCAAAGCGATTGGCTGAAAACCGCCACCGAGCATCCGGGCAGCTGGTGGACAGACTGGTCAGGCTGGCTCAAAGCGCATGCGGGCAAGCAGCTTGCTGCCCCCAAAACCTATGGCAGCCGCAAGCACAAAGTCATCGAGCCTGCGCCAGGCCGTTACGTCAAGGCAAAAGCTTAATTTTTCACTCTAATTTCATCAAAAGGAAAGTCATCATGGAAGACATCGTTATCGTTTCAGCCGCCCGGACCGCCGTGGGTAAATTTGGCGGCACGCTGGCCAAAACGCCCGCCACTGAGTTGGGCGCTGCGGTTGTCCGTGCGGTGCTGGAGCGCGCCAAGCTCAGCGCTGACCTGGTTGGCGAAGTCATCATGGGTCAGGTGCTGACGGCGGGCGTGGGCCAAAACGCAGCGCGCCAAACCGTGCTCAAGGCAGGCTTTCCGCAAAGCATTCCCGGCCTGACCATCAACGCCGTCTGCGGCTCCGGCCTCAAAGCCGTGATGCTGGCCGCGCAGGTCGTCGCCACCGGCGACAGCGAGATCGTGATTGCCGGCGGCCAGGAGTCGATGAGCTTGTCGCCCCACGTGCTCAACGGCTCGCGTGACGGCCAGCGCATGGGTGACTGGAAGATGGTTGACAGCATGATTGTTGACGGCCTGTGGGACGTTTACAACCAGTACCACATGGGCATCACGGCTGAAAACGTGGCCAAAAAATACGGTATCACCCGCGACATGCAAGACGCATTGGCGCTGGCCAGCCAGACCAAAGCCGCTGCTGCGCAAGACGCTGGCAAATTCAAAGACGAAATCGTGCCGTTTTCTATTGCGCAAAAAAAGGGTGACCCGATTGTTTTTGCTTCAGACGAATTCATCAACCGCAAAACCAACGCTGAAGTATTGGCTGGCCTGCGTCCCGCATTTGACAAAGCTGGCGGCGTCACCGCAGGCAATGCATCGGGCCTGAACGACGGCGCCGCTGCCGTGATGGTCATGACGGCCAAAAAAGCCGCCGCGCTGGGCTTGACGCCCTTGGCGCGCATCGTCAGCTACGCCACCACCGGCCTGGACCCTGCCACCATGGGCATGGGACCGGTGCCAGCCTCCACCAAAGCGCTGGCTCGCGCTGGCTGGAAGCCCGCCGACCTTGACGTGCTGGAGATCAACGAAGCCTTCGCCGCACAGGCCTGCGCCGTGAACAACGAAATGGGCTGGGACACCAGCAAGGTCAACGTCAATGGCGGTGCAATTGCCATCGGCCACCCGATTGGCGCATCAGGTTGCCGAATTTTGGTCACCCTGCTGCACGAGATGGTGCGCAGCGGTGGCAAAAAGGGCATTGCCAGCTTGTGTATTGGCGGCGGCATGGGGGTTGCCCTATGCGTGGAACGCTGAAAATCGGTTAAATTGCTATCGATTTCTGCAAAAACTCACGTGTGGCCCAATAAATACGTGGGTTAGCAGCTATTCATTAAATAGCAAATATTCTTTCGATATCCAAGGACACAAACATGAGCAAAAAAATAGCGTACGTCACCGGTGGCATGGGCGGCATCGGTACCGCCATCTGCCAGCGCCTGGCCAAAGACGGTTTTACCGTCGTTGCCGGCTGCGGCCCCACACGTGACCACGCCAAGTGGATTGACGAGCAAAAAGCCCTTGGTCATACCTTCTACGCCTCTGTCGGCAATGTCGGAGAATGGGAATCCACAGTCGCAGCATTCGCCAAGGTCAAGGCTGAACACGGTCCGGTCAGCGTGCTGGTCAACAACGCCGGCATCACGCGCGACGGCCAGTTCCGCAAAATGAGCAAAGCCGACTGGGACGCCGTGATTTCCACCAACCTGAACAGCATGTTCAATGTGACCAAGCAGGTGATCGAAGACATGATCACCGCCAACTTTGGCCGCATCATCAACATCAGCTCGGTCAACGGCCAAAAAGGCCAGTTCGGCCAGGTCAACTACTCAACAGCCAAGGCCGGTTTGCACGGTTTCACTATGGCGCTGGCTCAAGAAGTCGCCGCCAAAGGCGTGACCGTCAACACCGTTAGCCCCGGCTACATTGGCACCGACATGGTCAAAGCCATTCGCCCTGACGTGCTGGAAAAAATCGTTTCGGGTGTGCCTGCCAAGCGCCTGGGCCAGCCGGAAGAAATCGCTTCCATCATTTCATGGATCGCTTCTGAAGAAGGCGGCTATGCCACCGGCGCAGACTTCTCGCTCAATGGTGGTTTGCACATGGGTTGACCGCGTGTCTGCCGTTTCGTCAAAGACCCGCTTCGGCGGGTTTTTTGTGGACGATCAAGACGTTTGATGGATGCACGGGATCACTTGCGCATAAAGTCAGCCCATCCATATTGAAAAAGGAATCAGAAATGCCAGTTATCTCAGTCACCTTATTGCCCGGTTATCCAACCGACGTGCAAGAGCGATTGGTTCAAAGACTTGCAACTGCCGCTCGCTCAGTGATTTCAGCCGCTCCCGCTGGAACGACTGTTTTTGTCAATGAAGCCAGCACCTATCAGCGCGACAGCAAGGTTTTCACGAAGGGCGGGCCATCCAGACCCGTTGCATCAGAACTGGTGCGTTCTTTTTTAATGTTGATGCAAGAAAGAAATTTGGAAAAAGCTAAATCGTTTTTAGCGCCTCATTTTTCGATGTGCTTTCCAACGGGTGTGCGAATGACCCAATTGCATGAAGTGGTTCAGTGGGGACAATCGCGCTACAAAAGCATCGAAAAAACGTTTGAAACGACAGATGAATGCTGGACCGGCGAGGGCGCCGTCGTTTACTGTTCAGGAACTTTAAGTGGCGTTTTTAACGACGAGACGCCATTTGAAAACATACGATTTATCGACCGCTTTGAGGTCGTCGATGGGCTTATCGCCAAGCAAGATGTCTGGAACGACTTACGAGTTTAAATTTCTCAAATCCTGAGGTTGTTGACATCCACCCTCTTGGCAAGATCAACCAGTTTAAGGTGAGGATGGTCCCATCCAGGCACGACTGGCACTTCGATACCCCAGTAAAAGTGCGTGTGCCGTGGTTTTCATGCCGCAACGGCGTAGCCCTCTTCGGCGATGGCCTGGCTCAACTTCTCGCGGGTCTGGCTGGACTGCACTTGCACCTTGTTGGCAGTGCGGTCTATCGTGACCTCGGCCTGCGGGTCAAGCTGCTTGACGGCGCGGGTCACGGCTTTTTCGCAGTGGCCGCAGGTCATGCCGGTGACGGTAAATGTCTGCATCATGTGAAATTCCTGTGTATGAGTTAAAAGGTCGACATGTAAAAGCATAGCTTGAACCTTGCCACCTCGGGAAGGTCAAGCGCCTCGCATACGCTATTCTTCGCTGTCAGCTTGATGTGCATCAATGCTTTACCTTGCCAACATGGGAAGGATGAGGCTATGACCATGACCACTGCCGCAATACCCCCGACATCCGCCGCCCCGCTCGACATTGGCATTGGCGGCATGACCTGCGCGTCGTGCGTGGCCCGGGTTGAAAGAGCCCTGAAAAAAGTACCCGGCGTGCAAACTGTCGCGGTGAATCTGGCCACCGAATCTGCTCGCATTGTCTATGCGCCTGGCGATCAGATGCCAGCACGTTTGCGCCGCGCTGTGCGTGATGCAGGCTACGAGCCGCGTGCCGCCAGCGCCGCCATTGACGCGCCAGACCTGTCGCCCTGGGCTGGTTTTATGCCGGTGGGTATGGGGCTGGCCCTGTCGCTGCCGCTGGTGTTACCCATGTTGGCCGAGTTGTTTGGCAAGCACTGGATGCTGCCGCCACTGTGGCAGTTTTTACTGGCGACGCCAGTGCAGTTTGTGCTGGGCGCACGCTTTTACAAAGTCGCCTGGGGCGCCGTCAAAGCCATGACGGGCAACATGGACCTGCTGGTGGCGCTGGGCACCACGGCCGGTTGGGCGCTGTCGATGTGGCTGTGGCTGACGGCTGAATCCGGTGACATGCTGCACCTGTACTTTGAAGGCTCGGCCATCGTCATCACACTGGTGCTGCTGGGCAAATGGCTGGAGGCACGCGCCAAGCGGCAAACCACATCGGCCATCAGGGCGCTGCATGCACTGCGGCCCGACATGGCGCATGTGCTGGGTGCTGACGGCGAGTTTGATGTCCCGGTGGCTGAAGTGCTGGTGAATGACCAGTTGGTCGTCAAGCCCGGCGAAAGATTCCCCGTCGATGGCACGCTGCTGGAAGGCCACACCCAGGTCGATGAGGCCATGCTGACAGGCGAGCCGCTGCCGGTCACCAAAGACATCGGCGGCCCGCTGACGGGTGGCTCCATCAACGGTGATGGCCGGGTGGTGATGCGGGTCAGCGCGGTGGGCAGCGCCACCGTTCTGGCGCACATCATTGCGCTGGTGGAAGACGCGCAAGCCGCCAAAGCGCCGATTCAGCGCCTGGTGGACCAGGTCAGTGCCGTGTTTGTGCCGGTGGTGCTGGTGATTGCAGGTGCCACGCTGCTGGGCTGGTGGCTGACGGGCCATGCGTTTGAGCTGGCACTGATTCATGCGGTGGCTGTGCTGGTCATTGCCTGCCCCTGCGCGCTGGGTCTGGCCACGCCGGCCGCCATCATGGCGGGCACCGGGGTAGCCGCCAAAAACGGCATTTTGATCAAAGACGCGCAGGCCCTTGAGATAGCGCACAAGGTCGATGTGGTGGCCTTTGACAAAACCGGCACGCTGACCGTGGGCCAACCCAAGCTGACAGAGTGGGTCGTGTTGCCGGAGATGAACGAGCCAGATGTGCAGCGCATCGCCGCCAGCCTGCAAGGCGGCAGCGAACACCCGCTGGCCAAAGCCGTTGTGAATGACGCCAAACAAAAAGCAGTGGCGATTGAGCTGCCGACCCAAGTCAGCGCGGTACCGGGCCGGGGTACCGAGGGCAGCGTGGGTGCACGCAGCTTTTTAATCGGCAGCCTGCGCTGGATGGCTGAGCTGAAAGTTGACATGAGCGCCGTGGCCACCCAGGCCGCAGCACTGCAAGGGCAGGGCGCGACCGTGTCGGCCATGGCCGAGCGCACGCCCACTGGCCTGGTGCTGCGCGCGCTGATGGCCTTTGGCGACCTACCCAAGCCGGGTGCGAAAGAGGCGCTGGCCGCCTTGCGTGCACGTGGCATCAAAACCGTGATGATTTCAGGAGACAACCGGGGCGCGGCCGAGGCCATGGCACGCCGCCTGGGCTTGCGGCCAGAGGCTGGCGAAGTGATGGCCGAGGTGCTGCCAGGCGACAAAGTGGCCATGGTTGTGAAACTGAAGGAAGGTGGCAAGACAGTCGCCATGGTGGGTGACGGCGTGAACGACGCGCCCGCATTGGCCGCGGCAGACGTTGGCATGGCCATGGGCAGCGGAACCGACGTCGCCATGCACGCCGCAGGCATCACGCTGATGCGCGGTGACCCGCTGCTGGTGGCCGCCGCCCTTGATATTTCAGCCCGCACCGTTGCCAAAATCAGGCAAAACCTGTTTTGGGCCTTTGCCTACAACGCTCCCGGCATACCGCTCGCCGCACTGGGCTTTCTGAACCCGGTATTGGCAGGTGCTGCCATGGCCATGAGCTCTGTCAGCGTCATGAGCAATGCGCTGCTGCTCAAGCGCTGGAAGCCCAAGTGAGCTTGATTTGCTATGAATTAATGAGCGTATTGCCCTTGTATTCATTGGCTTTTTGGCCTGAATAACATCTTTAAACGGCTCAAAAATCCAAAGCGCGATCGACGAGCGCCTGTCATCACTTGTTGTGCGTCTCAAGACGGCAAAGGCTGCCCCCTGTGTCCTACAGCCAAAGCGTTGGCCGACATCTGCGCTGAACCCGTACTTTGGACGTGGGGCGTTGAAGGCATTGGCCGTCCAGCGACACGAAAAGACAAACGCAAACAAACTGGCAAACGAACACGGACACAAAGAACGTCATCGTGAAAGCAAATGCCCTGATCAAATCGATGCTGCCGCAGGTGCCTTGGCGGTGAGTAGCGCATCGTTTGCTCAGGTCACATTATTCCAAGACAACAACTTTCGGGACTCGGCCCTTATCACCCAACGGGAGGTGTGTGATGGTCAGCGCTTTTCGGGCAGCAGCAGGTGCCGCGCCAGCTCCAGCTTGGCAATCGATGCGCGGTGCACCTCGTCAGGGCCGTCGGCCAGTCGAAGGGTGCGCTGGTGCGCGTAGGCGTAGGCCAGCGGAAAGTCGTCTGACACACCGCCGCCGCCATGGGCCTGGATGGCCCAGTCGATGATCTGGCAGGCCATGTTGGGGGCCACGACCTTGATCATGGCGATTTCGGCTTTGGCGACCTTGTTGCCGACCGTGTCCATCATGTAAGCGGCTTTCAGGGTCAGCAGGCGGGCCTGCTCGATCATGATGCGGGACTCGGCAATGCGCTCGTGCCACACAGACTGGCTGGCAATGGGTTTGCCAAACGCCACCCGGCTGGTCAGGCGTTTGCACATCAGCTCAAGCGCGCGCTCGGCGCTGCCGATGGTGCGCATGCAGTGGTGGATGCGTCCGGGGCCAAGGCGGCCTTGGGCGATCTCAAAGCCGCGGCCCTCGCCCAGCAGCATGTTGTCAGCGGGCACACGAACGTTTTTCAAACGCACTTCCATGTGGCCGTGCGGCGCGTCGTCGTAGCCGAAAACAGTGAGCGGGCGAATCACGGTGATGCCGGGGGTGTTGGCGGGCACCAAGATCATCGACTGCTGCTCGTGGCGGCCTGCGTCAGGGTTGGTTTTGCCCATCACGATGTAAATCGCGCAGCGTGGGTCGCCCGCACCCGACGACCACCACTTCAGGCCGTTGAGCACATAGTCGTCGCCGTCCCGTTCGATGCGGCATTGCACGTTGGTCGCGTCTGACGAAGCAACCTCGGGTTCGGTCATCAAAAACGCCGAACGAATCTCGCCGCGCAGCAGCGGGTCCAGCCACTGGTCTTTGTTGGCCTCGGAGCCGTAACGCGCAATGGTTTCCATGTTGCCAGTGTCGGGGGCCGAGCAGTTGAACACTTCGGCCGCAAAGGGCACCCGGCCCATGATCTCGCACAGCGGTGCGTATTCGAGGTTGCTCAGGCCTTCGGGCGCGCGCGGCGAATGTGGCAAAAACAGGTTCCACAGGCCAGCCGCTTTGGCCTTGGGTTTGAGCTCTTCAATGATGGCCGTCGGAACCCAGGCGTTGCCTTTGGCGCGGTTCTCGGCAATTTCTTTGAAAAAGCGCGCCTCGTTTGGGTAAATGTGCGCGTCCATGAAGGCCAGCAAGCGGGCCTGCATTTGTTGTACTTTGGGGGTGAAATTGAAATCCATGCTGTCTCCTAAAAAATCTAAAAAATCTAAAAAAGTCTAAATATCAAGCGCCGCTTTGAACGGCAAAGCCCCAGGCCATCTTGGCCAGCACAGGCGCACCGGCGGCCGAACTGACAGCCTGCGCACTCGACGCCGTTCCAGCCTCGACCCGCTTGGCAATGCCTTGCAAAATAGCCGCCAGCCGGAACAGGTTGTACGCAAGGTAAAAGTTCCAGTCCGCCTTGAGCGCCTCGGGTGTGGTGATGCCGGTGCGTTCGCAATAGGTGGCGATGTACTGCGCCTCCGTCGGTATGCCCAGCGCCGCGATGTCCAGCCCACCGATGCCGCGAAACGTACCGGGTGGAATGTGCCAGGCCATGCAGTGATAGCTGAAGTCAGCCAGCGGATGGCCAAGGGTTGACAGCTCCCAGTCCAGCACCGCCAGCACGCGTGGTTCGTTAGGGTGAAACATCAGGTTGTCGAGCCTGAAGTCGCCATGCACGATGCTGGTCATGGCTTCGTCGCGCGCCGTCAGCGGGATATTGGCCGGCAGCCAGGCCATGAGCTGGTCCATCTCGGGGATGGGTCGGGTGATGGAGGCGTTGTACTGCTTGCTCCAGCGGCCGATCTGGCGCTCAAAATAATTGCCGGGTTTGCCATAGTCAGCCAGCCCGCGTTCAGCAAACTTGACGCTGTGCAGGGCGCTGATGACGCGGTTCATCTCGTCATAAATCTCGCCGCGCTGCGCCTTGGTCATGCCGGGCAGGGACTGGTCCCACAGCACCCGGCCTGCAACGAATTCCATCACGTAAAACATGCGGCCAATGATGGCTTCGTCCTCGCACAGGCAATGCATTTTGGCCACCGGCACAGCGGTGCCCTGCAGCCCGCGCATGACCTTGAACTCACGCTCGACCGCATGGGCTGAGGGCAGCAGCTTGGCCACCGGGCCGGGCTTGGCGCGCATCACATACGACTGACTGGGCGTGATGAGCTTGTAAGTTGGGTTGGACTGGCCGCCTTTGAAAATTTCAACCTGCAACGGGCCTTTGAAGCCTGGCAGGTGCTGGTCGAGGTAGGTCGTCAAAGCGCCGATGTCAAAAGCGTGCTGCGCCGTGACGCCGCGTGTGCCGACAAAATGGTCGAAGTTGCTCATGTTTTAGAACGCTTAAGTTTTCTCAAGATCGGTTTCTGAAATGCGCAGCAGCGCCTCACGGCTGCGCACCACCAGGCCCGCGGTTTCAATGCGAATAGCGTCCTCACGCTCCATCGCTTTGAGCTCCTGGTTGACGCGCTGGCGCGACGCGCCCAGCAGTTGCGCCAGCTCTTCTTGTGCCAATTGCAGGCCAATGCGCACCTCGGCATTGTTTGACAAACTGGGCACGCCGTAGCTGCGCGCCAGGTGCAGCAGCTGCTTGGCCAAGCGCGCGCGCAGGGGCAGGGTGTTCAAGTCCTCGACCAGGCCAAACAGCTGTCGAATGCGGCGGGCATGCAGACGCAGCATGGCTTCGTACAGTTCGACATGGGTGGCCAAGATTTTGCGAAAGTCGGCTTTGGCGACACACAAAATAGTGGTCTCGCCGTGGGCATAGGCGTCGTGGGTGCGCCGGTCGCCGTCAAAGATCGCCACATCGCCAAACCAGATGCCCGGCTCGACATAGGTCAGGGTGATCTGCTTGCCTGATATGGAGGTGGAGCTGACACGCACCGCACCTTTGGCGCAGGCGACCCATTCCTCGGGGGGGTCGCCCCGGGCGGCAATCAGGTCACCGTCTCGAAACCGTTTGACATAGGCACAGCGCAAGATGTCATGGCGCAGCGACGGCGACAAGGACGAGAACCAGCGCCCAGCATTGATCGCTTCGCGTTCTTCGATGGTAAGAATCGGGTCGTCCATGTCGGGGTGGTGTTGCACCTTTGCAGTTTAAGACCCATTGTCGCTTTAGCGCCAGACGCCGCCGGGTGGCGATGTCGCTTGGGTGTCTGCCCGCCGGGCTGGACAATTCAATGACAGCTTCCTGACCAGCGGCGCAGACCTTGTTCCAGGTCGCCCAGGATGACGATGTTGGCGCGTGTCATGTTATGGATGTCCGGGCACCGCCAGCGCGACCAGCGCTTTGACATGGGCTGCGTCGCCAACGCCCCAGCAGGCGTTGATCAGTTCACGCGTCCGGCCAGCGCTCAACACCGGGTCGGACAGGCCCTGGAATTTGGCTTCCAGCTGCGCATCGGTCATGGGGTTTTGAAGTGAGCCAATCGCGTGCTCGACAAACACATGCACGCGGCGGCCATCGAGCAGAACGGCGGTCACATCGGCGCTGGCTTCGTCAATCGAGTCATCGACCGTGGCCACCACCTTGCGGCGCAGCGCCACCATGTCGGGCCGGGTCACCACCGCGTCTGAAAATTCGTCTTCAGCCGCATAGCCAAACGTCAAGCCGGCAGCGCAGCCGTGGTACACGCTGAACTTGGCTTGCAGGCCGTCTTGCGGTTCTTTTTTGCCGGTGAGTTCCAGGACCAGTGAATGCACTTTCAGCTCAATGCGTTCGATCTGGTCAGGCGTGACGCCCTGTTTGCGCAACTGGGCGCAGGCATCAATGCTGGGGTGAATCACGATGCCGCAGGCAAACGGTTTGTAGCTGTTAAACGAGATCTCAAAACGCTGGCCCAGCTCGTCGGTGATCTCGTCCCAGGTATTTTTGGTGGAGATGGTTTGCATCATGCCGCGCGGGGCTTCCAGGGCCTTGGGGCTGGCGGTAAAACCTTTGCTGGCCAGCAGGGCCGACACCAGGCCCGCACGCGCTGCGCCGCCGGGGTGAAAGGGCTTGGTCATGGTGCCAAACTGCTCGCGCATGCCAATGGGCTGCGATGCGGCAATGCCCAGCGCCATGGCGGTTTGCTGCACATCGAGCTTGAGCAGGCGCGCGCAGGCCGCCGCTGCGCCCAGCGTGCCGGTGGAGCCGGTGATGTGCCAGCCGCGGTCGTAATGGTCAGGGTACATGGCGTTGCCAACGCGGCATGACACGTCGATGCCAATCACCAGTGCGTCGATGAGCTCGCGGCCCGAATGGCCCAGGTGCTCGGCCATGGCCAAAACGGCAGATGCAACCGGCCCGGCTGGGTGGATGATGGTTTTGAGGTGGGTGTCGTCAAAGTCAAAAGTGTGCGATGTGATGCCATTGAGCAGCGCTGCGCTGGCCATGTCCACCTTCTCGCGGCGGCCCAGCACGCTGGCTTGCGGGGCGGGTTGCAGCATGTTGACGGCAGCCAGGGCTGCATCAGCCGCCTCATGGTGTGCGGCACCCACGGCGCAGCCCAGCCAGTTCATGAAAGTGCGGTGCGCCTCGTGGTCGACCGCGTCGCTCCAGCCTTTGGACGGGTGCGTGGCGACAAAGGTGGCCAGGGTTTGGGTGACGGGCGGGGCATTGTGATCGGCGGTGACTTGGGTGTTACGGGCCATGGTTTTGAGTAAGGTTAAGGATGAAAGTGAAAAGGAAATGAGATTACGCTGGGGAAACGCTATAAATTCAGGAGCATGTTATTCGCGTATTACTTGGGCTGGAGCCGTATTTGGTGACTTTTTTGAGCTGTTTTCGGACGATGGGATGTTTTTGGGGTCATTCCAGCGCGATATTTCTGTCTTTGGCCAATTGCGTCCATCGGTCGATGTCGGCCTTGATGAAGGCGGCGAACTGCTCGGGCTGCATCACCATCGGTTCAATCGCCTCGACCGACAGCTTGTCGCGCAGATCGGGCGCGCGCAGCACCACGGCCAGTGACTCGTTGAGTAAGTTGACGATGGGGGCGGGTAGGCCCGCTGGCCCCACCACGCCGTACCACTGCTGCGCATCAAAACCTTTGAAGCCGGATTCATCCAGCGTCGGCAGGTCTTTGAACTGGGGGTGGCGCTTCAAACCCGTGACCGCCAGCGGCCGCACCCGGCCTGAGCGAATGTGCGGCACGGCAGCGGCCAAGCCGGGGAACATGGCCTGGGTTTGGCCGCCCATCAGGTCGGTGAACGCTGGGGCAATGCCCCGGTACGGGATGTGCACCATGAAGGAGTTGACCTGCTGCTTGAACAGCTCCATCGTCAGGTGCGTCAGGGAGCCCTGACCCGCCGAGCCATAGCTGACCTTGCCCGGGTTTTTGCGCAGGTACTCGACAAACTCTTTGACCGTTTTGACCGGCAGCGCACTGTTGACGACCAGCACATTCGGCGTCGCGCCAATCATGCCTATCGGCGTGAAGTCTTTGATCGCGTCATACGGCAGCTTGCGCGTGGCGGGGCTGGTGCCGTGGGTGGCGACATAGCCCTGCATCAGCGTGTAGCCGTCCGGCGCGGCGCGGGCTGTGGCCTGGGCGGCGATTACACCGCCGCCGCCGCTCTGGTTGTCAACAATAAAGCTTTGCTTGAGCTGGTTGCCCCAGCGCTCGGTAACGGTGCGGCCCACCGTGTCGCTGCCGCCCCCAGCAGCCACAGGCACGATGTAGCGGATCGGTTTGGAGGGGTAGGTGGCGCCGGCAGATTGGGCCAGCACCAGGCTGGGTGCGCAGACAAGGGCGGGGGCTGATCGCAGCAGGGTGCGTCTTTTCATGGCGATGTCTCGGGTTGGGTTGTATGCGGCTTGGCTATGATTTTCGGGGGCCTGCTTTGTTGGCAGCCCTTTGGCGAACAACCGTTTTGCTCAGCGGTAGTTGGGGGGGCGCTTTTCCAGGAAGGCCTGAATGCCCTCACCGCCATTGGCGTGGTGCAGGTTCTGCACAAAATGGTCGCGCTCATCGTTCAGGTGCTGGCTGAGCGAGCTGCTGGCAGCACCGTTGACCAGTTCTTTGATGCTGCCCAGTGCATTGGCAGGGCGCGCATTGAGCCGCGCTGCCAGCAAGAGCGCTTCACGCAGGGCGCTGCCGCTGCTGCACACCTGATTGACCAGCCCGAAGTCATGCAGGCGCTGCGCGCTGATGCGGTCGCCGCACATCATCAATTGGTTGGCCAGTTGGCGCGGCAATGCCCTGGCCAGGGCCCAGCTGCCGCCGCCATCGGGCGACAAACCGACCGTGCTGTACGACATGACGAACACCGCGTTGTCGGCCGCCACACAAAAGTCGCAAGCCAGCGCCAGTGAAAAGCCCGCCCCTGCGGCTGCGCCTTCTACGGCGGCGATCACGGGCTTGGGGTAGGTGTGGATGGAGTCGATCCAGCTGTGCAGCCCGTCGATGCTTTGCGCCTGCACGCTCTTGGCTTGCGCGCGATTGGCCAGCAAACGCTGCAAATTGCCGCCAGCGCAAAAAGCGCTGCCTTCGCCGGTGATGATGACGCTGCGTATCTCAGGGTTGGTCTCGGCGGCATTGAGCGCCTCAATGCCAGCTGCGTAAATTTCCGGGCTGAGTGCGTTTTTAAACGCGGGGTTGCTGATGGTCAGGATCAGCGTCTGGCCTTCGCTCGTGCTGTTGAGTGCGCTTGGCATGCTAACTTTCTTCGTGCATCAAACTCAAACCGATGGCACCCCGGCGGCGCAGCCACGGGGAAGGGCGGTAGCGCTGGTCACCATAGACGGTTTGCATGTTGAAGAGCACTTCCAGGATGTTTGTCGGGCCATAACGGTCACCCATCGCCAAGGGGCCCAGCGGGTAGCTCAGGCCAAGCGTGACGGCAGTCTCTAAATCTTTGGGGCTGCAAATGCCTTGCTGGCAAATGTCGCTGGCAATGTTGACGATGGTGGCCACCACGCGCTGGGTGACAAAGCCGCCGCTGTCGCGTATGACGCTGACGGCCTTGCCGTCGCGTGCAAACAGGGCGTGCGCCGCATCCCGCATGTCGGTGCGGGTGGCAGGATTGGTGGCCAGCACGCGGCGTTTGGTCGCGCCATCGTCGATCAGCATGTCGATGCCAATGGTGCGGGCAGGGTCCAACCGTTCCACCACGGCAACGGTGGTGATGTCAAAGCCGAGCGGCGCGACCAGAGTCAGCGCTTTGGGGGAGGCGGAGGCGCCCGTTTCAATCTTGGCGCCAAGGTCTTTGAGCAGCTGCAACAGCTCTGACCGGCGAGAGGCTCTGGGAGAAACCCAGATCGGCGGCATCTCAGCGACGTCGGGCACAGGCGCCTCAGGGGCGATCTGCATGACACCGGCGTCATATTTGTAAAACCCTTCTCCGGTTTTGCGACCCAGCATGCCCCCTGCCAGGCGCTGCGCGGTGATGACGCTGGGGCGGTAGCGTGCTTCTTCGTAGTACTGGTGGTAGACCGACTCCATCACCGGGTGCGAGACATCCAGCGCGGTCAGGTCCATCAGTTCAAAGGGGCCGAGCTTGAAGCCGACCTGGTCGCGCAAAATGCGGTCAATCGTGGCAAAGTCTGCAATGCCTTCGCCGACGATTCGCAGCGCTTCAGTGCCGTAGCCTCGGCCTGCGTGGTTGACGATAAAGCCGGGTGTGTCTTGTGCCAGCACGGCGGTGTGGCCCATCTCTTTGGCGTAGCCAGAAAGCTGCGCACAGACGGCGGTATCGGTTTTCAGCCCGGCAATCACCTCGACGACCTTCATCAAAGGCACTGGGTTAAAGAAGTGGTAGCCCGCAAAACGCTGTGGGTTCTTGAGTTTTGCGGCAATGGCGGTCACAGACAGCGACGACGTGTTGGTGACCAGCACGCATTGCGGCAAAACAAGGCTTTCGAGCTCGGCAAACAGGGTTTGCTTGACATCCAATCGCTCGACGACCGCCTCAATAATCAGGTCGCAATCAGCCAGTTCAGCCAAGGTGGCGGCTGGCAAGACGCGGGTTTTGTGGGCTTCAGCAGTGGGGCTGTCGAGCCTGTTTTTGGCGACCATCTTGTCCCACTGCGCCGCCAGCTCGGTTTTGGCTTTCTGGCTGGCATCTGGCTGCAGATCGAACAGCTTGACGACGCTACCGGCCTGCGCTGCAATTTGAGCAATGCCTCGGCCCATGGCGCCTGTGCCGACGATGCCAACAGTTTTGTAGAGAGGGTTCATGAGACAGGATTATTACGCAGGCCATGCCCGCGTCTTTGACCAACAGCTTTGACGCTGTTGATGCAGCACCAGATGCAAGCGAGAAGGTCTCGCGACCAGTTCGTGCGACAAATGCAACACGCCAACCACCAAAAGCCTGGCAACGAGGCTGGGTATGTTGCTTAACGCCTGACTTGCAACGCACCCGGATTGACGATGTTGGTCGGTGTCCCTTTGATGAAGTTGATCACATTGTCAAAAGCAGCACTGAAATACATTTCGTAGCTGTCTTGCTCAACATAGCCAATGTGCGGGGTGCAAATGCAGTTTTCCAGCCTGAGCAGGGCGTGCCCCTGCAAAATTGGCTCGGATTCAAAAACATCGACCGCCGCAAGGCCGGGTCGTCCACGATTGAGCCCCGCAATCAGTGCTTCGGGCTCTATGAGTTCGGCACGCGATGTGTTCACGAGCAAGGCGGTCGGTTTCATGCGGGACAGATCGTCGAGCGTGACAATTCCGCGCGTGTCTTCATTCAATCGGAGATGCAGGCTCAAAACGTCGCTTTGCGCAAAAAATTCGGCCTGTGAGCTGGCCACTTCAAAACCATCTGCGAACGCTTTTTCTCTGGAGGCATCGCGCCCCCAAATCAGCACACGCATGCCAAAAGCACGTCCATAGCCGGCCAGGATTTGGCCAATCTTCCCGTAACTCCAGATACCCAGGGTTTTGCCTTTGAGGACAGTTCCAATGCCAAAATTAACAGGCATGGAGGCTGATTTCAGCCCGGCCTGTTGCCAGGCGCCGTGCTTGAGGTGGGCCACATATTGGGGAATCCGGCGCGTTGCCGCCATGATGAGAGCCCAGGTCAATTCGGCCGGCGCAACCGGAGAACCAATACCTTCAGCCACGACCACACCGCGCTCGGTGCAGGCGGCAATGTCAATGTGGCTGCCGACGCGCCCGGTTTGGGCAATCATTTTGAGTTTGGGCAGCTTCTCAATCAGCTGGCGACTGAGCTGTGTTCTTTCACGGATCAGCACGATCACATCGGCGTCTTTTAACCTGACCGAGAGTTGCCCGATGCCCTTCACGGTGTTGGTGTAGACCTTGGCTGTGTAGGCGTCAAGTTTGGAGGCGCATGCGAGCTTTCGCACTGCATCTTGGTAGTCGTCGAGGATAACAATATTCATGCCAATATTGTGCCTGCAAGTTTTCCGGCGTTGACTGCCTGTTTTGGCTGTTTTGTGATCATTTTTGCCAAGGATCGCCTGCCCGTGGGCATGTGACCATGGATTCTTTAAGACGGGGCAGTCTCTTTTTGTGCGATTCGATCCAGTTCGGCACACACATCGGACATGCGCCCGGAAATCGCCATGCGACCAGATTGCGAACGCGCCATGCCGGGTTCAAATTCGCGCATGACTTTTAAACGGCTGACTGGCCGTTCGCCAGTGGCTGTGTGAGCCACGGTGCGGGTGGATTGAATGATGTTTTGCGTGCTTGCCAGACGCTGCGAAGGCATGTGAAAGAGCGGACGATGACTGGCGTGAGCAGCTTGAACAGGCATAAAAAATGCCGCCAAAGCCTGAACCGGGGCAAGGACCATTGACAAGCCGGACGAACCCGAGCGGAGCACTTATAGCGAAGGTGAAAAGCTGGCGATTCCCATGATTAACTCCCGAATTGGCTTTGGATATAGACGATTTTCAGCTGCTGAAGGTGCTGCGAATCAAACCGACAGCAAGGCCCTCAAGCACAAAATGCTCGCCGGGCTCGACGATGATGGTTTTGAAGTCAGGGTTTTCTGGCAACAGTTCGATGAGGTCTTGGGTGCGGCGAAAGCGTTTGACCGTGACTTCATCGCCCAGGCGGGCCACCACAATTTGTCCATTTTTTGCCTCGCTTGCCTGCTTCACGGCCAGCAAGTCGCCGTCCATGATGCCAACATCGCGCATGCTCATACCACGTACTTTGAGCAGATAGTCGGGCTTTTTTTCAAACATGTCAGCACCGAAGGTATAGCTTTGCTCAATGTGTTCCTGCGCAAGAATCGGGCTGCCAGCAGCAACTCGTCCCACCAGAGGCAGGACGAGTTGGGCCAGGCTTTGCAACGGCAGGGAAAACTGATGCAGACGCGATTCATTCACGCTGCGCATGTCGCCTGAGCGCAGGCGGATACCACGCGAGGTGCCGCTCACGAGCTCAATCACGCCCTTGCGGGCCAGGGCTTGCAGGTGTTCTTCGGCGGCATTGGCCGACTTGAAACCCAGTTCGGTCGCGATTTCAGCACGGGTAGGAGGTGAGCCTGTGGTAGCGATAGCCCGCTGTATCAGTTCAAAGATCTGTTGCTGGCGTGCCGTCAACCTGGGGCCATCAGGCGATACATTTGACGATAGTTTGGAAAAGTGATTCAAGGTGCTCATGTTTGCAAATCTTTCAGTCAAGGTTTTCTTGGTGAACTGTTTTAATAACCAGTAACTGTATTTTTAACCAGTTTTGCAGCAATTGCAAGTATTTTTTGAGTGATCAGGACATGCAACATCAAAAAGTGTTGATTTTGGGCACTGGCGGCACCATCGCCGGTACCTCTTCAGGTGTTGGATCTGCGACTGACAACATCAATTACACAGCCGGTCAGGTGGGTGTGAGTCAGCTGGTTGAGGCCATTCCCGCCTTGAGCCGTGGGAATTTGGTGATGGAACAGGTGGCACAAACGGACAGCAAGGACATGAGCTTTGCGCTCTGGGTCGCGCTGGCTGAGCGCGTTCAACATCATCTGGCGCTGGACGATGTAGAGGCCGTGGTGATTACTCACGGAACCGACACGCTGGAAGAAACCGCCTATTTCTTGCAGGCGCTTCTAAGCCCTTCAAAGCCCGTCGTTTTGACATGCGCCATGCGTCCAGCCGACGCGCTGGCACCCGACGGACCGCAAAATATTCTGGATGCCATCACGGTAGCCCGCAGCCCGAATGCTCAGGGCGTGGTGGTCGTCTGCGCCGGCGTTGTTCATGCCGCTGTGGATGTCCAAAAGTCACATACCTATCGGCTTGATGCGTTTTCATCTGGCGATGGCGGTCCGATCGGCTATGTTGAGGAGAACAGCCTCAGATTGTTAAAAAATTGGCCTGCAAGCCATGAATTAATTGTGCAGTCTGCTCCCGAAAGGATAGGATTGTTGAAGTCATCTCTGGCTTGGCCGAGGGTTGAAGTGGTCATGAATTACACGGGTGCTGGCGGCGAACTGGTTGACCTGATGGCAAGCTCCGGTGTGCGCGGTCTGGTGGTCGCGGGCACAGGCAATGGCACGGTTCATCAGGCGCTTGAAGCGGCTTTGCTCAGAGCACAGGCGCTGGGTCTTCGCATCGTGCGCACCACGCGATGTGCACAGGGGCGTGTATTTGCCAGGTCAGACGATGTTTTTCCTGTAAGTGAGGGTTTGAGTCCGGTCAAAGCGCGAATCGCCTTGATGCTAGAGCTGATGAACATCCAACCATGAACTTTTTCGCAGGCCTCTCGTCCAGTGTCTGGGCTTACCCGGCCCTGGAGATTCTGCATATTTGCGGCATTGCCATGCTTCTTGGTAATCTCGTGTTGCTTGAAATGCGGGTGTTTGGCCGCGGCGCAGCGATTGATGTCAAAGCGCTGGCAAGTCTGAGTCTGGGCATTGCCTGCGTCGGCTTTTCACTCGCCGCTGCATCGGGTTTGCTGATGTTTGCGTCGCGGGCGACCGAGCTTTTGACGAATCGGGCTTTTACCCTGAAGATGGTGCTTTTGATGCTGGCAGCTTGCAATGCCGCTTGGTTTCACGGGCGTGACTCACTGGGAAGGCTGGACGGCGTGGCCCGCCTGCAGATGGTGTTGTCGAGTTTGATCTGGTTGGCAGTGCTGGCTTGTGGTCGCTGGATTGCCTATATTTAACGTAGGTTTTTAACGGAGTTTGCAATGAAACGACGTGACGTATTGAAAAGCTCAGTGCTGTTGCCTGCACTGGGCATTGGCCAGCCAGGGCTCGCCCACCATGGCTGGAGCAGTTTTGACCAGGACCGGCCGATTTACCTGGAAGGCAAAGTCGTCAAATCGGTCTGGCAAAACCCGCATGTTGAACTTGACATCGATGTGCCTTCGGGTCTCAAGCTGCCTGCTGACCTGGTACGCCGCACACTGCCTGCGCAAACCGCGCCGGTGGACGGCAGAGCGCTGCTCAGCAGAGCCGTTGTGCCCAAACGTCAGGACAAGCGCTGGGAGATCGAGTTGGCACCGCTGAGCCGTATGCTGGCCTGGAATGTGGCAGAGATCAAGCCGGGCGACATGGTGGCCATGCTTGGCTTTACTTTCACGGGTGAAAAGGGCGCCGCCGTCATGCGGGTTGAATACCTGTTCTCCGCGGGCAAGGTTTACGCCCTGCGTTCAAGCCCGGCCTGAAGCTCAACCTGCCAGGGCCGTCAATGCACGCTGGGTAATCTCTTCAACACTGCCCATGCCGCTGATGGCGCGGTAGGCAGGCGCCATCGCTGGCTCGGCCTTGGACCAGTCTGAGTAGTACGCCACCAGGGGACGGGTTTGGGCGCTGTACACCTCCAGCCGCTTGCGTACCGTGTCTTCCTTGTCGTCGTCGCGCTGAACAAGTGCCTCACCCGTGACATCGTCCTTGCCTTCAAGCTTGGGCGGGTTGTACTTGACGTGATAGATGCGGCCAGACGCCGTATGTGAGCGACGGCCGCTCATCCGTTCAATGATGGCATCAAACGGAACATCAATTTCGAGCACGAAATCGAGTTTGACGCCGGCAGCCTTCATCGCATCGGCCTGGGGAATCGTACGCGGAAAGCCGTCAAACAAAAAGCCGTGTGCGCAATCAGGCAGCGCAATACGCTCCTTGACAAGATTGATGATCAGGCCGTCACTGACCAAACCACCTGAATCCATGACTTTTTTGGCCTCGATACCCAGCGGCGTTCCAGCCTTGACGGCGGCACGCAGCATGTCACCCGTCGAGATTTGCGGAATACTGTATTTTTGGCAGAGAAATGCGGCTTGGGTTCCTTTGCCCGCACCCGGCGCGCCCAACAAAATCAGTCTCATGGTTGTCCTCGTCGTTTTTATTTCAGGTGATGTGAGCCTTTGGAGCGTGCTCACGGTTTGTCTCTTCCAAAGGATAGCACGCACCCCTTGACGCACCCTTACGGCACGTTATTGAAGTTGTTGGTATAGCTGGCGTGCTGCCAGCAGATCTTCTGGTGTGTCCACGCCAAGGCCGGGATGGCTCATGGTGGTATGCACTGCAATTTTGTAGCCATGCCACAAAGCACGCAACTGCTCCAGGCATTCAAGCTGTTCAACCGGCGCTGGGGGCAATCGGGGGAAGGCCTTCAAAAAGCCGGCACGGTAACCGTAAATGCCCACGTGACGCAAAGGCCGGGGTAGTCCTGGCCAATCCTGGTCTGCAGCGTCGCGCGCGCAGGGAATGGGTGCGCGGCTGAAGTACAAGGCGGTTTGCCGCGCATCCAGCACAACCTTCACAATATTTGGATTCGTGTGGTCTGCTCTACTTTCAATAGCGTGGGCAGCTGTGCTCATGGCGCAGTCTGGCCGGTCGGCCAGAAGCTGCGCAACCGCGTCGATCAGGGCCACATCAATCAGCGGCTCGTCCCCCTGCACATTCACCACCACAGCATCGTCCGGCAAGCCCAGCAAATCGCAAGCCTCAGCCAGGCGGTCACTGCCGCTGGCGTGTGTCGCTGCCGTCATCACTGACTGAATATTGAAATGCGCGCATTGATCCATCACCTCCTGGCTGTCGGTGGCGACGATCACTTTTTCAGCCCGGCTGAGCAGCGCACGCTGGGCCACGCGCACCACCATGGGAGCGCCCCCCAGGTCGGCCAGGGGTTTGTTCGGTAGCCGGGTAGAAGCCAGGCGTGCAGGGATGAGGACGGTAAAGCGCATGCTGGCGGTGGCCTCAAATACCAAGCTCTGCATCGGTCAGGGTGCGCGCTTCGGTCTCCAGCATCACCGGCATACCGTCGCGTACCGGGTAGGCCAGGCGCGCGCTGCGCGAGATCAATTCCTGCCTGGCACGGTCAAATTCAAGGGGGCCTTTGGTGACCGGGCAGACCAGCAATTCAAGCAGTTTGATGTCCATTGTTGTGTTCATGTCCTGATATTAGTTGATGAAGGCTGGCGCAGCAGGGGTGCGAGCAGATCGTCCACGGCGCTCAAAAATGCGGGTTCTGGTGCAAATTCAAGCGGTACCGCAAGCAGTCTGAAGGCTGCGCTCGCCGGCAATTTAAAAAGCTTGACGGCATCTTTTTCGGTACACAGCACAGTGGCACCCGCCTGCACCGGCAACGCGTACTGGGAAAAATCAAAGTGATCAGGCAGGCTGATCGTGCCCGCCAACGCCAAGCCCCGGCTTTTGAGCATGTCAAAAAAAGCATCCGGGTTGGCGATGCCGGCCAGGGCGATGAGACTTTGATGCTTTAAATCTTCCAGCAAAACCTTGCTGCCATCTGCGGCCAGAGCGTAGTTGGCCAGACGCCGGGTTGACCTAAAGCCGGCAAATGCAGGCGCTTGGCCGGTATGCAGCACCAATCCCTGCTTGTGGTTGGCAGGCCAGTTCTCGCGCAGTGGCCCGGCGGGCAGCAGCCAGCCGTTTCCGATGCCCCGGTCATCGAACACGGTGATCTCAATATCGCGTGCGAGGCTGTGGTGCTGCAAACCGTCGTCACTGATGATGACTTGCGTTGTCGGGTATTTTTCGAGCAGGGCGTGGACGGCGTCGATACGCCGGTTCGCTACAAAGACGGGCGCTGAAAAATCACCTCTTTTGATGGCGGACAAAATAACGGCTGGCTCGTCCCCAGACTGTAAAACAGGGGTCTCTTGCAGTACTTCGAGGCAGTTTTGGCCTTGTCTGCCGTATCCGCGCGACACCACCCCTGGCTGCAAGCCCTGTTGCTGCAAATGTTTGGCCAAAGCGATGACCAGCGGCGTTTTACCAGCACCACCGGCTACCACGTTGCCCACCACAAGCACAGGCACAGTGCAGCGCTCAATCTTGAAAAGGCCGGCGCGATACAGCCACCGGTGCAAACCCGATACCCCTCCGTACAAAAGCGAAACAGGCCACAGCAAGCAAGCCACCAAGCCGCGCTCACGCCAAGCGCAGGCAAGCCAGTTGCCCTGGTGTGTCATCGCCTAACGCGCCCCGGCCTGTGCAGCGCTTTGGGTGGCAAATGTGATCTGGTTGAAGCCATTTCGGCGCGCGGCTTCCATGACCGTGATCACCGACTGGTGTGTGCTGCTGGCGTCGGCGCTGATGATGATGACGCTATCCTTGCCAGCCTTGGCGGCCAGCAGCAGCGCCGCGCCCAGGATGTCAATGCTGCGGCCCTCGACCAGCACCTTGTTGATCATGTAACGGCCATCACTGCTGACCGCCACAATGACCTCTTTGGGGTAGTCGCGCTGCCGCTCGGCATCGGCCAAAGGCAGCTTGATCTGCAGTTCCGTGAACTTGCTGTAGGTGGTCGACAGCATCAAAAAAATCAGCACCACCAACAACACGTCGATAAAAGGGATGAGGTTGATTTCAGGCTCCTCCCGGGATCTTTTTCGAAAGTTCATGACCTGCGCAGGGTATTCAAGTGCCTGAGCAGCTTTTCTGAGGCCAGTTCCATTTGCAACAGGTAGCCATCGACCTGTGCCCTGAAATAACGCCAGAAAATCAGCGACGGAATAGCCACCATCAAGCCAAACGCGGTGTTGTACAGCGCAATGGAAATCCCTTGCGCCAACTGAGCCGGGTTACCCCCGCCGGTAGCGCCACCGACAGCGCCGCTACTGGACTGCGAGCCAAAAATTTCAATCATGCCAATCACCGTGCCGAGCAAACCCAGTAGGGGTGCGGCTGACGCGATGGTGGCCAACGCTGCCAGGTAGCGCTCCAGCTTGTGCGCTGCCAATTGCCCTGCGCCTTCCAGGGTGGCGCGCAGGTCAGCGTCGCTGATGCGCGGGTTGGCATTCAGCGCCCGAAAACCGCTGGCGAGCACCTCTCCGAGAAGTGAGTTCTGCTCAAGCTGTGTGACCACATCAGGCGCGGGAACGGCTGTTTTTGATACTGTGATAGCCTCGTCCACCAGCCTGGGCGGCGCGACTTTCCAGACTTTCAGGCTGCTAAAACGTTCAATAACCAGCGCCAGCGCCAAAACTGAGCAGGCAACCAGCGGCCAGATAGGCCAGCCTGCAGCTTGAATGATGGAAAACAACGCACGCCCCTCGCTGATAAAGTAGGTCAATTATGGCTTATGAACCAGTCGGTCTGACGGATTCATGGGTCGATGGGCATGCGCATTTTGGCTCGCGTGTTTTGTTCATACGGTCCACAGAACTTGTGGATAACTTTGTGGGCAAGTCCGCTTGCACAGGCCCCAGAACCGCATCAGGCTTGAGATATGACAAAAACGATGAAATTTTGAGCAGAAATAATTTTCCTTAAATCAATGGCCCACACTCATTTTTCAACGTTTCCGAAGCATTTCAGATTCGCTTCCTGCCAATTGCGGCGCGGTGTGGGATATCTCCGCTTTAAAACGACAGGTTTTCGCCATGCTCTATGACACGACCGATCCGGACCAACGCGATTCCAGCGTTCGACTGTGGCCTGTCAGCTCGCTGCTCAAAGCCATTGCTGACAGCCTGGAGGCACGCTTTAACCCTGTAGCTGTGCAGGGCGAGATTTCAGGCTTTTCACGGGCGGCAAGCGGCCACTGCTATTTTTCACTGAAGGACGACGATGGGCAGATTCGCTGTGCCATGTTTCGAAGAGCGGCGACGCTGCTGGACTTTCAGCCGCGTGACGGTCAGAGGGTCGAACTGCGCGGTCGGCTGGGTGTTTACGAAGCGCGAGGGGAACTGCAGCTGATCGTCGAGTCGATGCGTCAGGCCGGGCAGGGGACCCTTTTTGAGCAGTTTCTGAAACTCAAGGCCAAGTTGGAAGCCGAAGGTCTTTTTAAGGCCGATCGCAAACGAGATGTGCCGCTGATGCCACGGGGTATTGGTGTGGTGACCTCGCTGGGTGCTGCAGCCTTGCATGACGTGTTGACGGCCTTGCAGCGACGCGTGCCGCACATACCGATCGTCATTTATCCGGCAAGCGTTCAGGGCGTACAGGCCGCAGGTGATCTGCGTGAAGCCCTCTTGAAAGCATACCAACGTCGTGAAGTGGACGTCCTGCTGCTGGTGCGCGGCGGAGGGGCGATGGAAGATTTGTGGGCTTTTAACGACGAGGCTCTGGCACGCACCATCGCCGAGTCGCCTGTGCCCGTCATTTGCGGTGTGGGGCACGAAACCGACTTCACCATCGCTGATTTTTGTGCCGATATGCGTGCGCCTACGCCTACCGCAGCAGCTGAACTGTGCGCCCAGCCGCAGGCTGTGTGGCTGGGTGTGCTGGCCGCCATGGCCACTCGCCTGCAAAATGGGCTTGACAGACAAGTGCAAACCAGCAGTCAGAGGCTGGACATCGCGGCCTCAAACTTGAGTCGCCCGTCCCATTACGTCACGCGCCAGCATGCGCGGCTGGCGTCATACCAACAAAATTTGCACCACGCCCAGCGCAGCACGGTAAACAGCTTGCAGAACCGTCTGGAGGCAATGAAGACCCGCCTTTCCCAAGCTGTGGTGCGCGGTTCTGCGCTCCCAAAAGACCGTTTGACCCAAGCCAACATGCGGCTTGAACTTCTGAGCCCTCAACTCGTGCTTCAGCGAGGCTATGCCTGGCTAGCCAACACCGAAGGCCAAGCCATTACCGGCGTAAGCCAGACGCGCACGGGGCAATCTGTTCGCGCTACCCTGATGGACGGACAGGTTGATTTGACGGTGTCAAGCCGGCGTCTGATTTAGTTTTTACAATAGTTCTGGTAAGCTTTTTAGCAGTACTTTTTTTATCAGGCTTAATTTTTAGCCCTACAACCCGAAGGAAAATCATGGAACACCAACTGCCCTCACTGCCCTATGCGATCGACGCACTGGCACCCAATTACAGCAAGGAAGCCTTTGAATACCACCACGGCAAACACCACAACGCTTACGTTGTGAACCTGAACAACCTGCAAAAAGGCACCGAGTTCGAGGCGATGACGCTCGAAGAAATTGTCAAAAAATCAAGCGGTGGCGTGTACAACAACGCAGCGCAAGTCTGGAACCACACCTTCTTCTGGAACTGCATGAAGCCCGCTGGCGGTGGCGAGCCATCTGGTGCGCTGGCCGCGGCCATTAACGCCAAATTTGGCTCGTACGCGGCATTCAAGGAAGCTTTCGTCAAATCCGCTGTGGGCAACTTTGGCTCTGGCTGGACGTGGCTGGTTAAAAAGGCCGATGGCTCGGTTGACATTGTCAACACGGGCCCTGCAGGCACACCGCTGACCACTGCCGACAAAGCGCTGATGACGGTTGACGTGTGGGAGCACGCCTACTACATCGACTACCGCAACATGCGCCCCAAATTCGTTGAAACGTTCTTGGCGAGCCTTGTGAACTGGAGCTTTGCCGAAGCCAACTTCGCTTGAGCGGATAGCCAGAACATAAAAAAACCGGCTTTTTAGCCGGTTTTTTTATGTCATCTGCCTGTCTGAAACAAAGGTCCCTGCAGCGTTGAGCCGGCTTTGATGCCCTTTTTTGCAAACCAGCCCTGGTTCATTTCCAGCACGTAACGCACGGGTTTGGCTGAGCAGTGAGCATCGAGGCTTTTCGGCTTCATGTCTTCAATGTTGACGATGGTGCCATCGTCAGCGATGAACGCGGCACTGAGTGGCAAGAGGGTGTTTTTCATCCAGAAGCATTGCTGTGTGGCCTGCTCAAACACAAAAATCATCCCTTCGTGCTGCGGCATGTCCTTGCGAAACATCAGCCCGATCTGTCGTTGCTCAGGTGTGGCTGCAATCTGCACGTCGAGGCGGTGCATGCCTGCTGCCAGCTTGACCCGTTCCAGATTCATTTGGGGCGCATCTTGCGCTTTGGCGGACAGCGAAATGGCCGGCAAGGACGCGATTGATGCAATTAATAAGACGCTTTTAACGAACGATGGCAGTTTGAATGACATGGCGGCGAACAATAGTTGATAGATCAATGAAACAAAGCATAAACCAATCGATTCAAGGGGCCAAAAAAAATGCCCGCACGAGGCGGGCATTTTTGGGCAGTTGCAAATTACTTGGCAGCTGGCTTGGCTTCAGCTTTGTCTTTCTTGGCAGCAGCTTTTTCTTTCTTGGCAGCAGCTTTGTCTTCTTTGGCATCAGCTTTCTTTTCTTTGGCATCAGCTTTCTTTTCTTCAGCTTTTGCAGCAGGTGCAGCAGCAGCTGGCTTGGCAGCAGCAGCAGGTGCAGCAGCGGGAGCTTGGGCGAATGCGCCAACAGCGAACAGGCCAGAGATCAGAGCAGCGAGGATTTTGTTCATTTTGAGTTTCCTGAAATAACGTTATTGGGAAATTACCCCGAATATTTTCGGAGGCCTAACTACAACGAGACCCCTTTGCAATCGGTTGACAGGACATTGAACTTTTTTGCGATGGATTTTGGAAACGCGTTTGCGGCTAAAATTTAGGGGTTTTCACCTAAAATGGCGCGCAAGTATGACGGTTTACCGTCACGTTCATGCACCCTTTTGATTACTCATCAGCACTTTACCGCACCTTCTGGAGACTTTTAAAACATGTACAAGCACATTGTCATCCCCTCGCAGGGTCAAAAAATCACCGTCAATCCCGACAATTCACTGAATGTACCGGATGAGCCGGTGATTCCGTTCATTGAAGGTGACGGCACCGGCCTGGATATCACGCCGGTGATGCTGAAGGTGGTTGATGCAGCCGTGGCAAAGGCGTACGGCGGCAAAAAGAAGATCCACTGGATGGAGGTTTATGCGGGTGAAAAGTCAACCAAGGTGTACGGCCCGGACGTGTGGCTACCGGAAGAAACCCTGCATGCCGTGCGCGACTATGTGGTGTCGATCAAAGGCCCCTTGACCACACCCGTTGGCGGCGGCATTCGCAGTCTGAACGTCGCGATGCGCCAGGAACTCGACTTGTATGTTTGCCTGCGGCCCATTCAATATTTTAAAGGCGTGCCGTCCCCCGTCAAAGAGCCAGAAAAGACACACATGGTGATCTTTCGCGAAAACTCGGAAGATATTTACGCGGGTATCGAGTTTGAATCCGGCAGCGACAAGGCCAAAAAGCTGATCAAGTTTTTGCAAGACGAGATGGGCGTCAAGAAGATCCGCTTTCCCAACACGTCGGGCATCGGTATCAAGCCGGTGTCCAGCGAGGGCACCGAGCGCCTGATGCGCAAGGCCATCCAGTACGCGATTGACAATGACAAACCCAATGTGACCATCGTGCACAAGGGCAACATCATGAAGTACACCGAAGGTGGCTTTCGTGACTGGGCTTATGGCCTGGCACAAAAAGAGTTTGGCGCTGAGCTGATTGACGGCGGTCCATGGAGCAAGTTCAAAAACCCTAAAACTGGCAAGGAAATCATTGTCAAAGACGTGATTGCTGACGCGTTTTTGCAGCAAATCTTGCTTCGCCCGTCTGAATATTCAGTCGTTGCTACGCTCAATTTGAATGGTGACTATATTTCTGACGCGCTTGCTGCTCAGGTGGGCGGTATTGGTATTGCACCTGGCGCTAATTTGTCGGATACGGTGGCCTGCTTTGAAGCTACCCACGGCACGGCGCCTAAATATGCGGGCAAAGATTACGTGAACCCCGGCTCCGAGATTCTGTCGGCAGAAATGATGCTGCGCCACATGGGTTGGTTTGAAGCGGCTGACCTGATCATCAGTTCGATGGAAAAATCAATCGCCTCCAAGAAGGTCACCTACGATTTCGCCCGTCTGATGGAGGGCGCAACGCAGGTCAGTTGCTCCGGTTTTGGTCAAGTCATGATTGAAAATATGTAACCCGTCCCCATGTCTGGGGAATGAATAAACCGCCCGGGAGTCATCCCATGGCGGTTTTTTTATTGACTTATTCCAACTCCCAGCGCAAAAAGCTTGACCGATGGCTAGAATGAAATTCATGGCGACCAAACCACCTAAAACTCCAGCAAGCCCGAGCACTCCTACTTACAAGCCGCAAAAGGTAGACGACGAAGGCGGTGCTGTGGTGCTCGAACGTCGGCCGCAAAAAACGAAACCACCACAAATGCATCAGGTTGTGGTGTTGAATGACGACTACACGCCGATGGAGTTTGTGGTCATGGTGATTCAGGAGTTTTTCAACAAGGACCGGGAAACCGCTACCCAGATCATGCTGAAAATCCACCTTGACGGCAAAGGTGTTTGCGGTGTGTTTTCGAAAGACGTGGCTGCGACCAAGGTTGACCAGGTCACAGAGGCGGCACGTAAACACGGTCATCCACTACAGTGCCTGAGTGAGCCACTGGAGTAAGGGGCGATATAAGGGCTATTGAATTGCCGCAAACCGCCGCCAATATTGAGATAGTCAGTTAATTAACGTAGCAAGCCAAAGGAAGCTCAATGATTGCCCAGGAACTAGAAGTCAGCTTGCACATGGCCTTCGTCGAAGCGCGACAGCAGCGCCATGAATTCATCACGGTCGAGCATTTGTTGCTTGCCCTGCTGGACAACCCCAGTGCTGCCGAGGTGCTGCGCGCGTGCTCCGCCAATGTCGATGAATTGCGCAAATCACTTGCCAACTTCATCAAGGACAACACGCCGCAGGTGGCGGGTGCCGAAGATGTCGATACTCAGCCCACGCTGGGTTTTCAGCGCGTCATTCAGCGCGCCATCATGCATGTGCAGTCCACTGGAAACGGTAAAAAAGAAGTCACCGGCGCCAATGTGCTGGTTGCTATCTTTGGTGAGAAAGATTCGCATGCGGTGTACTACCTTCACCAGCAGGGCGTGACGCGGCTTGACGTGGTCAACTTCATTGCGCACGGTATCAAAAAGAGCGATCCGCCCGAGCCTGCCAAAGCCGGCGAAAGCGCTGCCGAGAATGAAGAGGGTGGTGCTGAAAAGAATGAGAAACAGTCTCCGCTTGAGCAATACACCCAAAACCTGAACCAGCTGGCCAAAGACGGCAAGATTGACCCGCTCATTGGCCGTCACTATGAAGTCGAACGCGTCATTCAAATCTTGTGCCGTCGCCGTAAAAACAACCCGCTGTTAGTGGGTGAGGCTGGCGTTGGTAAGACAGCCATTGCCGAGGGTCTGGCCTGGCGGATCACCCAAAAAGATGTGCCTGAGATTTTGGCGGAAGCCCAAGTGTATTCGCTCGATATGGGTGCCTTGCTGGCCGGTACGAAGTACCGCGGTGACTTTGAGCAGCGTCTAAAGGGCGTGCTGAAGTCACTCAAGGACAAGCCGAATGGTATTTTGTTCATTGACGAAATCCATACGCTGATCGGTGCCGGCGCTGCTTCTGGCGGCACGCTGGACGCATCGAATTTGCTCAAGCCGGCGCTCAGCTCGGGCCAGCTCAAGTGCATTGGTGCCACCACGTTTACAGAATATCGTGGTATTTTCGAAAAAGACGCAGCACTGTCACGTCGTTTCCAGAAGGTTGATGTGGTGGAGCCGACAGTACAGGAGACGGTAGACATTCTCAAAGGTCTGAAGTCGCGCTTTGAAGAGCACCACAGCGTGAAATACGCAGTTGCTGCCTTGCAGGCCGCGGCTGAACTGTCTGCCAAGTACATCAATGACCGCCATTTGCCCGACAAGGCGATTGACGTGATTGACGAGGCTGGTGCTGCCCAGCGTATCTTGCCGCCGTCCAAGCGCAAGAAAATCATCACCAAAACCGAGGTCGAAGAGATCGTCGCCAAAATTGCGCGCATTCCGCCTGCCAATGTTTCAAATGACGACCGGGGCAAGCTCAAAACACTTGAGCGCGATCTCAAGAGTGTCGTGTTTGGCCAGGACAAGGCCCTCGACGTGCTGGCCAGCGCCGTCAAAATGGCGCGCTCCGGCCTGGGCAAAGACGACAAGCCAATCGGTTCCTTCCTGTTCAGCGGCCCGACTGGCGTTGGCAAGACCGAGGCCGCCAAGCAGCTTGCGTACATCATGGGCATTGAGCTGATCCGCTTTGACATGAGCGAGTACATGGAGCGCCACGCTGTGAGCCGCCTGATTGGAGCGCCACCGGGCTATGTGGGTTTTGACCAAGGCGGTCTGCTGACCGAGGCCGTGACCAAAAAACCGCATTGTGTGCTCTTGCTTGACGAGATTGAAAAAGCGCATCCAGACATCTTCAATGTGCTGTTGCAGGTCATGGACCACGGCACGCTGACCGACAACAACGGTCGCAAGGCAGATTTTCGCAATGTCATCATCGTCATGACCACCAACGCGGGTGCCGAAACGATGAACAAGGCAACGATTGGCTTTACCAACCCGCGTGAAGCGGGCGATGAAATGGCCGATATCAAGCGTTTGTTCACGCCGGAGTTCCGCAATCGCCTGGATGCGACGGTCAGTTTCAAGGCGCTTGACGAGACCGTGATTTTGCGGGTGGTTGACAAATTTTTGCTGCAGCTTGAGACGCAACTGGCGGAAAAGAAAGTTGAAGTTACCTTCACCGACACACTGCGTAAATATCTCGGCAAGAAGGGTTTTGACCCGTTGATGGGTGCACGTCCAATGCAGCGCTTGATTCAAGACACCATTCGCCGCGCCCTGGCCGATGAATTGTTGTTCGGCCGCTTGATGGATGGTGGCCGCCTAACGGTAGACATGAAAGTCACAAGCAACGAAAAAGGCGTGGAGGACGGCGAGGTGCAACTCGACATTCAGCCACTGCCGAAGAAAGAAGGCAAGACCAAGCCTGAGGCGGAATCGGCTGAAGCCGGTTAAAGCGGGCTGCTGGGCTTTGATGCCCTGATTCTTGTTCAAAGCCGCTGGCTTCACGCTGGCGGCTTTTTTCTTGGTGCTCCTATATCAGGAGCTTATAGCCCTTATATTCATTGGGCTAGCGTCTGTTTTAGTTCTCGCCTAAAAGCCTGGCAAATCGTACCTAAAGGTCAAACGCACGCTGTATCAGCCACCAGCATGCCAGCAGCGCTACGGTGATTGAGCCACCGGTCAACACCCCGATCCGGTAAAAACGGCTTGAGCGTAGCCAGAAGGCGATGGGTAAAAATACGGCCACGATGCACAGCTGTCCGATTTCTACACCACCGTTAAAGCCTATCAGCGCCAGCACCAGCGCATCCTGCGGCAAGCCCAAGTCGGCCAGCACCGATGCGAAACCGAAGCCATGAATCAGCCCAAAGACAAAGGCCATGACCCACCGCTTTTTGTCAATGGTGCCGCGCAAGTTGTTCAGCGCTGCAATCACCACCGAGGCGGCAATGACCGACTCGACCAGGCGCGACGGCAAGCTGATGATCTGCATCGCTGCCAGGCCGAGCGTGATGGAATGCGCAAGGGTAAACGCAGTCACGACTTTTAAAACTTCAACGAATGCGCCTTTCAGTGTGGGTGCCGGGTCCCATCGACCTGCCCGACGCATCAATACGGCAGGCAATAGAAGTGACAACAAAAACAGGATGTGGTCATAACCAATCCATATATGCCACGTGCCGTCAACCGCATATTGCCGCAGGGTTTGCCAGGCACTGACGGGCGTCACGGCCAGCGTCTGTTCAGCCGATTCGGTGCCAAAAACCAGCGCCTGAGTCACCGCCTGTGTGCCTGTTGCGCCGGGCACTATCCATTGCACCAGCCCGCGATGGGAAGGGTCGACATCAAACAACAGGCTGTAGCTGGCCTTGAGCGGTGCGGCAAGCATTGAACATTGCGCATTCAGGCTTAGCACGGCATAGGTGCCGTCGCTGTGCTTGTCAAGTTGCAGGTCCGCAGTGCTCACCATATTGCAGGGTTTGCCAGCTGCAGTGATCGATAGCCGTTCCGTTGCCAAGCGTGTGATGTCGCCGGCGCGCTGGCGCACCTCCCCCCAGGTTAAATCGCCGTTGTCGTCGCGGTCAATCTGCAACACGTAGTCAAGGTCACGCAGGGCGATGTCCCAGCGTATTTCGATATTGTTATTGCTGCCAGCGCGCAGTGTCAGGTAGCTGTCGCTGGGTTTGTGCGCCCACACTGGGCTTTGTAGCAGCAAGGCCAGCAGCAGTATCCAGCGCCTCATCGCGTGGCTCCTTGGGCTGCCAGCTGCCTGGCCAGCCTTTCCAGTGCCGGGTCCTCGTAGCGGCTGCTGCGCAACCAGTCCAGTGCGACCTGGGCGGTTTTTGCTTGTTTGGCTGCCAGGGCGGCACGCATGAAAACTTCGGCATCTCGCGGTTCTTTTTGGACTTGGTAGTTGGCGCTGGACAAACTCAGGGCTTTGGCGGTGTTGCCCTCGACGTCGAGCTCAAAACGCGCCGCCTCCTGCTCGTGCAGACGGTCGCCGCGCAAGGCCGCAGCCGCAAAGCGGTCGCGCAGCTGAGCGGCCCAGTCACTGCTGCGTTTGTCGCCCATTGCCTTGCCAGCCAAGGCCAGGCGAAGCAGCAAAATATCAGAGCGTTCCCAATCGGCCAAAAGACGAATGACCTCTCCTGGCCTTTGGCGTGCCAATAAAAAATCTGCATAAGCGCCCAGCAAAAACTGGTCTGTCACACCCAGCTTTAGCGCGCTTTTGAAGTAGCCCTCAGCCACATCAAAGCGCTCCAGTCGCCATGCCATTTCGGCCAGCCGGGTCGCTTGCCAAAGCTGCAACTCGGGAGCGGCTTTGGAAGCGGCATTGACAGCAGCCGACAGTTTTTCAAATGTCTTTTCAAGTCGCCCAGTGCTGGCCTCGACATAAGCACTACAGCCTAAGCCCAGCAAGGGCTCTGCCAAAGGCGCCACGCGCGCGCATTCCTGCGCTGCATCTGTGTAGCGTGCCTGCACCATAAAGATGGCACTTCGCCAGAGCAGTGGCTCAACCGACTCGGGATTGAGCTGGCTGGCTTTGGCCAAGTTGGCCAGTGCCGGCTCAAACGAGTGGCTAAATTGCTGGATCATCCCCAGCACCAGCAGGTAGTCGGCCTGTATGTTGGTCGTTTGACCTGCAGTTTTTGCCAACGGAGCGATAGCCGCTGATGCATAGCCCACATAGCGCGGGTCACCCAATGCCATTGCCATGTCAAAGTAACGGCGGGCAATTTCTATTCGCAAACCCGAATCATCAGGCCGGGCGGCGAGCTGTTTTCGCAGCGAATCAACACGCCGGATCTCCGGGTTGGCTCGGCCTGGCAGGCGTTCAACAATTTCGGCATCACTGGCAGGCGTGAAAGGCGCAGCCTGAGCGCAACTCAAAATGAAAAGGAAGCCTGCTAGTGCGGCCAGTTTTTTTAACAACATTTGATTTGTAACGAACGAGTGAACAGCTCTTTTAGACCGAAAGCAAGACTTAAACTCAGAGGCTTCACCCCGCTTGCGGCTTGATTGTAAGAACAACGGCTGTCGTAGATGTGAGTGGGGAAATTTTGTATGGCTTACGGAGATATTGTTCGCTGGGAATTACTCAACATATGACGTCACACACCTTTTTATGGCACGACTACGAGACTTTTGGTTTGAACGCCAGACGTGAACGGCCTGCGCAGTTTGCTGGCATCCGTACCGATGCTGACCTCAATGAAATGGGCGAGCCTGTCATGCTCTACTGCCAGCCTGCCAACGACTACCTGCCCGACGCCGAATCTTGCCTGCTGACCGGTATCACACCCCAACTGTGTCTGGCACGCGGCGTACCCGAGCATGAGTTTGCTGCAAAAATTGAAGCGCTGCTCGCCCAGCCCGGCACGATTGGTGTCGGCTACAACTCGATCCGGTTTGACGACGAAGTCACGCGTTACCTCTTTTGGCGCAATTTGATAGACCCTTACGCCCGCGAGTGGCAAAACGAGTGTGGCCGCTGGGACATACAGGATGTGGTGCGTATGGCCTACGCGCTTCGGCCTGATGGCATCCGGTGGCCGACAAAACCAGATGAACGCAAGCCGAACGAACCATCCGCCGTTCGCCCCAGCTTCAAGCTGGAGGACCTGGCCAGAGCCAATGGACTGCTGCACGAAGCCGCGCACGACGCGCTGTCTGATGTTCGGGCCACCATCGCGCTGGCACGGCTGATTCGCACTGCACAGCCCAGGCTGTTTGAGTTTTGCCTGAGCCTGCACAAAAAAGATCGCGTGGCGGCAGAGTTGGGCTTTCCAACCAGTCAGCAACTGGCCCAGCCGTTTTTGCATGTGTCCGGCATGTTCCCGCCCGAGCGCGGCTGCCTGGCAGTCATGTGGCCGCTGGCAACACACCCGAGCAACAAAAACGAAGTCCTGGCCTGGGACTTGTCACATGACCCAAGCGAGCTGCCGGGCCTTGACATCGCCACCCTGCGTCAGCGCCTGTTCAGCAAGTCATCTGACTTGCCTGAAGGCGTGCTGCGCCTGCCGATCAAGTCGGTGCATTTGAACAAGTCCCCCATGGTAGTGAAAAAGCTCAAAACGTTGACGCACGACATGGCTACCAAGTGGGGCATCGACATGGCCGCTGCGTTGGCCAACGCCGAGAAAGCCCGTGCTTTGCCCGACATGAGCGCGATCTGGCCAGAGCTTTTCAATCGACCCAAAGCAGATACCCCCGACGTTGACGAAGACCTGTATGGCGGCTTTGTTGGCCATGCAGACCGCCGCCGCCTGAACCAGCTTCGTGAGTTGTCGCCCGCCGAGCTGGCGGTCAGCCGTGTGGGGTTTGACGACGATCGGCTGGCCGAGCTGGTGTTTCGTTACCGTGCCCGCAATTTTCCAGAAACCCTCACGCCGCAGGAGCAGCAGCGCTGGGACGAACACCGCGCCGCAAGGTTGCTCGAAGGTGAGGGCGGTGCACGCAATGTGGATGCCTATTTTGCGCAGATCGACACGCTGTCTGAAACGGCTGACGAGCGGGCTGAAGAAATTCTGGGCGCGCTGTATGACTATGCCGAAGTGGTCGCGCCGGAGCAATAAGCCATAAAAAAGCGCCTGCCCTTCAACAGGGACAGACGCTTTTCTGGGGTCTTGACGCTTACAGCGTATCGATAAAGCTGCGCAGCTTGTCTGACCGTGAAGGGTGCTTGAGCTTGCGCAAAGCCTTGGCTTCTATCTGGCGAATTCGTTCGCGCGTCACGTCAAACTGTTTGCCCACTTCTTCCAGGGTGTGGTCGGTAGACATTTCAATACCAAAGCGCATCCGCAGCACTTTGGCTTCGCGCGGGGTCAGGCTGTCCAGGATGTCTTTGACCACATCGCGCAGGCCAGCTTGCATCGCAGCCTCCAGCGGTGCGGTGTTGGCGCCGTCTTCAATGAAGTCGCCCAGGTGTGAATCGTCATCATCACCAATCGGCGTTTCCATCGAAATCGGCTCTTTCGCGATCTTCATGATCTTGCGAATTTTGTCTTCCGGGATCTCCATCTTCTCGGCCAGCACGCTGGCATCCGGCTCAAAGCCGAACTCCTGCAGGTGCTGACGGCTCAGGCGGTTCATCTTGTTGATGGTTTCAATCATGTGCACCGGGATGCGGATGGTGCGCGCCTGGTCTGCAATGCTGCGGGTGATCGCCTGGCGAATCCACCACGTCGCATAGGTCGAGAACTTGTAGCCCCGGCGGTATTCAAACTTGTCTACGGCTTTCATCAGGCCGATGTTGCCTTCCTGAATCAAATCAAGGAATTGCAAGCCGCGGTTGGTGTACTTTTTGGCAATCGAAATGACCAGGCGCAAGTTGGCCTCAATCATTTCTTTCTTGGCATCGCGCGAGTTGGTCTCGCCTTCGTTCATGCGCTTGTTGATGTCTTTGAGGTGCAGCAGTGGCACCACCACACGGGCCTGCAACTCGCCCAGTTTGGTTTGTAGTTCCTGAATCGGCGGAATGTTACGCGCCATCACCACAGACCACGGCTTGCCAGCAGCAACCTGCTTTTCAACCCATTTCAGGTTCAGCAGATTGGGTGGAAAGTCCTTGATGAAAGTCTCTTGCGGCATGCCGCATTTTTCAACAATGATCTTGCGCAGCTCACGCTCTTTTTTGCGCACGTCGAGCACCTGGCCGCGCAGCAGGTCGCACAGTTTTTCAATCGTCTTGGCGGTAAAACGCACGGTCATCAGCTCTTCGCTGAGGGACTTTTGCGCCTTCATGTAGGTTGGCGTGCCGTAGCCTTCCTTGTCGTAGGTTTTGTGCACCTTCTCAAAGTGGATGGCAATTTTGTCAAAGCGGCTCAGCGCTTCTATTTTCAGCTCTTCCAGCTTTTTGGTCAGTGCTTTGGAGCCGCCCTTGCCGTCGTCATCGTCTTCTTCGTCAAACTCGTCGAAGTCTTCTTCGGCCACATAGTCGTCGGCCTCGTCGGCAACGGTAAAGCCGTCCACCACGGTAGAAATCACCACCTTGCCCTCGCGAATTTCTTCGCCCAGGCGCAAAATTTCTGCAATCGTGGCAGGGGACTCAGAGATGGCTTCCATCATCTTCATCAAGCCGCCTTCGATGCGCTTGGCAATTTCAATTTCGCCTTCGCGTGTCAGCAGCTCAACCGTGCCCATCTCGCGCATGTACATGCGCACCGGGTCCGTCGTGCGACCAAACTCGCTGTCGACTGTGGACAGCGCAGCTTCGGCAGCTTCTTCGGCTTCTTCTTCGGTTGAGCCTGCAGGCGCGTTGCTGGTGATCAGCAACGACTCTGCATCGGGCGTTTGCTCATACACCGCAACGCCGAGGTCGTTCAGCGTCAGAATCACAGCTTCGAGCGTTTCAGCGTCGATCAGTTTGTCGGGCAGGTGGTCAGATATTTCGCCGTGAGTCAGGTAGCCACGCGTTTTGCCCAGCTTGATCAGCGCTTTCAGGCGCATGCGGCGTTTGAGAATATCTTCTTCGCTCAGGACAGTTTCGTCCAGGCCAAACTCTTTCATCAAGGCACGTTCCTTGGCCTTGCTGATCTTCATCCGCAGGGGCTTGACCTTTTCGGTCGCGTCAGCCACCGGTGCTTCGTCAAATTCAGCCACAACGTCAGACAGGTCTTCGTCGCTATCGCCTTTGGATTTAGGGCCGCGTTTAGCACCCGGTTTCTCGCCTGGTTTGCCGACCTCCACCGCTTTCGCCGGACGGCCGGGCTTCTTCTTCACAACAACTTCAGCGGTGGCGGCAACTGGCTTGGCAGCCAGGGGCTTGGAGTCAACAATTTTCTTGGTGGGCACTAGGGGAGCTTTCTTCGGGAGCGGAGCGGAGGGACTGGATTTGGCAGCTTTTGCTGGCGTTGCGGCTTTGATGGGCTTAGCAGCTGTTTTGGCAACTGCTTTAGAGCTTATGGCTTTTTTGGTTTTATCAACCTTGACCGGCTTTGTGACAGCCTTTGTTGCAGGCTTTGTTGCGGGCTTTGTTGCCGCTTTCTTGACGGGTTTTGCCACTGCTTTTGTAACTGCCTTTACGACCTGCTTTACAACCGGTTTCACACCTGATTTCACAGCCGGTTTTGCGGCCGGTTTCACAGCCGGTTTGACGGCTTGTTTTGCGACAGGTTTTTTGGATGTTTTCGAAGGCATAGCGGGTCTCCGGTTGACAAAATGAATCCACAAAAGCAGTGACAAACAACGCGCCAGCCAAAAGCTGACACGCAACACATGGGGGCGTTAAAAATAACAAGACATGAATAAAAGGAACGCGGGCCAGAAAGATATTTGGCCAAACACAAACTGTAGGGGCGAACATTTGGTGTGCAGTCCTTGCGGAGCGGTGGCCAGCTCTTTTTTTGTAGAGCATTTCCGCTGTGCGGAAGGCCGATGCCGGAGGTGCTGCTGTCGCGTTTGCGCTGTCGAAAGGTGGATTGTACCCTATTGCCTGTTTTTTAGGCGCGCCAAACTGACTTTTTAAGACTTATTTTTGCAGCCTGTTGGCGAGTTCTTTGTAGCGCTGCATGGCCAGCGGGTCAGTGGCGGCACGTCCAGCGAGCTCCTGCATTTCCTGCTGCCGCCTGATTTTGACGAGCTGGTCGATGATGCTTCGCACCTCACTGAAGTCACCTTCAATGCCCTCAGGGATTTGCGAGATCTGGGCAATCGCATGGGCTTCGTGTGCATGGCCGCGCAAACCCTCGCGCAGGGCTGCCCAAGGCTGGGGGCCGTGGTCATGGAGTTGGCTTTCAGCCCAGGCGAACAGGGGGCCATGCGGGGCGGGCAGGGCGCACAGCAGGTGGTGCTCGTCGCTATCGAGCAAGTCCCAGCTTTGCGGCTCGGTCAGTAAAAACCGCAACACGCGGTCTTCCCGGCTGGCGGGCTGCAGGCGGCCTGCCAGCCGGCGAGTGGTTTTGACGGTGGCTGCAACGGGTGCCGAAAAATGCGGCTCCGAGCTTGCGTAATCTACCTCGTCGCTGCCGGGGTAGCCCGCATCATCAGGGTAGCCTGAAAACGCGTCTTCGCCGCTGTTTGGGGCCGGTTTTAGCGATGATTTAGGGCTACCAGTCAATGAATCCTTGCGCGGGTAGCTACTCTTTTTGTAGCTGCCAGCCTTGCTTGCAGGTTGCCACAGCTCCAGCAAGTCGCGTACATCAATCAGTACCTTGTCGGCAATCTCGGCCAGCAGTTGGCGCTTGAGCGCGCCGTCGGGCAGCAGTGTCCATAGCGGCCTGGCGTTACTGGCCATGTGGGCGCGGCCTTCGGCGGTGTCCAGGTCGCAATCTTCGGCGGCGGCTTGCAGCATGAACTTACTCAGGGGCAGCGCCTTGGCCACCATCTCGGCAAAGCCGTCTTTGCCGTGCTCACGAATGTAGCTGTCGGGGTCATGCTCGGCGGGCAAAAATAAAAACTTGACGGTCCGCACATCAGTCGCAAAGGGCAGGGCAGCATCGAGCGCCTTTCGCGCCGCACGGCGGCCCGCGCCGTCACCGTCAAAGCTGAACACAACCGATTCGGTAAAGCGAAACAGCTTTTGCACATGCTCCGCTGTGCAGGCCGTGCCCAGAGTGGCCACGGCGTTGGCAAAGCCCATCTGCGCCAGCGCCACCACGTCCATATAACCTTCGGTCACCAGCGCGTAGCCGTGCTCACGCAGGGCGGTGCGTGCTTCAAACAGGCCGTACAGCTCGCGCCCCTTGCTGAAAACGGGTGTCTCGGGCGAATTTAAATACTTGGGCTTTTCGTCAGACAGGACCCGCCCGCCAAAGCCAATGCATTCGCCCTTGACGTTGCGGATGGGGAACATCACCCGGTCCCTGAAGCGGTCGTACCGTTTGGCCTCAACAGCGGCGTTTTCTTCGCCAGGTTCACCCGTGATGACCAAACCGCTTTCCACCAGCAGCGGATCGTTGTAGTCAGGAAAGACGCTGGCCAGGCTGCGCCAGCCTTCTGGCGCATAGCCCAGGCCAAAAGTTTTGGCAATTTCGCCCGACAGACCGCGCCCTTTAAAGTAGTCAATCGCCTTGGGTGAGTTGCGCAGGGCCTTGATGTAGGCCAGGCCGGCTTTTTCAAGCACGCTGGTCAAGGTGGCCTGCTGCTGGCGCATTTGCGCGGCTTTGGCCCGGTCTTGGGCGGAAACATCGTCTTCAGGCACCTGCAGGCCGTATTGCTGGGCCAGGTCCTTCACGGCTTCAATAAACGTCATGCCGCCGTGGTCCATCAAAAAGCCGATGGCATTGCCGTTTTTGCCGCAGCCAAAGCAGTGGTAAAACTGCTTGGCGGGGCTGACACTGAACGATGGCGATTTTTCGCCATGAAAAGGACACAGACCCATGAAGTTCGCACCGCCCTTTTTCAGCTGCACATAGCGACCCACAATGTCGACCACGTCGGCGCGTGCCAGCAGTTCTTGAATAAAGGATTGTGGAATCGCCATAACGCTATTTTGACCTGTCGGGTAGCTTGTGGTCCAGGCTAAGAAAAGCCCAGTGAAAACCTAAAAAAAACCCGAAAAAAAACCCGCACGTGGCGGGCTTTTTAAAAAACATCGCAGCAATTCATTTTGCGGGTGCTTTTTTCGATGCTTTTTTGCTTTTCTTTGGTTTGGCCGTGGCGTTGTTCATGGTGTCTCACTTAAGTTAGGGGGCGAATTGCAACAACCAAGGGCTGCTGCACACTCTTGTTACGCTATGGAACTGCTTCCAAGCTTGGCAAATGTATTTTAAACGGCATTTCGATGCGCATGGCTGACATCATTTGCTGAATTTTGTTATTTAACAACCCTCGTTGATTGATGAATGCTGAACCGTTAAAACCTGGCCGATCCCCTTATCGCAGGACCTACCAAAACTGGGATTTTGTCGAGTTTCTGCTTTGCCGCCCGTTTTACATCATGTTGTTCTTTTTGCTGGTCGAGGCTGCTCTGGCCGCTGCCACGACCGCGCTCATCATCAAGGCCGGGCATGATGTGGCAAACCAAGAGTTTTTGATTTCAGACTTTGTCTGGATTGTGCTGGCCCAGTCGGCATCGTACGTGGTGGGCGCGACCAGCTGGGTGTTTGCCGAGCGGGCCGGCTTTGGCGCTTATGGCCGCTACATGTTGCGTTTTGCACGTGACAACCGCAGCCAGCCAGAGCTGCTGGGCGACCAGGCCCAGCGTGAGAACACCGAACCGTTTTTAACCAACGAAACTTTTCAGATATTTTTTGAACTTGTCTACGAGCTGGAGGCTGATTTAAAGCTCTTGTTTGGCCTGATTTTCAATGCCATCGTGCTCGGTTTTGCGATTGATGCCGGGCTACCAGGCGTGTACGCATTTGTGTTCGTGTTGCTGCTGGGCCTGCAGTACGTGGTGCGCCGGCCGGTGGCTGCTGCCTATCTGGCGCAGCAGGCCACCACTAATCGCATGACGGCCCACACCTACACCGCTTGGGACAACATCACAGCCGGCAACCGCTACAACTACCGACTGTGGCATGCGGGCTTCAAGCAGAGGCTACGCGATGCACTGCGGGCGCAAATCAGGGCGATTTTGGCGCGGGAAGGCATTGCCACGGTCAGTGGCATTTTTGCGCTGGTGGTGGTCTTCAGTTACCTGGCCTGGGTAGCCGGGCGCAACGTGACGGATACCGGCCTGCTGATTGCCCTGGCCGCCACGCTGCCCCGGCAGATTGATTTGTCCTACAACGTGCACGGCCTGGCCAGCGGCTGGAACGACCTGCTGGCTGTGTGGACGCGCATGACAGGTGCCTGTGCCGCCATGCGCCCAGAGCCCCCTGCCAACTTTGACCAGCGCATTCAGTTTGATGGCGTGGCCCTGTCGGATGGTCAGGAGACGGTGGCGTGCGCCAGTGTTGACGATGTGCTGGCCCGCATAAGCGCCCACCCGCATGGCCGCCTGCTGGTGCGCGGCAGCAATGGCTCGGGCAAGTCAACCCTGCTGGTGGCGCTCAAAGCGCAGCTGGGCTCGGCTGCCTACTACTGGCCAGCCAGTGATAAATTGGCGTTTGCGTTTTTGGGCAATGTAGCTGCTGACGATGATGGCAAACCTGTTGCAAGTGGCTTTTCATCCGGGGAGAGGCAGCTTAAAAGCCTGCAGGAAATCGTCAACCGCACCCATGCAGCGGTGTACTTGCTCGACGAATGGGACGCCAACCTGGACGCCAAAAACCGCACCAGGGCGGAGAGCCTGGTGGCCCAACTGGCAGCCCGCGCCTTGGTGGTCGAAATATCGCACCGCGACCGGGTGTAAGCTGAACTGACATCAAACGAAAGAGACAACATGCCCAACATTTTTGACACCGACCTGCCCAAAACCGCCGCCAACTATGCGGCCCAGTCACCACTCGCGTTCATTGAACGAACGGCCGAGGTCTACCCTGACAGGTTGGCCGTTGTGCATGGCGACCTTCGCCAAACCTGGGCAGAGACTTTCACCCGCTGCCGCCAACTGGCCAGCGCACTCCAAAAGAACGGCATAGGCAAGGGCGACACAGTTGCCGTGATGCTGCCCAACACGCCGCCCATGGTGGAGGCGCACTTTGGCATACCCGTGACAGGCGCGGTACTGAATGCGCTGAACACCCGGCTGGATGCTGAAACGATCGCCTTCATGCTCGACCACGGCGAGGCCAAAGTGGTGATTGTTGACCCGGAATTTGCAGGTACCCTGCAAAAGGCCCTAGGGTTGCGCAAGTCCACTTCGCCGCTGCTGGTCATCCAGGCTGAGGACGTGCTGTACACGGGCGACACCCTTCGGATTGGCAGCATCAGCTACGACGATTTTTTAGCCACAGGCGATGCCAGCTATGCGTGGAAGCTGCCCGACGACGAATGGGACGCGATAGCGCTGAACTACACCAGCGGCACCACCGGTAACCCCAAAGGCGTGGTCTACCACCACCGGGGCGCAGCGGCCAATGCTGTGTCAAACATTCTCGAATGGGATATACCCAAACACCCGGTGTACCTGTGGACGCTGCCGATGTTTCATTGCAATGGCTGGTGCTTTCCGTGGACGGTGGCGGCGCGTGCAGGCGTGAACGTGTGCCTGCGCAAGGTGGCTGCGCCCGAGATTTTTGAGGCGATCAGTGCCCACGGCGTGACCCATTACTGTGCCGCGCCCATCGTGCACGGCATGCTGGTCAACGCGCCTGATGCGCTCAAGCAGGGCTTGCCGCGCGGTGTCAAAGGCATGGTGGCAGGCGCAGCGCCGCCCGCGTCGATGATTGAGGGCATGGAAGCGCTGGGCTTTGACTTGACCCACGTTTACGGACTGACCGAGGTCTACGGCCCGGCCACCGTCTGCGCCAAGCACGATGCATGGGACGCACTGGACATTGGCGAACGAGCCCGCCTGAACGCCCGGCAAGGCGTGCGTTACCACTTGGAAGCTGACGTGCGCGTGCTCGACTCTGCCAGCATGCTGCCGGTGCCGCAAGATGGCCAAACCATGGGCGAGATCATGTTCAAGGGCAACATCGCGATGAAAGGCTATTTGAAAAACGCCAAGGCCACCGAAGAGGCGTTTGCAGGCGGCTGGTTTCATTCAGGCGATTTGGCCGTGTGCTACCCCGACGGTTACATGAAGATCAAAGACCGCAGCAAAGACATCATCATCTCGGGCGGTGAAAACATCAGCTCGATCGAAGTAGAAGATGTGCTGTACCGCCACCCCGACGTGCTGGCCGCCGCGGTGGTCGCCAAGCCCGACGAACGCTGGGGTGAAACGCCTTGCGCATTTGTAGAGTTGAAGGCGGGCGCGACGACGCGGGCTGAAGACATCGTGGCGCATTGCAAAAAGCACCTGGCCGCTTTCAAAGTCCCGCGTGCCGTGGTGTTTGGGGAGTTGCCCAAAACGTCGACGGGCAAGATTCAGAAGTTTGAGCTGCGCAAGCTGGCCGGGTCTGCAGCGGCCATTGGTTAAGCAATTGTCATGGCACGATTGCGGGGGGGCGTATTGCGCTGACCTGCCCCTATCCAGCCGTACCAATGCATTTTCTGTACCGGCCCCACCCCATTCAATTCACGCGTCTCAATCTACCCGTACCTGTGCAAGCTTGATGACTCGCGCCCACTTGTCGATATCGGCTTTGATGACCGCACCGAACGCTGCTGGCGTGCTGCCTTGTGAAATGGTTCCCTGATCGGCATAAAACTTTCGAATTTCAGGGGTCGCAAGGAGTTTGATGATTTCAGCGCTGAAACGATCTACAGCCACTTGAGGCGTGCCTGCCGGCGCCATCATTCCGACCCAGGCCTCTTCGACAAAACCCGGCACGGCTTCTACGACGGGTGGAACGCTGGGCATGTTGGGATTTCGCCCTGCCGAGGTCACTCCCAGGGCGCGAATACGGCCATTTTCTGCAAACGGTTTCATGGTTGCCATGCCGTCAATCATCAGATCAACCTGGCCGCTGATTAAATCAGTCCTCGCCACCGAACTTGATTTGTAAGGGACATGAACGAGGTTGGTTCCGGTCAAATATTTAAACTGCTCGGTGATCAAGTGATAGATGGTTCCCGATCCTGAGGACGCGTAATTGAGTTTTCCAGGATTGGCCTTTGCATACGCAATCAACTCCTGTGTTGTCTTAAAGGGCAGAGCTGGATTAACCACCAAAATAAGAGGAAAAACCGCCATGGCGGTCACCGGGACGAAATCCTTCAGCGTGGCGTAGCCCAAGTTAGGCTGGAGTGTCTCGATGATCGAATGCGTGTTGGAGATCATCACAAAGGTGTGCCCGTCAGTTGGCGTGCGTATGGCTGCACGCATGCCGAGCGCACCACCAGCACCTGGCAGGTTTTCCAAAATCACCTGCTGGCCGAGGGCCTCGGATAATTTTTGAGCAATCGGCCGCATCACCGTGTCGCCACCACCGCCTGCGGCAAAGGGCAAAATAATTTTCACGGGCTTTGTTGGCCAGTTCTGAGCTTGCGCTGCAAAGGCTCCGCAACCTAGGAAGGCCAAAACAACATGGATGGCGATACGCTTCAAATTCATGACGGACCTTATCGGGTAATTCAGTTAAAAAATGGTCAGTTTGCTGCAAAGAACTGTAGCATCGCGTCGAACGCTTCAGGCCTTTCGGCCATGAATCCGTGCAGGGTGTCTTCATAAACCAGCATTTCAGAATGGGGGATGCGATTGCCGATGTCCCGACTCTGCTCAAGGGTGGTGATGATGTCGTTTTGACCGATGAGTATTTGAGTCGGGCATTGAATGTCGCAGAGACGGTCGCGGGAATCGTGGGTCAGCAAGCTGTGGCCCGTCTGGAGATAGCCATGCAGCGGTCGGTTGACCTGAAGCATGGTGTCAACGGATTGTTCGATTTTTTCCTGATTCAACTCACAGTAGCGTTCGGAGTAGAAGTAGGTCAGCAGGCCAAGGAGGAAGCTGCGGTCAATGCCCGTCGCCTTGGCTGACGCCATCCACCATTGAACCATGTGGCGGCCGCGGGGACCGAGATGTGCAAAGGTAGACGTCATCGCCAAGCTTCGAACGCTGTCAGGCCCCAAGATGGCCATCCACTGAGCAATGGCACCGCCCAAAGATTTACCCATCACATGAGCGCGTTGGATGCCCAGCGCCTGCATCAGCCCCAGCGCATCTTTGGCCAGCATCTGGGTTGTATAGGGCGTGTCGGGTGCATCAGTGCCGCCTATGCCGCGGTTGTCAAAAGCCAAGACCTTGAATTTTTGCGCGGCACGATCAAGCTGCTGACCCCAGGAGGACCAATTTCCGCTGGCGTATCCACCCACCATCACCAGCCAGTCGCCTTCGCCTTGCACGGTGTAATTCATCGTCAGATCGCCAACCTTGATAAAGGGCATAAAAGTACTTTCTGCAATAACAACCACTCAACTCGATAGATCTGATGACAAATCTAGCACAATTAAAAGAGAGAAACGATCTAGCCAACTCGTGCCATCGGCATCATTTTTTACACCACCAGTGACCGCACATGCTGTGGCCGCAAATTCAGGTCAGCGCTTTCAGGGTACAAGATTAAAGCCCAATGAGCCGCAAGGGTGCTGCCCGGGCAGTGCGCCCACAGAGCGCTTTTGAGGCCGCTTGAAAGTGGGTAGCTTGTACGGAAAGAAATTCGAGGTCCTCCGTCAGGCCATGGATGAGGTTATCGACTGAGTGGCGTTACACAAGGACCAAAGAATTCATTCGCCTTTAGGCTGCCTCAGACCGATGCAGTGTGAGACTAGCTGGAAAAAGGCGCGCATCTTGGAGGCTGAATAATTGATCTGCTGGCACGAGGTTTAACGGTCGCAGCTTCATGCTAAACTGCAAAAATTTTTAGGAGATATCTGTGCAGAACAAATTTAGCAAATCCCTCTTCTTGATCGCCTGCGTGTCGATGCTGAGCTTGTCGGCTTGCTCAACTATCAGTTCAGCTTACGAATCCACGGCTGAAGCTGTTTCTGGCTGGTTTAAGTCCAGCGACAAGAAATAATTAAAATCTGGCTCATTAGAGTTAGTGAGTGGAACAAGCTGCTGGCGCTTCCCCAGAACCGCTCACGAGGCCTTGACGCCTTTGCAAAACCTGTCATCTTTGACGAGATGGCAGGTTTTTTGCAGTCTGCTCTTGGTTGGCCAGAGCCTGTTGTACGGCCTGGCCTGGTTCGATCGCAGCTATGGCGTAGAAATGAATGAATAAATTGGGGCCTAATTCCAACGAATCGGGCCGGCTGGCCAAGTCAGTACCAGTATTCCAGGTGGGGAAATGGGTTGCGTTCGGTATGTTTGCGGTAATTGAAGTGGACGACAAAAGAAATGCGGCGGTCGGCTTTCTTGTTCACCTTGAACGGAAGCACCACATGCGGCATGAAACTGTCAAAAACTACCAAACTACCAACCTCGTAAGGCACTTTTTTTCGTAACTGCTTTGATTTTGCGCGGTAGCCATCGGCTTTATAAAACCCGTCAAGTTCATCGGCTAGGTAGCGTTTTTTCCAAATGTCGAGGTCCCCACCCCGGTCTTGGAGATATTGCGCGGTGCGCTTAATGGAGACAACTGCTGAATAGGCACGGGTGTCCGGGTTGAAAATGCTCTCAGGGTATTGCAGCAAACCCTCGGTGTCGGTGTGAATGTTATACAGCGTCCAGGTCTTGATCTGAAGGTTGAATCCGGCCATTAAAAAGTATTTTTTATCCCTTGGAACCACGGGCAAGGAACCGGCCTTTAAGCCAGACTTATGGATTATCTTGGCCCCTATATCAGTGATAATTTCATTGACTTCAGGAAATTCAGTTTGCAGGTAATGATTGTGTTTTTCGGCGTACCGGTAATAGCTCTCGTTTAATCCAGACTCGATCATCCCGTAGTAGGCCGCCATCTGACCATAATCAGGGTTAACGTCTGGTCCAAAAATATCAGGGCGACTGAATATTTTTTTTTCCCAACGCTGACAAAGTTCGGCGCTGAGAAAGTTTTTATCCACCAGATAATCTTGTGTAAATAGTTTTTTCATCTGACTTCCAACAAAAATGACTACCTCGGTGCATTTTCATTATGCAAGGGCAGGGTAGCGCACCTGGTGGCAGCTGGCAATCGGTGCTTACGGCTATGTTGTGTCGCTTGGCTGTAGCATCCCAGGAGTTAGAGCTTGCGGGCCTCTTTTTTTCATCCTTTTTCAGTGCTTGTGCGTGCTGTGGTCGTGTGAATCAGAACCCTTAGCTGTAGGCGCAAGTTTGTTAGTCCCCGTACTTTCTTGAACAACAAGCTGTCCTTTCATGCCTGATTCAAAATGACCTGGCACCAAACACGCCATCTGTAAGTTTTGGGTTTTGTCAAAACGAATGACCCACTCTTTGGTATTGCCAGGCTTAACACTCAATGCAAGAACGTTGCTGCTGGAGCGGTGGTCATGCGAATCAGTGTGCCCCGTTTTTTGAGTAGCCGCTTGCTTCATTTCGGCCGCATGTATTTTGAGAGACTCTTCAGATCCTAAAACCATTTCGTGAGATAGTTTGCCGCTGTTATGAACCACGAATTTAATGGTTTCACCGGCATTGACTGTCAATTGATCCGGTGAAAAACGCATCGTGTCGTTCATGTCAATATCAATGCTGCGAGAAACTGTCAGCGCAGTCGGTGGCGTATCTGCTTCATGAACCTCGTGTGCATCGACTTGAGCTCCACCATGTGCATGCCCGCCCGCTGCCCACTGAGGATTCTTCTCAAAGGCTTGATAGGCTGTCCAACTGCTGGCCGTGACCACGATACCCATCCCTAGTGCGTAGACCACCAAGGCGCGATGAACACGGATTTGCAAACTAAAGACGAGAGCAGCTATAGAAATCACAAAGCCTAAAGGAACTACCCAAGAGCTTCTTGCGGGTGAGTCTGGAAAGTGCTGTAGACCGCCGGTAAAAAGCCCAAGCCAATGGACAACAAAGTACCGACCCAGATAGATTCAAACAAACCAGTTTTGCTATCTTGGTGACGATGCTCCATCCAAGCACCCACCACAAAAAGGACGATGCCTGCTGCTGCGGTCCACATCGAACGCTCACCGCTGAAGAAGCCGTGATTGACCGCGCCAGAAATAAAACTTATTCCTGAGTACTTAAGCAGCATGGCGCTGTGTTGAATTTCAAACGATGCTGTCCTATGGTCCTGAGGGTAGTAAATGTGTTTAGGTGCACATTTTGAATGATCTGATTTACCCTGCCAGAAGGAATGACATTCAAAAGGGCAACGCCAGTCCTGCATCCAACTGTCATTTAAAACGACACCGATCGACCCGGTCAAGCCGATGGCACGGTAGCTACTTTGAGGAATACGCCGCCAACTGTCCGTGGTGTTCGCAAGTTGCGGTGTGGTCTGTAGAGCTTGCTCGTGATTAGAAGGGCTATGCCCCACAATCTTTGTGCTGAAAATATTTTTGCGCTTCTTGAGTCAATTGGCCAGCAACCGCCAACATCATCCTTCTCGGGTAGTGACTACAAGTCTCCGCTACCGCTCGGAATTTCCGTCCCTGCGCACACCACTGTCCAGGTTTAGGGCGTCATTGCAATTGAGTGACGCAGCTCTTTTTCTCGGTAGAAATCAACGGGCCTCAACTGTTTTTCGTGAATCCCGCTACTTTTATTTATCACCGATGCAAAAACGGCAAACAAAACCGGCGGTCGCCGGGCGGGCTCCGAGAGTGACGCTGAGCTTTTGCGCTGCCCCCAGCAGTTTTTGGCGTGCCTTGAACTGCGTCACCGGGTTGAAGCGGCTGGTCGGCCCCGATACGGTAAGTGCGCCCAGCAGCCTGTCACCCAATCCGAAGATGGGAATGGACATGGAGGAGGTCTCGTCCGGTCCGACATTGGACGAGGCGGTGATGTGCGAATCGCCCAGCGCGTCGGGCGCCGGGGTGGAGGAGACTGCGTACAACTTGAAGACCTGGCCCGTGGCTGACTTGTCGATGGGCAGGGTACTGCCGGGCTGTACGCTGACCCGCAGCGAGCGGGGCGAGTCGACGCGATACAGGCACAGGCGCTTTCCGTTGTCGTGAACGTAGAACGAGGCACTTTCGGTGGTTTCCGCCGCCAGCATTTCCAGCACCGGCATCACGACATCCGACAGGTTGAGCGCACGGTCGTAGGTGCTGCCGAGGTGGGCTGCCTTAGGACCAAGCTGGTATTGAGCTTCCCCGACCTTGAGGATGTAGCCGCTGCGCTCGAAGGAAAGCATGTAGCGGCAGATGACGCTTTTGAACAGGCCGGTCTGCTCTTCCAGTTGCGACAGCGTGCGACTGCCGCCTCCCTCGACGAAGGCGTCAAGAATGCTGAGGGTCCGGTCAACGGCGGCTACGGATCGATCAACAGGTGTGCGTGGCATGTGTTTTTTGCAAGAGTCGCGCAAAGTTTACACCCAGGCTTTTACTAAGGAAGGTCTGCACAACCCCCGCCGTAGCGTGAGTTGAACGTCAAGAATTCATTCGATGAAACCTGAGGTGCGTTTTTACCGATTTTGTGGGCATATTGCCCCCGGTTTACTGCCTTTGCAGGCCGCTGGCGTGCGTTTGCCCGCCT
>CANJWZ010000015.1 GCA_947478725.1 Comamonadaceae bacterium
CGAGCCCTGGCGCCTGTGATGCTGGACAAGCATGCGGCGCTGGCTGAGCGGCATGTTTTGCGGTGGCTGGGGACCAAGGGCGAGTATTTGAAGGCTTGAGGCGGGTTTTTGAGCCTGTTTTTTCCTGTTTTTAGTTATATTTTAGGGCTCCAGGCCAATGAATGTATATGCTAGCAGCTTCTGAATTTATAGCGGCCGTCTTTCACGTAGCTGCCGGGACTCGCCGCCGGGCGACTCCCGGCATCCACATAAAAACTACAAACCCAAAACCCGCTGTCCAGCCTCAGGACTGCGAACATACCCAAACTGCAGCGGCAGTTCCCGCGCCACCACCTCCTGCAACACCCATAAGCCCGACTCAACCGCATCGGCTACCTGCAACATATCCTGCGTATGCACCAGCCCAAAACCAAGTGCCGTCTCCAGATAAACGCGCCCATGCTCATCAATAAAGCAACGCTGAACAATGGCAACCTCGTTTGCATGGCTCGTCACTTCAAACTCAGGCGCGCTGCCGATCCGCCAAACAAAAGGCGTGGCTTCGAGTTCGACATACACGCGCTGCGGGCCGTTTTGAAAAAACCACTGGCCCTCGGCGTCACAGGCATAGTTGCGCTGGATGAAGTCAATCAGCTTGTCGTGTTTGAGCAGCGAGCCCTTGCTGGCCAGCTGCCGGCCGGGCTCGGTGGACGGTGCACAAAACCGCCCCGCCGCCTGTGCCCGGTCGTCGCGCATGTACCAGTTGCCGCGCGCATCAAGCCCCAGCCAGCCGTAGCAGTGCGGCACATTCGGCCACTTGGCGATAGCGGCCTTGACGATGTCATCCATGAGGCACTCCGATAAATTCATTTTCCGGGCCAATTGCGTCGTTGCGCGATGCTCGCAATCCTCACGTACCTGAAGTACGTTCCGGTTGCTGTGCGCCGCGCGCCTAGCACTTCATCCCGAAAATCTGAATTTCTAGAAGTGCCTGTCTTTTGATTTTAAAGATGCGTGTCCAGAAACGCCGTCACGGCCTCAGGCATGACCCTGACATTCGCCGGGAAACGGCCGGAGGGAAAGCCGACGTGGCCGCCCTGTGCTGGCTGCCAGAGCGTGACGCTGCCGCTCACGTCTGCTGACTGGGGCAGGCTCCAGGCGGGAATAAACGGGTCGTTGATGGCATTGAGCGCCAGAGCAGGCACAACAATACCGCCCATGTGCGGCTTGGCCGAGGCGCGCTTCCAGTAGTCGTCGGTGTTTTTAAAGCCGTGCAGCGGTGCGGTGACGATGTTGTCAAAGGCATACAGGTCACGCGCGGCCAGCAAGTCACGGCGGCTGAACAAACCAGGGTGCTGGTCGAGCTTTTGCAGCGCCTTGGGCACCATGCTGCGTAAAAACATGCGCGTGTAAACCAGCCGGTTAAAGCCGCGCCCAATCGCCCAGCCGCTGGCGGCTAAGTCGAGCGGCGAACACACGCTGGCCAACGCACGAATCACTTGGGCGGCGCTGGCACCCAGTTCACCGGCCCAACGCATCAACGCATTGCCGCCAAGCGATATGCCCACCGCCACCAGCGGCCCGGCATGGCCAGATTGCAGACGGCGCAGGATCCAGTCAATCTCTTGAAAATCGCCTGAATGGTAGGCGCGGGGCGCGTGGTTCAGTTCCCCCGAACAGCCCCTGAAATGCGGCACCGCACAAGCCCAGCCACGGGTGCGTGCAGCATCGGCCAAGGCCTGGGCGTAGTGGCTGCCCGACGAGCCTTCAAGACCATGAAAAACCACCAGCAGCGGTGTTGTCGCCGCGCTTTTCACGGCGTGTAAGGCGCTGCCTCCAGAGGGGGTTAATTTTTCTAGGGGAGGCCCGTCAGAAAATGGCTGCTGGGCATCCGCCAAAAAATCAACATCGACAAAATCGTGGTCAGGCGTCGCCCAGCGCTCGCGCCGAAACGCTGGCGCGTTGCCGACATAACGCTCGGCCTGCAGCGCGGCCCAAATGGTTTGCAGGTTGCCGCCTGGCAGCCACCAGGGCGCTTCATATTCCATAGCTGTTAAAGCACATCAATGAAGGACTTGCGGGCTGTCGTTGACTTCCAGCATCTCGCTGGGTGTGCCGGGGCTGGCATGATGCGCCACCATGCGCCAGCCCAGCGGCGTTTTTTGGTACACATTGGTGGCAATCACATAGGCATGGCGCGGACCTGCGTCGGTCAGCACCTCGATGCGCTCCAGCACGCTGTGCACGCTGGCGCCCAGCGACTCTATCCGGTGCACTTTTTCAGCGCTGGCCTGAATGCTGCCGTTGGTGAACATCATGTCAAACGCCGCACGAATGGCGCCCGCGCCGAGCAGCCGCGCGCCACCCGGGTGCACGCACACAATGTCGTCTTCGTCGGCCCAGCAGGCCATCAGCTTGTCAATGTCGCCGCTTTGCAGCGCTTCGTAAAAAGCGGTCTCGATCTCGTCGGGACTGCTGGCGTCAAAAGGGACGGTTTTGGTTTTGCGCATGGTGGTGATGGGGCAGGCTTGATCAGCGCTGTGCCATGTCTTTAGAGGATGCTATTAGGCCACGGGCGCTTGGCAATCGCCAAACCGATTGCCCGCCAGCGGCAAACAGCAGCAAGCCCGGCTGCGGCGTGACGGTGTAGCCGCCGGTAAATTCGCCGAATGCTGGCAATATCGCGCTGCGGTCTTCAAACACAAAGCAGGGCAGACTCAGTCGGTCTCGCGCGGGGCCTTGCAAGCGCACCACCGGATGGGTATGCCCGGCCAGCACGGCATGGCTGGCGTGCGCCTGTGGGTAGTGGCAAGCAGCAAATGGGCCCACCAGATACGGCTCATCGACCACGCTGATGTCCAGGTCTGGCGGTGGGTCGCCAGCGCGGCTGTCGTGGTTGCCACGCACCAAAGTGCATTCCACATTGGCATGACGTTGTCGCCAGATGGCGAGTTGACTGAGCACAGACGCGGTACGGGCCTGGCGGGCATGCAAAAAATCGCCCAAAAACACCAACTGCACGGGCTGGTAACGCAGCATCAGCTGGCTCAGGCGGTGCAGGTTCTCGGCGGTGGTGCCGCTGGGCACAGGCTGGCCGAGCGCTCGGTAGGTGGCGGCTTTGCCCAGGTGGAGGTCGGCAATAAACAAAACCTGACCTTCTGGCCACCACAAGGCGCGTTCAGGAAGCAGCCAAACCAGGTGGCCTGCATAAGTGATCGGTAGCGGCTTGCCTTCCGTCATGGGGTTTTGCGGCGAGACGTGCGCGGCCGCTTTTTGGAGGTGGCCAACGTGTCTTTGCCCAGTGCCAGGGCCTGGCTGATGTCCAGCACGCCCGGCGCACAAGCATCACCACCTGCGTCTTTTTCAAGCTGCTGCACCATGCGTGCGATGCGGTCGGCCATGCTCTCATTGCTGAGCTTTTCGCGCAGGCGCTCGACCATCAGCGGGAACGAAAACGGTGTCGGCCGCGCCAGTGGCTTGATGACCAGCTGTTGCGCTTGCATCCGCGCCAGGCTGTGCTGCAAGCGGGCAATGTCCAGTTCTTCAGCCAGCAGCTCTGACTGTGCCTGCGCAAGCAAGCGGTTGTCCGGGTCATACTTCTGAAACACTTCGTAAAACAGGCTGGACGATGCCTGCAGTTGCTTGTTGCTGCGCTTTTCACCGGGGTAGCCCTGAAACACCAGACCCGACACGCGCGCGATGTCACGAAAGCGTCGCTGCGCCAATTCGCTGGCATTCAAACTGGCCAGAACATCGGTGAGCAAGGCCGCGTCGGTGCCGACTGCCAGCACGCTTGGCAGCAGCGCAGGCCAGTCCACCGCGTCGGCGCACAGCAGCTCAAAGCCATAGTCATTCACGGCGATGGAAAATGTGCGTGGCGCAAGTTGTGCTGCACGCCACGCCAGCAAGCTGGCCAGGGCCAGGTGCACATGTCGCCCGGCAAAGGGGTACACAAACAGGTGTGTGCCGTCACGCGTGGTGAGCACTTCGGCCAGCAGCGTGGCCGGTGTGGGCAGCGCTGACCATCGCTGCTGCACGTCCAGCAGGGGCCGCACGCGTTTGAGCTCGGGTGAGGTGTGTTGACCGCTGGCCGCCAGCGCCAGCTGCTCGACCATGCTGCTGGCCAGCGTGGTCGACAGCGGCATGCGGCCGCCACTCCAGCGCGGCACGGCGGCGCGCTTGCCGCTGGCCTTGCGTACCCAGGCGGTCATGTCGTGGATGCGCACCAGTTCTAACAACCTGCCGCCAAAGTGAAAGCAGTCACCCGGCTTGAGCCGTGCGGCAAAGCTTTCTTCCACCGTGCCGACTTTGGCACCGTTGACATACTGCACCGCCATGCTGGCGTCGCTGACGATGGTGCCGATGTTCATGCGGTGGCGGCGTGCCAATTGGGCGTTCAGCACACGCCACACACCGCCCTCGTCCGGCACGGCGCGTTGGTAGTCTGGGTAAGCTGCCAGTGAGGCACCGCCCTTGCTGACAAAGGCCAGGGCCCAGGCCCAGCTGTCATCGCTCAGGCCGGCATAGGCGGCGGTTGAGCGCACTTCGCGCAGCAGGGCATCGGGCACAAAACCGCCGCCCAGCGCGACGGTGACCAGGTGCTGCACCAGCACATCGAGCGGCTGTATAGGTGATGAGCGCGCCTCTATATGTCCATGGGCGACAGCGGCTCGCGCGGCGGCCGCTTCGATGATTTCCAGGCTGTGGGTCGGCACCAGCGTGATGCGCGATGGCCTGCCCGGTGCATGGCCGGAACGCCCGGCACGTTGCAGCAGCCGCGCCACGCCCTTGGGCGAGCCAATTTGCAGCACCCGCTCTACTGGTAAAAAATCAACTCCCAGATCCAGACTGGATGTACACACCACCGCGCGCAGCTCGCCGCTTTTGAGGCCCCCCTCGACCCATTCACGCACGTCCCTGTCAAGCGAGCCGTGGTGCAGCGCGATCAAGCCTGCCCAGTCGGGCCGCGCCTGCAAAATCGCCTGGTACCACAGCTCTGCCTGCGACCGGGTGTTGGTAAACACCAGGCAGGACGCGCTCATGTTGATCTCGTCAATGACTTGCGGCAGCATCGTCAGGCCCAAGTGCCCCGCCCACGGAAAGCGCGCCGCCTCATCTGGCAGCAGCGTGTCAATGACCAGCTTCTTGGGGACCGCGCCTTGCACCAGCGTACCTTGGGTCTTCCCTAGCAGCGTCTGCATGGCTTCGGGCAGGTTACCCAGCGTGGCGGACATGCCCCACATCACCAGCGCCGGGTTGAACGTCTTCAACCGGGCTAGCGACAGTTGCGTCTGCACGCCGCGCTTGTTGCCCAACAGCTCATGCCACTCGTCCACCACCACGGCCTGCACGCTGGCCAGCGCCAGCGCAGCATCCGCTCGCGACAGCAATACCGACAGACTTTCAGGCGTGGTGACCAGCACGGTGGGCAGGCGGGTGTTCTGGACGCTGCGTTCAGCGCTGGGGGTGTCGCTGCTTCTGACGCCTGTCGTCCAGTGTGCAAAGTGTGCGTGTCCGTGCAATATGTCGAGCGGCTGTTGCAGGGCCAGGCGGGTATCAGCCGCCAGCGCCCGCATCGGCGTGAGCCACAGCACTGCCAGTGGCGCGCCAACCGGTCTTTTGCCTGCTTTTTTTTCAGTAGCCCCAGGCGTTCGTTTTGATTCGCTCACAGCCATAAAACGTATTAAAACGCCGAGCCAGACGGCATAGGTTTTGCCTGAGCCGGTGCTGGCATGAAGCAAGCCGGACTGGCCTTGTGCTATGGCTTTCCAGACATCCCGCTGAAATTTGAACGCCTTCCAGCCGCGCTCTTCAAACCAGGCGTCGAGTTCGGCTTTGACAGTGGTTGGGCGCAGTTGGACGACAGGGCTGAACATGCCCTGATGGTAATGTTGCACCCCGTTTTGAGGGGCTCCACTTGGAATTCCCGTTTTTTCGGCTACCTCTTCAAACGGGGTGCTGATGGGCTCGGCAATAGGCCGAGCGTGCGGATCACACGGTTGCCGACCGGCACCAGCCAGACCGGGTGCCCTTGTTCCGAATGGTTCATGGTGTTGGCGCGTAGGCGCCAAAATTATCGGCAGGGCCGTGACGAAGACAGTTCGGCGCAGTTATTTGAAGAGTTATCAGCATTGCTGATGCGGCACTCTCCATAGGGCAACTTATTTCTTCTGGCGATACTTGCGAAGTGCAGAAAGTTGGGCCGCCATCACAGCAAGCTCGGACTGCGCCATGGCGATATCGATGTCGCCTTTCGCATTTTTCAGGGCTTCTTCGGCAGCGGCTCTGGCTGACGTCGCCTTCGCTTCATCGAGGTCTTTGCCGCGAATCGCGGTATCACTCAAAACCGTGACCGAGTTGGGCTGTACTTCAAGCAAGCCACCCGCCACAAACACAAACTCTTCGCTGTCGTCAAGCTTGACGATACGAACCGCACCGGGCTTGATGCGGGTGATCAACGGGGTGTGACGCGGGTAAATTCCCAACTCGCCCGTCTCGCCAGGCAACACCACAAATTTGGCTTCACCTGAGAAGATGGACTCTTCTGCCGAAACGACGTCTACATGAATGGTTGACATGGGCGCACCTTAAATGAAAAAGTTTTGAAGAAGCAAGCAGTTGGGTAGAGCCGCTAGGCGCTGCGCGGATCACGCAAATGCGCCGCTTTATCAAACTTTTTTGGCTTTCTCGAAGGCTTCGTCGATGGTACCGACCATGTAAAAAGCCTGTTCTGGCAGATGATCGCACTCACCAGCAACAATCATCTTGAAGCCGCGAATGGTTTCCGCCAGGCTGACGTACTTGCCAGGTGAGCCGGTAAACACTTCAGCCACGTGGAAGGGCTGGCTCAGGAAACGCTGGATTTTGCGGGCGCGTGCCACTGCCAACTTGTCTTCTGGTGCCAATTCGTCCATGCCCAAAATCGCAATGATGTCGCGCAGTTCTTTGTAACGCTGGAGGGTGCCCTGAACAGCGCGAGCAGTGGCGTAGTGCTCTTCGCCGACGACGTTCGGGTCCAGCTGACGGCTGGTCGAATCGAGTGGGTCAACCGCAGGATAGATACCCAGCGAAGCAATGTCACGCGACAGCACCACCGTCGAATCAAGGTGAGCAAAGGTGGTAGCCGGTGACGGGTCGGTCAAGTCATCGGCGGGCACGTAAACGGCCTGGATGGAGGTGATCGAACCGACTTTGGTCGAGGTGATGCGCTCTTGCAAGCGACCCATTTCTTCGGCCAGTGTTGGCTGGTAACCCACAGCCGATGGCATGCGGCCCAACAGCGCGGACACTTCGGTGCCGGCCAGGGTGTAGCGGTAAATGTTGTCAACGAAAAACAAAACGTCACGGCCTTCGTCACGGAAGGACTCGGCAATCGTCAGGCCGGTCAGCGCCACGCGCAAACGGTTGCCTGGTGGCTCATTCATCTGACCGTACACCATGGCCACTTTGGACTCGCCCAGGTTCTCAAGATTGACCACGCCAGAGTCTGCCATCTCGTGATAAAAGTCATTGCCTTCACGGGTACGCTCGCCTACACCTGCAAAGACGGACAAGCCCGAGTGTGCCTTGGCAATGTTGTTGATCAGTTCCATCATGTTCACGGTCTTGCCCACGCCAGCGCCGCCAAACAAGCCCACCTTGCCGCCTTTGGCAAACGGGCACACCAGGTCAATCACCTTGATGCCGGTTTCCAGCAGCTCTTGTGATGGGCTGAGTTCGTCGTAGGCCGGGGCTTTGCGGTGAATCGGTGCGGTCAAAGTCTGGTCAACCGGGCCACGCTCGTCAATTGGTGCGCCCAGCACGTCCATGATGCGGCCCAGTGTTGCCTTGCCAACCGGGACGGTGATGTTCGCGCCGGTGTTGTAAACGATGTTGCCACGGCGCATGCCGTCAGATGTGCCCAGGGCAATCGTGCGCACCACGCCGTCACCCAGCTGCTGCTGAACTTCAAGCGTCAGCGCTGAACCGTCCATTTTGAGCGCGTCATAAATACGCGGCATCTGGTCGCGGGCAAATTCCACGTCAACCACTGCGCCGATACACTGAACAATCTTGCCTTGAGCTTGAGCCATGATGAAGTCCTATTGGGTTCTTTAATCTTTAAATCTGTGTTCGGGTGGGCTACTTCGGGGTTTAAGCTTTTAAACCGCGGCCGCACCGCTGACGATTTCCGAAAGTTCTTTCGTGATCGCTGCCTGACGGGTTTTGTTGTACACCAGCTTGAGCTCACCAATCACGCTGCCTGCGTTGTCAGTGGCCGCCTTCATGGCGACCATGCGAGCTGACTGCTCGGAGGCCATGTTTTCAGCCACGGCTTGAAACACCAGCGCCTCGACGTAGCGAACCAGCAGGTCATCAATCACGGTCTGCGCATCAGGCTCATAGATATAGTCCCAGCCGTGCTGGTCTTTGTCGGCCTCGAGACGGTGAGCTGCCAGCGGCAGCAACTGCTCGACCACGGACTCTTGTCGCATGGTGTTGATGAACTTGGTGTAGCACAGGTAAACAGTTTTGATCTTGCCTTCGGCGTACGCATCAAGCAGCACCTTGACCGGACCAATCAGCTTTTCTAGATGCGGCTTGTCGCCCAACTGCGTTGCGTGCGAGACAACTTTCACACCCACGCGGTTCAAAAAGCCCAAGCCCTTGTTACCAATGGCCACCGCTTGCGTGTCATGACCTGCAGCTTGCAACTCCCTGAGCTTGACAGTCACAGCGCGCAGCACGTTGGTGTTCAAACCACCGCACAAGCCCTTGTCGGTCGTGACCACAATAAACCCGGTGGTCTTGGCGTCGTTGGCCTGCATGAACGCATGGGTGTATTCAGGGTTGGCCTGCGACAGATGGGCTGTGATGTTGCGAATCTTGTCGCTATAAGGACGGGCGGCGCGCATCCGTTCCTGCGCTTTGCGCATTTTGGAGGCGGCCACCATTTCCATGGCCTTGGTGATCTTTTTGGTGTTTTCCACCGACTTGATCTTGCCGCGTATCTCTTTACCTGCTGCCATGTCTGTTCCTAATGGTTTCTAGAACGCTTTGGTTTCAGGTTGGCTTAAGCGAAAGATTTTTTGAACGCAGCGGCTGCTGTGGTCATTTCTGCTTCGGCATCTTTGTCCATGGCCTTGGCGGCTTCCAGCTTGGCCATCAGCGCAGCATGCTTGTCTTTGAGGTAAGCATGAAAGCCCGACTCAAAAGCCAACACCTTTTTCACGTCCACATCGTCCATGAAGCCTTTGTTCACTGCGAACAGTGTGGCCGCCATATTGGAGATAGTCAGGGGTGCGTACTGAGCCTGCTTGAGCAGCTCGGTCACGCGGGCGCCGCGGTCCAGCTGCTTGCGGGTGGCTTCGTCCAGGTCAGACGCAAACTGCGCAAACGCAGCCAGCTCACGGTACTGAGCCAAGTCGGTACGGATACCGCCCGACAGGTTTTTGATCAGCTTGGTCTGGGCAGCACCACCGACGCGGGACACCGAAATACCGGCGTTGATCGCAGGGCGGATGCCGGCGTTGAACAACGATGTTTCCAAAAAGATCTGACCGTCCGTGATCGAGATCACGTTGGTTGGCACAAACGCGGACACGTCACCTGCCTGGGTTTCAATGATCGGCAGAGCCGTCAACGAACCGGTTTTGCCCTTGACCGCACCTTTGGTGAAGTCTTCAACATACTTTTCGTTCACGCGGGCTGCGCGCTCGAGCAAGCGGCTGTGCAGATAAAAAACGTCGCCTGGGTACGCTTCACGACCGGGTGGGCGGCGCAGCAGCAAGGAAACCTGACGGTAAGCCACGGCCTGTTTAGACAAGTCGTCATACACAATCAGCGCGTCTTCGCCACGGTCGCGGAAGTATTCGCCCATCGTGCAGCCAGAGTAGGCGCTCACATATTGCATAGCTGCTGATTCAGAAGCAGAAGCGGCCACAACAATGGTGTATTCCATCGCGCCGGCCTGCTCGAGCGAGCGCACCACGTTTTTGATCGACGATGCTTTTTGGCCGATGGCAACGTAAACGCATTTCACGCCGTTGCCTTTTTGGTTGATGATGGCGTCGATCGCGACAGCGGTCTTGCCGGTCTGTCGGTCGCCAATGATCAGTTCGCGCTGGCCACGGCCGACGGGCACCATCGAGTCAATGGACTTCAGGCCGGTTTGCAGGGGCTGGTCGACTGACTTACGGGCAATCACGCCCGGTGCAACTTTTTCAATCACGTCGGTCATCTTGGCATTGACCGGGCCTTTGCCGTCAATCGGCTGACCCAACGCATTGACCACGCGGCCGAGCAGCTCGGGGCCTACCGGCACTTCAAGAATACGGCCCGTGCATTTGACAATATTGCCTTCGGCCAGGTGCTCGTACTCGCCCAGAATCACGGAGCCAACCGAGTCGCGCTCGAGGTTCAATGCGAGACCGTAGGTGGGTGTACCGTCAGCGGTAGCCGGGAACTCCAGCATCTCGCCTTGCATCACGTCAGACAGGCCGTGGATGCGCACGATACCGTCCGTCACCGACACAATGGTGCCCTGGTTACGGATGTCGCTCGATGCGGTCAAGCCTTCAATACGGCTCTTGATCAGTTCAGAAATTTCTGCTGGATTGAGTTGCATGACTCTTTCCTTCTTTCTAGGTTGTTGGACTGTGTTTCATGCCGGCAAATGCCGCTCAGGAAACCAGTGCTACTTTCATTTGCTCTAAACGGGCTTTGACCGAAGTGTCCAGCACCTCGTCACCCACCACGACACGTACGCCGCCTATCAGGTCCGGCTCGAGCTCAACTTTGATGTTGAGCTTTTTCCCAAAGCGCTTTTCAAGTGTGGCCGACAAGTCAGCCAGTGCTGGCGCATCAAGTGCAAAAGCACTGAAGACGACGGCGTCAGAAGAACCGCTTTTTGCGTTTTTCAACGAACGGAACTGGCTGGCGATTTCCGGCAGGACGCTGATGCGTCCGTTGTCAATCACGGCCTTGAGAAAGTTTTTTGCTGCCTCCGGCAAAGCGGTTTTGGCAACGCCCGTCATCACGTCAAATGTTTGTGCAGAGGTGACGCTGGGATTTCCCGCGTACTGCTGCAACTGGACATTCGAGGCAATCGCGGCCAGCTCGTCGAGCCAAGCGGACGTGCCGCCCAGATCGGCGCCTGAGGTCTTGAAGAGCGCTTCGGCGTAAGGACGTGCAATGGTGGCTAATTCGGCCATATTTGTGCTCTTGTCTTGACGGTCAAAGTTCAGTTTTCAGGCGACCCAGCAAGTCGGCATGCACGGAGGCATTGACTTCCTTGCGCAGAATCTGCTCAGCGCCCTTGACTGCCAGTGCGGCGACTTGCTCGCGCAGCGTCTCACGGGCCTTGACGGTTTGCTGCTCAGCCTCGACCTTGGCGGCGGCAATGATTTTGCTGCCCTCCTCGGTCGCTTTGGCTTTTGCCTCTTCAATCATGGCTTGCGCACGACGCTCGGCCTCAGCCAGACGCACGGCGGACTCGCCTTTTGACTTGGCCAGCTCTTCCTCGACGCGCTTGTTCGCGTTGGTGAGTTCAGCTTTGGCTTTGTCAGCGGCGGCGAGGCCAGCAGCGATCTTGCTCGCGCGTTCGTCCAGCGCGGCTGCGATCGGGGGCCACACGAATTTCATCGTGAAAAGCACCAGAATCGCAAACACGATGAGCTGCGCAAAAAATGTGGAGTTGATACTCACAGCAGCACCTCTTAAGTTGGATATCTGAGAAGCTTGATTACTTCGGCATCACTTCAGAACGAAGGGGTTGGCAAATGCAAACAACATGGCAATACCCACGCCGATCAGGAAAGCCGCGTCGATCAGACCAGCCAACAAGAACATTTTGGTTTGCAGTTCGTTCATCAGCTCTGGCTGGCGTGCAGCTGCTTCGAGGTATTTGCTACCCATGATGCCGATACCGATACAAGCGCCGAGTGCGCCCAGACCAATGATCAGGCCGGCGGCCAATGCGACTAATCCAAGTACGTTTTCCATTTAAAGCTCCTACAAATTAACAAATTAACTAACCAAGAAAAAAACCGAAATACCGAAACCAGTCACCGGTCAATCAATGGTGGTCGTGGGCCTGACCCACATACACCAGCGTCAACATCATGAAAATAAAGGCCTGTAGCGCCACGATCAAAATGTGGAAGATCGCCCAGCCCGTACCGGCCAGAATGTGGCCGATGAAGAGAAATATGCCCGTTGCAGAGCCAAAACCAACCGCACCCATCAGCGCAATCAGCATGAACAGCAATTCACCCGCATACATATTGCCAAAGAGTCGCAGGCCGTGAGAAACCGTCTTGGCAGCAAACTCAATCATTTGCATCAGGAAGTTGACCGGGTACAAAAACCACTTGTCGCCAAACGGTGCCGAGAACAACTCGTGTATCCAGCCACCAAAACCCTTTATCTTGATGTTGTAAAACAGACAGACCAACAGCACGCCGCATGACATGCCGAGCGTGGCAGACAAATCGGCAGTAGGCACCACACGGAAGTATTCGATGTTGTGGTCAATGCCGGTGTATTTGAAAATCGTATGGAACAAATCGACCGGCAAAAAGTCCATCGAATTCATCAAGAAGATCCAGACAAACACCGTCAGCGCCAGGGGGCCAACGACTTTGCGGGACTCCGCGTTTTTGACAATGCCCTTGGCTTGGCTGTCGACCATTTCAAGCAGCATTTCTACGGCTGCCTGCATGCGGCCAGGCACACCAGAGTGGATGCTTTTAGCCACGCGCCACATTAAAAACAAGCCAATCATGCCAAGGCTGACAGACCAGAAAATCGTGTCAAGATTGACAACACCAAAATCGATCAGCGTTGTCTGCTTTTTGTTTTGCAAATGCACCAAGTGATGACCAATGTAGTCACCAGCGGTTAAAGCAGTTCCAGAAGATGCACTCATCTCAAATCTCTTTATTGGGCGACGCAGTTACGCGGCGCTTAGCTTGTTCGATTTGCGCCGCGCTCGGGCCTCAAGCCAAAGCACCAACCAAACCACCTTCATCGTCACCACCAGCCCCACCAACATGGCGGGCCAGCTCAAATCTGTGACCAGCCTCGGTGCGGCATACAGCATCGCCAACACCAAACCGATCTTCACCATTTCCCACAAAAAAAATCCAGTCACCGCGGTGGCCGGATTGATCGTAGACACCTTGCTCAACAAGCCCCGGGCAAACAATGCACCAGGAATAACCACCGCCATCGCTCCATACATGACCGACCAACCCACAGCGGACTCGCCTGACACCCACCACGCTGCAAAAGCAGACAAAACGCCGCCTGCGGCTTGGCCCGCCAACACCATCCAGGGAGAAATCGCCGGATTTTGCTGTCTTAGCGCCTGCGCTTGTTCTCGGGTCAAGGGCTTGACGACATCATCATCAGCGGTTTGATCCCAAGCGTCGTTTGCGGTTAAGTTGTGGATTTTGCGCATCGCAGATTACAGGCGGGTTACAAAAAGTATTTTTTCCACAGCCTCTGATTATACGTAGAAACCCGGCATGTCAAAACAGTTTTAAATCCCTGACAGCTTTTGGGTGCATTTTCGGGCCCGGCAGCATGAAAAAAGGAGGGCCACAATCGTCACTTTACACACGGGCGACTCATCATATGTACGACTACGCAAAACTGCTTCATCTCATTGCCGGCATTGTCTGGATGGGCGGCATGACGTTCATGCTGTTTGCTCTGCGGCCAGCGGCTATGGCCAGCATGGAAGCGCAGCCTAGAGCCGTGCTGATGGGCCAGGTTTGGCAGCGCTTTTATGTCTGGGTTCTGGTGTCGGTGGTGGTGCTGTTTGGCACGGGCACGCACCTGTACACCAGCACCTTTCGCGCAGCTCGGCTAGCCACGGGAAATGGCAGCGTGCCCCTGGGGTGGAACGTGATGCTGGTGCTCGGCGTCACGATGATGCTGGTGTTTGGCCACATCTTTTTTTCTGGTTTTAAAAAGTACAAGCGCGCCATCGCGGCGGAGCAATGGCCGCTGGCCGCCAAGGCGGGCGGCTTGATGCACAAGATGACGTTGCTCAACTTTGCGCTGGGCTGGCTGGCGATCATTTCCGTACGCTTGCTGCGCTAACGGAGCGATAAACCTGTTTTCAGGCCGGTTTAACGCACAAATCAAGCTTCAGATCAATGAATATCTGGGTTAGCAGCTATGTATTTTGCAGCGCAAAAATGCTCGCCTCAATCGCACTTGGAGCGCTCATTTTGACCGGATGCAACAGCGTGAACCCCTACTTCAACCCCGCCAAGCCGCACCATACTGCCGAGGGCTTTCAAAACAACTACAACGCGAAAGTGACCAAGACGCTGGATGACTTTGCACGCTGGCAGTTTGAGCGCACGCGGGACGGCCTGCCCAAGCCGCCCCAAACGCCCACCGCCACCACCGCGCCCGACCTGGCGTTTATTCAGGCCAACGCCAAAGCGCAAGGCATGCAGCCCGCCATGACCTGGGTGGGCCATGCCACCATGTTGGTGCAAGCCAGCGGCTTGAACGTATTGACCGACCCGGTGTTTTCTGAGCGCGCCTCACCGGTGCAGTTTGCGGGCCCCAAACGCGCACAGCCGCCTGGCCTGGCGCTAGCCCAGCTGCCGCCGATTGATGTGGTGTTGATTTCGCATAACCACTACGACCACCTCGACAAAAACACGGTGGTTGAACTTTCCAGACAATCGCAAGGCGCAACGCTGTTCGTCGTGCCGCTAGGGGTGAAAAGCTGGTTTCTTGATGTCGGCATCAGCAACGTGAAAGAGCTGGACTGGTGGGAAAGTGTGGTCGTCAACGGGGTAGAGTTTCATTTCACTCCGGTGCAGCACTGGTCAGCCCGCGGTCTGGGCGACCGTAGCCAGACACTGTGGGGCGGCTGGGCCGTGTTTGGCACTGACATGCACTGGTATTTCAGCGGTGATACAGGCTACAGCCAGGATTTTGTGGACACCCAAAAGCGCTTTGCCAGCCGCCAGACACCCGCTCAAGGCGGCGGGTTTGACATCGCGCTGCTGGCCGTCGGTGCTTACGAGCCGCGCTGGTTCATGAAAGAGCAACACATCAACCCGGCCGAAGCCGTGCAAATTCACCAGGATCTCAAGGCTAAACGCAGCGTTGGCGTGCACTGGGGCACATTTGCCCTGACCGACGAACCGCTGGACCAACCGCCCAAAGACCTGGCCGCCGCGCGCCAGGCAGCTAACATCACCGACGATGATTTCTTTTTAATGGCCATTGGCCAGACTCGGCGAATTGACACGCGATTCACCCCCCAACCCTGAACCCAACTTCAAATTCCTCATGAACAACACCCTACCCGACACGCTTTGCTATCTCAATGGTGACTACACACCGCTCAAAGACGCCAAGATCAGCGTCATGGACCGGGGGTTCATCTTTGGCGATGGCGTGTATGAGGTTGTTCCCGCCTACGCGGGTCAGCTTTTCCGTTTTGCACACCACATGGCCCGGCTTGACCGCAGCTTGGCGGAGCTGCGCATACCCAACCCTTTGACGGCTTCTGGTTGGCGTGAGATTGCTATGCAATTGATAGCTTCTCGCGCACATGAAGTAAGCGCTACGGCGCCTAATGATGGCTCAAAAGAGCCCCAAAACGCCGCCCAGCCCGACCAGCTCATCTACATCCAGGTCAGCCGGGGCGTAGCCATGCGTGACCACGTCATGCCGCCCGGTTTGAAGCCCAGCGTGTTTGTGATGGTCAACGCCATGAAGCTGCCCAGCCCACAGCAACGCAGTGAAGGCGTGGCCTGCGTCACGGCCAACGACTTTCGCTGGGAGAAAGCCCACATCAAAAGCACCAGCTTGCTGGGCGCGGTGTTTTCACGGCAGATCAGCGCTGACGAGGGTGCCTTGGAAACCGTCATGTTCAGAGGCGACTATTTGAGCGAAGCGGCCGCCAGCAATGTGTGGGTGGTCAAAGGCGGCAAAGTCATCGGTCCCTTGCGCGACAACTTGGTGCTCGAGGGCATTCGTTACGGCCTGTTTGAAGAGCTCTGCCGCGCCCAGGGTATTGCTTTTGAGCTGCGCCGGATCACGCGGGCCGAAGTGCTTGACGCTGACGAATTGCTGCTGTCGTCTGCCACGAAGGAGGTGCTGCCCGTCACCCTGCTGGACGGCAACAAGGTAGGCCACGGCTCAAACATCGGACGACCCGGCCCGGTGTACGCCAAACTGTATGCCGCCTACCAGGGGGCAAAGCAGCAATCACGGGAGCACGCCGCATGAGCACCCCAGACTTGCCTGACACCGTCCCGCAAGCTCCCAAGCAGGAATCCTTGATCGAGTACCCGTCCCAGTTCCCGATCAAGGTCATGGGCCTGAAGGTCGATGGCTTGGTCGCCGCCATCACCCATATCGCGCACCAGTTCGACCCCGCCTTTGACGCGTCCACCATCGAGCTGCGCGAAAGCAAGGGTGGCAAATACCTGGGCGTGACCGTGACCGTTACCGCCACCAGCCGTGAACAGTTAGACGAGCTGTACCGCACTTTGAGCACGCACCCGATGGTGAAAGTGGTGCTCTAGCCATGCAGGTTCGCCAGCTGGGTCTGGTCGAGTATTTGCCTACCTTTAAGGCCATGCAGGCCTTCACGGCCAACAGATCCGCCACCAGAACCCCAACAACAGCCCCAATCACCCCTCAAATTGGCCTCCAGCCGAACGAAAACATAGGTGATCAGCTATGGATATGTGAGCATCCACCGGTCTACACGCAAGGGCTGGCGGGCAAGGTAGAACATGTTTTAAACCCTGGCAACATCCCCGTGGTGCCAACTGATCGGGGCGGGCAGGTGACTTTTCATGGGCCGGGGCAGGTGGTGGCTTACCCGCTGATGGACTTGAAGGCGGCAGGTTATTACGTCAAGGAATACGTTTACCGGGTCGAAGAGGCGGTGATTCGCACTTTGGCGCATTTTGGCGTGACCGGCCATCGGGTCACCTGTGCGCCAGGGATTTATGTGCGGCTGGACGACCCGTTCAGCCATGCGATTCGGGATAAAGCTGACACCTCGTTTGTCGGTCTGGGCAAAATCGCCGCCCTCGGCATCAAGGTCAGCCGCCACTGCACTTACCACGGCGTGGCGCTGAATGTGGCGATGGACCTAGAACCGTTTTCGCGGATCAACCCTTGCGGCTATGCGGGCTTGCAAACCGTTGACCTTCGTACAATCGGTGTCTCAGTGGGCTGGCAAGAGGCCGCTGACATGTTCAGTCAAAAGCTTGTCCGCTACCTTGCACCGTAAAGTCAACACACCATGAGTACACAGGAAGTCGTCCGGGACGTTCAAAGCCAGCAAGACTACAACCCGCTGGCCAAGCAAAAGGCGGCGGCCAAGCTGTCGCGCATTCCGGTCAAGGTCGAGCAAGCGCCGCTTTTAAAGAAACCTGCGTGGATCCGCGTCAAGGCGGGCTCGCCCAGCACGCGGTTTTACGAGATCAAGCAGATCCTGCGCGAGAACAAGCTCAACACGGTGTGTGAAGAAGCCAGTTGCCCCAACATCGGCGAATGCTTTGGCAAGGGCACCGCCACCTTCATGATCATGGGCGACAAGTGCACCCGGCGCTGCCCGTTCTGCGACGTCGGCCATGGCCGGCCAGACCCGCTGGATGCGGACGAGCCGATGAATCTGGCCAAAACCATCGCGGCGCTCAAACTCAAGTACGTGGTGATCACCAGCGTGGACCGCGATGATTTGCGCGACGGCGGCAGCGGCCATTTTGTCGAATGCATTCAGAAGATCCGCGAGCTGTCACCCGTCACGACGATTGAAATTTTGGTACCCGACTTTCGGGGTCGCGACGACCGCGCGCTGGAGATTTTGAAAGCCGCGCCGCCCGATGTGATGAACCACAACCTGGAAACCACGGCCCGCCTGTACAAAGAAGCCCGCCCGGGCAGCGACTACCAGTTCTCATTGAACCTGCTCAAAAAGTTCAAAGGCCTGCACCCCAACGTACCGACCAAGAGCGGCATCATGGTTGGCCTGGGCGAGACCGACGAGGAGATTTTGCAGGTCATGCGCGACATGCGTGCGCACAACATCGACATGCTGACGATTGGCCAGTATCTGGCACCGTCCATGTCGCACCTGCCGGTGCGGCGCTACGTTCACCCCGACACCTTCAAGATGTTTGAAGACCAGGCCTACAAAATGGGTTTTACCCATGCCGCTGTCGGCGCGATGGTGCGCAGCAGCTACCACGCCGATGTGCAGGCGCATGCGGCTGGTGTGGGCACGGTTTCACCATGACGCAGGTTTTGAATTGAAGAAGCACGCCACACGGGTATCCGTGTGCGACGTGCCACACGCAGCGCAACGGTTGCGCTACCGACGCAGGCTAGCGTAGGTGCCTGGATCGCTTGGCCTGAAACAGCTGCGGGATACTGACGCGGCGAGGCCCCGGCAGCAACTCAAACGATTGCCCAGACTGGATGGTTCCCGGGGCTTCAACCGCCAGGTAAAAACCGCAAAAGCCGCTTTGCGCCATGAGCCTGCTGGCCTGGGAAAAGCCGATGACGGCGTTGAACTTGCCGCAAGGTTCGCGCGGCAGGGTGACTGTCAATTCACAATTTGGGAACCGCAACATGTCGCCCACCCAAACCTGTGTTTCCAGCAGCCCTGAAAGCGTCAGGTTTTCGCCCAGCGAGCCATGGGGCAGGCTGTCATCGAACGGGCTGACACCGGCGTCAAGCCTGGCGTTTTGCCAGAACGCATAATATTCTGACGGGTACGCATAAACGGCTTTTTCAAGCCCGCCATGCACCGACAAATCAGCCTGCTCGTCACCCATGAGCCCGAGCGGCATGACCACGGTGCTGGCCTGGGTGGATTGCTTGTTGAAAGCCGTCAGGATGCTGCGCTCGCCCATCCTGACCCGTCTGGCCGCACCCAGCTGAACGCCGACAAGTTTCAAAAGTCAGTCCAGCCCATCAGTTCCAGCCCATCGCTGCTACGGCCTACGAAAAGTACGAACCAAGAGGGTCCAATGTTGGTCTTTAAATGGGTCATGACTTAAGTGTGCTCCCAGAAACACCTGTTGGTTTGCGGCATCTGCGGCTGAGAAGGTAAAATGAAGGAAGCTTTTGCGAACACTTCAGATTTTAGGATTTTCAATGACCCAGCCAACCAACCCTACAGCTTCAGTTTCTCATGACGCAGCGCAGCAGCCTGATGTGGTGGAATCCATTGCGCACGCGGCACCCCTGATTTTGCCCATCGTGGGTGGCGTGCTGATGTTCTTGCTGGCGTTTATTGCGGTTTTTATGGCCTGAAAACATCCGCCATGACCACCCGGAAAGCCCGCGTCAGCGGGTTTTTTAATGCCTGATCGTCTTGTGAATGCCGCGGATTTGGCGCATAACCTCATGCAAGTTTTGCATAGATTTAAGGGCTAACGGCCATGTAACCCAAAGGCTAACTCCTAAAATACCTTCAAGACAGTTTTGTGAAGCCCCCTAGAAGGTATTCGCAGGCCGTCAGTTTTGATTGTTAATTTTGGAGTTTCCTGATGAACCATCCCGCGATGCAAGGGCTGACGTTGAACACGCCCAGCCATGTTAAAAATGCCAAATTGATGGCTTGGGTTGCCGACATGGCCGCCTTGTGCAAACCCGATGCCATTTACTGGTGCGATGGCAGCGATGCGGAATACCAGCGCCTGTGCCAGCAGCTGGTCGATGTCGGAACCTTTAAAAAACTCAGCCCCACCAAACGCCCCAACAGCTACCTGGCTTGCAGTGACCCGACCGACGTGGCCCGGGTCGAAGACCGCACCTACATTTGCTCGGCCAAAAAAGAAGACGCTGGCCCGACCAACAACTGGACCGACCCGGTTGAGATGCGCGCCACCCTGCAGCCCCTGTTCGACGGCTGCATGCAAGGCCGCACCATGTATGTGGTGCCTTTCAGCATGGGCCCGCTGGGCTCGCCTATTGCGCACGTCGGCATTGAGCTGTCGGACAGCCCTTATGTGGCCGTCAACATGAAGATCATGACCCGCATGGGCAAGGCCGTGTACGACGTGCTCGGTGTCGAAGGCGAATTTGTGCCCTGCGTGCACACTGTGGGAGCACCGCTGGCCGCGGGCCAGCAGGACGTGACCTGGCCCTGCAACAAAACCAAATACATCGTGCACTACCCAGAGACGCGCGAGATCTGGTCCTATGGTTCTGGCTACGGCGGCAATGCGCTGCTGGGCAAAAAATGCTTTGCTTTGCGCATTGCGTCAAACATGGGCCGTGCGGCCTCAGAGGGACCGTCCGGTAACCCGGGCTGGCTGGCCGAGCACATGTTGATTTTGGGCGTGACCACACCGCAAGGCAAAAAATACCATGTGGCGGCGGCTTTCCCATCGGCCTGCGGCAAAACCAACTTTGCCATGCTGATCCCGCCCGCAGGCTTTGACGGCTGGAAAGTCACCACCATTGGCGACGACATTGCATGGATCAAACCCGCAGCAGATGGCAAGCTGTACGCCATCAACCCGGAAGCCGGTTACTTTGGCGTAGCCCCTGGCACCAACACGCTGACCAACCCGAACTGCATGGCGAGCATTGAGCGCGACACGATTTTTACCAACGTCGCCCTGACCGACGACGGCGATGTGTGGTGGGAAGGCATGGGCGATGCACCTGCCCACGCCATCGACTGGCAAGGCAAAGACTGGACGCCTGCCATTGCCAAAGAAACCGGAGCCAAAGCCGCGCACCCGAATGCCCGCTTCACCGTGGCCGCCATCAACAACCCGGCGCTTGATGACGCCTGGGACGACCCCAAAGGTGTGGCAATTGATGCTTTCATTTTTGGTGGCCGCCGCTCAACCACCGTACCGCTGGTGACCGAAGCGCGCAACTGGGTAGAAGGCGTGTACATGGCCGCCACCATGGGCAGCGAGACGACCGCAGCGGCCACCGGTCAGGCTGGCGTGGTGCGCCGCGACCCGTTCGCCATGCTGCCTTTTACCGGCTACAACATGAGCGACTACTTTCAGCACTGGCTGGACATGGGCGAAAAGCTCGCCAAGACCGGTGCCACATTGCCCAAAATCTACACCACCAACTGGTTTCGCAAGGGCGACGACGGCAAGTTCGTCTGGCCTGGCTACGGCGAGAACATGCGTGTGCTGAAGTGGATGATCGACCGCATTGAAGGCGCTGGCCAAGGCACCGACAACGTGATGGGCGTGACCCCCGGCTTCAAAGACCTGACCTGGACCGGCCTGCCGTTCACGGCGCAGCAATTTGACACCGTGACCAGCATCGACAAAGCGGCATGGACGCAAGAGCTGAAACTGCACACCGAACTGTTCGAACAACTGGCGCATCATTTGCCAAAAGCGCTGACAGACACCAAGGCTGCTATCGAAAAGCGCTTAGCGGCTTAAGCTTTCTCGCCCCTCATAAAAAAACCGCGCCCAGGCGCGGTTTTTTGTGGGCCGACGCTCTCTTTCAAGACTTAGTCACCACGCCGCTTCAATAAGCTACTGTCTGGCGGCACAAAAATCAAGCCGTCGTCACGCGCGCCATAGCGTGTGTCTCCGCGCAGCATGGCGCATCGCAAATCGGCCATCACGCGTTCATCGGTTTGCGCCATGGCCCAAAGGCGTTCGTCAGCCCGCCTGGTGGCCAAATTGCGTGACCAGCGGTCCAGCGATGCCTTGATGCTGGCCGCCAAAGCGCGTGACGTGCTGGCGCAAACCGCCAGGGTGGCAAACGCCACCACCCACAGGCCGATCCACAGCACCAGCAAATGGCCCTCGGCCATGCTGTCCATCACCTGGTAAGCCACCACCATCACGGCAGCCGCCATGGCCGACAACAGCAAGGTGGCCAAGCTGCGCGTGCCGGAAAAGCCGCGCTTGATCGCTTGAGCCGACGCAATCGCTGACTCAACCCGGGCAACGCCAGGGTGCTGGGTGGAATATTCAAGATGGACGAAGCGGGTCATGGTGTTTCCTCTTTTGGATCCATCGCAGAACTGCTTTGGATAGGGTCATATTAGGGTTATTACTGATCTTATTCAACTTTATCTTTATGATGCCGGTTATTCATGACAGTGATAATTGAAGTCTATGCCATCAGCCATTGCGCCCAAGCCGCCCAACTTTCGCACCTTTGACCTGAACCTGCTGCGCGTGTTTGACGAAGTGATGGCCGAGCGCAGCCTGACCCGGGCGGCCCGCAATCTGTCACTCACCCAGCCCGCGGTCAGCAACGCATTGCGTCGGCTGCGCAGCACACTCGGCGACGATCTTGTGGTCAGGGTGGGCCAAGGCATGGCACCAACGCCACGCGCCTTGGCGCTGTGGCCCGCCGTGCGCGAGGCGCTGCGCCTGTTGCAGGCGTCGTTGAGCCCCAGCAGTTTTGATGCCGCTACCGCCAACACCACATTCGTGCTGACCATGGCCGACGCCACCGCCGCCGAGCTGATGCCCGGGCTGATCGACATCTTGGAGCGCGAGGCCCCAGGCGTGGCCATCCGCGTGCTGCCGCTGAGCACCCGCGACCCGCGCCGACTGCTCGACGAAGGTGTGGCCGATCTGGCGCTGGGCCACTTCCCATCGGTGCTGGCCGACCTGGTGGTGCGCGCCCAGACCGGCGATGCCGTGGCCTTTGCCCACCAGCGCCTGTATGACGGCCAGTACGTGTGTGTGATGCGCGCCGGCCATCCGCTGGCACGCGGGCCGTTGACGATCGACAGTTTTTGCGCTGCACGCCACATGCTGGTCAGCTTTTCGGGCCGTCCGTACGGGTTCATTGATGAGTCCCTCGCCTCACTAGGCCGTCAACGCCAGGTGGTGCTGACGGTCAACCAGTTCTTCACCGCGGGCCGGGTGGTGGCGCATTCCAACTTGCTGACGGTGCTGCCCCAGCACTTTGTCAGCGTCACCGGCATCGCCGACCAGCTGGTGCTGCGGCCCCTGCCATTTGACGTCGCGCCGGTCCACGTTGACGCCGTGTGGCACAGCCGTGTCGAGTCGCAAAGCGCCCACATCTGGCTGCGCAGCGCCGTGCTGCGGTCGGCCAGACAAGCTTTTGCCACCTGAAGACGCTTATAAAATGCTATAAATAGAGCAGCTGCTCGCCCATGCATCTAGCGGCCCGTAGGCACTCTGTAGCCACATTTTTAGGCAAAAAAGGCCTGGAAAAGACCCAGACGCCAGCGCTCGACGCTTGGCGCATACTTTGCTAGTACTTCTCGTCGAAAATGAATGTTTAAAGGCGCCCTTTCGGCTAACATGCGTTCGACTTAAACCAAGGAATCACCATGAAGCTTTTCAAATTTCTGACCCTCCAATTGGCCCTGTGCGGCTTGATCGCGGCCATGCCGGCAGCAGCACAAACCAAGTCACATTTGCAGACGGTGCTGGAACGCGGCACGCTGCGCGTCGGCACCACCGGTGACTTCAACCCGATGTCGGTGAAAGACCCCGCCACCAACAGCTACAAAGGTTTTGACATTGAGGCCATGGAGCAATTGGCCAAAGACATGGGCGTCAAGGTCGAGTTTGTGCCGACCGAGTGGGCCACGCTGATTGCCGGCCTGACATCTGACCGTTATGACATTTTTGCGGGCGGCTCGTCGCTGACCATGGCTCGCGCCAAAACCGTAGCCTTCACCGTGCCCTATGTTGAGGCAGGAACAGTGCCACTGGTGCTTAAAACCAATGCAGCCAAGATCAAAACCTGGGCCGACCTGAACAAAAAAGGCACCACTGTTGCCGTTTTGCTGGGTACCGTGTTTGAAGAGCAGGCCAAAGCCGTATTCCCATTGGCCACGATCAAAAGCATTGAAAAGCCGGCCAACGGCTACCAAGAAGTGCTGGCAGGCCGTGCCATCGCCACGATCACCAGCAACATTGAAGCCGCCACCCTGATGGCGACTTACCCCACGCTCACCACCTTGAGTGGCGCAGAGCCGCGCAACAAGCGCCCGTTTGCGTACCCGATTGCACAAAACGACCCGACCTGGACAACTTTTCTGAACAACTGGGTGGCACTGAAAACGTCTGAAGGTTTTTTCAAGTCCCTAGAGGCCAAGTGGCTTGCTGCCAAATAAGTGCGCCTTAAACGCCTGAGCCTGCTGCCCTTCCTGGCAGCGCTGCTTTTGCTGAGCGGCTGCGCCAGCAACTCCAGCTACAACTGGGGCTGGTATGTGTTTAACCCGGCCCTGCCCAAGGGCTTGGGCAATATTGAGTTTTTAATCAGCGGCGTTGGCATGACGCTGGCGTTGTCTGTCACGGCCATTTTGATATCCGTGTTGATGGGCCTGCTGCTGGCTGTGTCGCTGCTGTCGCCCTACAAGGCGCTGCGCTGGACGGCACGCACCTATGTGGAGTGCTTCCGCGCCATACCGCTGCTGGTGTTGCTGCTGTGGGTGTACTACGGCTTGCCCGTGGTCAGCGGCCTGCAATTTGGTGCCTTCGCTGCGGGTGTGATGTCGCTGGCGCTGTCGGATGCCGCGTTTGAGGCCGAGGTGTTTCGCGCCGGTTTGCAGTCGGTCGCCAGGGGCCAGCGTGAAGCCGCCGAAACGCTGGGCCTGTCCCGCTGGTCAACATTGCGCTATGTGGTGTTTCCGCAAGCGATTCGCACCATCTTGCCAGCGCTGGGCAACCAGTTTGTGTATGTGCTCAAAATGAGTTCGCTGGTGTCGGTGATTGGCCTGCAGGAGTTCACACGCCGCGCCAATGAGCTGAATGTGACCGAATACCGCCCGCTGGAGATTTACACTTTTTTGGTGGCTGAATACCTGCTGCTCATCTTGCTGGCATCTTGGGGCGTGCGCCGACTAGAGCACAAACTGGCGCAGTCGCAGCGCTAGGCCGCTAGGCCGCTAGACATTAGCGAGCCGCGCAGCCTCGCCCGACGGCCTTGTCAATGGTGCAGGATGCGGCCTAAAAACTCTTTGCAGCGGTCCGTTTGCGGCGCGCTGAAAAACGCCTGAGGCGCAGCGCTTTCGACAATTCTCCCGTTGTCCATGAAGATCACCTTGTCAGCGGCGCGCCGGGCAAAGCCCATCTCGTGGGTGACACAAATCATCGTCATGCCATCTTGGGCCAGGTCTTCCATCACCTGCAGCACTTCCATGATCATTTCCGGGTCAAGTGCCGACGTCGGCTCGTCAAACAGCATGATTTTGGGGCGCATGCACAGCGACCGCGCAATCGCCACCCGCTGCTGTTGCCCGCCAGACAGCTGGCTAGGGTATTTGTCCGCTTGCCCGGCAATGCCGACGCGCGCCAGATACTGCATGGCCAGCGCCTGGGTTTCAGCTTTGGGCATGCCGCGCGCTTTCATGGGGGCCAGCATCAGGTTGTCGAGCACTGACAGGTGAGGGAACAAATTGAACTGCTGAAACACCATGCCGACCTCACGCCGCAGTTGCTGCACGCTGGCGCGGTCATCGCTGAGCGTCACGCCATCGACCACAATCTCTCCCTGCTCGTGTTTTTCAAGCCGCGCAATGCAGCGGATCAGGGTTGACTTGCCCGAGCCTGATGGCCCGCAGATCACCACTTTTTCGCCGGCTGCGACTTGCAAAGACACATCGTCGAGTGCCCGAAACTCACCAAACCATTTGGACACACCGCACATGTCAATGATGGGGGGCTTGCTGGCATCTGGCTCTGGCCTAACGGGGGTTTCAGTCATCTGGAGGGTGGTTTCTTGGTCTGCTTTATTATGCGTTCATATGCAATTAACCCATGCCACCTGGGGCGAAGTCAGCGCGTATTTGGCGCGGTCCCAAGCCATCATCGTGCCCATCGGCTCGACCGAGCAGCACGGCCCCATCGGCTTGATGGGCACCGATGCGTTGACAGCAGAAGCAGTTGCACACGGTATTGGTGAACAAACTGGCGCACTCGTTGGCCCCACCTTGAGTCTGAGCGTGGCGCAGTTCAACCTCGGCTTTCCCGGCACCATTTCATTGCGCGCCACCACGCTGATGGCGGTCATCAACGACTATGTTTTGTCGCTCCAGCGGCAAGGCTTTGAGCGGTTTTATTTTGTCAATGGCCACGGCGCCAATGTGTCAGTGGCCAAGGCCGCGTTTCAGGATATTTACGCGCAGTTCAGCCTGGGCAGCCTGACCGGCCAGGCGCCACGCTGCCGATTGCGCAGCTGGTGGGACTACCCCCAAGCCGACGCTCTGCGCAAGGCGTGGTACGGCGCGGCAGAAGGCATGCACGCCACACCCAGCGAGATCGCCATGACGCTGCATCTGCTGCCCGGCTCGGCCAGGCAGGCCCCGCCCGAGTTTCTTGCCGCGCCTGCGCAGCTGCCCGCCACCTTTTTGCGAGACCACGGCGGCGACAACCACTGGGACGCGCAAACCCACAGGGAAGCCTTCCCCGACGGCCGGGTTGGGTCTGATTCCGCATTGGCCACCGCCGAGCAAGGCGGGCAACTGCTGGCCGCGGCCATTGAAGGTGGCTGCGAAGACTTTGCCGCGTTCGTCACACAAGCCTGAGGCGCGGCACGGTATGGCCCAGGCTTTCAAACACACCCCGCTGCTGCACCCTGAATGGCAGACGATTGAGAAAATCTCGCTTGAAGATTTCTCCAGCGCTGACTGGACGACGCTGAACACCCAGCGCGCCGTGTACTACCAGCAAGAACAAGCCCGTCAGGTGCTGCGCATGCTGGCCGTGTCAGAGCATGACACCAGCTTTGGCTACATGGTCAACAACTACCGGCATTCGCTGCAATCGGCCACCATGGCGCTGCGTGATGGCCTGGCTGAAGAAGACGTGGTGGTGTGCCTGCTGCACGACATTGGTTTTATTGCCTGCCCGTCGACGCATGGCGAGTTTGCCGCAGAACTGCTGGGCAGCTACGTGTCTGACCGCAACTACTGGATGCTGCAACGCCACGGCACGTTTCAAAACATTCACTCACCGCACTTGCCGGGTGTGGATGTGAACGAGCGCGAACGCTGGCGCGGCCACCCGCACTTTGACTGGGCGGCCACCTTTGTCGACAAGTACGACCAGGCCGCCTGCGACCCCCACTACGACTGCGCGCCACTGGCTTTTTTTGAGCCCATGGTGCAGCGCCTGTTTGCCCGCAAGCCGGTCAAGCGGCCGCATAAAGACTAATCAAAGACTCATAAAAAAGAGATTGCCATGACCGCCTGGATTCGGATGATCCCGCTTGAAGAAGCCACCGGCACGCTGGCTGCAGCCTATGCCAAAGTCACCACGCCGCACGGCACGGTTGATAACGTGATGAAGGCCCACAGCCTGCGACCACACACCATGGAAGGCCATGTGGCGCTGTACCGCAGCGTGCTGCACACGCCCGACAACACACTGCCGTTCTGGTTTCTGGAGGTCATTGCGTCTTACACCAGCAGCCTGAACCAGTGCCTGTACAGTTTTACCCACCACTTCACCAACGCGCGGCGACTGATCAACGACAAGGCGCGCTCGGATGCGATCTTGGCCGCCATGGACGCGCGCCAGCCCGAGCAAGCCTTCAGCGGCAAACACCTGGCGCTGATGCGTTACGCGGGCAAGCTCACCACCCAGGTTGGCAACATGCAAAAGCCCGACGTGGATGCCCTGCACGCGGCTGGCTGTGACGACGGTGAGATTCTGGAGGTCAATCAGGTGTGTGCCTACTTCAATTATTCAAACCGCCTCCTCAATGGCTTGGGTGTGACCACTGAGGGCGACGTGATTGGTTACTACACAGAAACCGAGGGGGCAGCATGAGCACCGCTTATGCCACGGCCAAGCAGGTTGCCGTCACCAGCATCCCCGTGATTGACATTGCGCCGCTTCAAAGCAATACGCACGCAGACCTGGCAAGCGTGGGCGCGCAAATGCGCGCGGCGGTGGAAGACATCGGGTTTTTCTACGTCAAAAATCACAGCGTTGACCTCGCATTGATCGAGCGCGTCAACTCTCTGGCACACCAGTTTTTTGCCCAGCCGCTGACCAGCAAGTTGCAGGTCGAGCCACAAGGCCGCCACCGGGGCTATTTGAAAATCGGTGAAGCAAAAATGTCCGCGAAAGCCAAAACTGACTTGAAAGAAAGTTTTATCTGGGGCATTGATGTCCCCGAGGACGATGCCGACTACCTGGCAGGCAACCCGATGATGGGCCCGAACCGCTGGCCCGCCTTCATGCCCGAGCTGCGCCCGGCACTGAACGCCTACATGACCGCCTGCCACGTTTGCGCACAGCGAATTTTGCGCGCCCTGGCCGTCAGTTTGAATGCCGACGAAGATACCTTTGTAAAGCGTTTTACCAAGCCCATTTCACGCGGCGCGCTGGTGCACTACCCACCGCAGCCGCCAGGCGCCGGCGAGCAGCAATTTGGCGTGGCACCGCACACCGACTACGGCGTGATCACCTTGCTGCATCAGGACATGGTGGGCGGCCTGCAGGTTTTCAGCCGCCAGCGTGAATGGGTCACCGCGCATCCGATTGCCGGCACGCTGGTCATCAACTCGGGCGATTTGCTGGGCCGCTGGTCAAATGATCACTTCAGGTCCAACAGCCACCGCGTGGTCAATTCATCAGGCCGCGAGCGGCTGTCTATTGCGATGTTTGTCGACCCCGACTTTGACACACCCATCGTGCCGGTGACAGCCCCGGGCGAGGCGGCCAAGTATCCCGAAGTCAGTTGCGGCGACTACATTGCCGCGCGGTTTGACAAGTCCTTTGCCTATCGGCAAAAAGCCGACACGCCGCCAGCCTGAGCGACAAGCTCAAGCCGTTTTGGGCAGGCGGTACACCGCGCACAACTTGTTGCCGTCTGGGTCACGCAGATACGCCAGGTACATCTTGCCCGCCGCGCCTTCGCGCAGACCAGGTGGGTCTTCACAGGTCACGCCGCCGTTGGCTACACCTGCTGCATGAAACGCATCAACCTCAGCCTGCGACTGAGCATTCAACCCAATCGTGCCGCCATTGCCATGGGTAGCAGGCTGCCCGTTGACCGGCGTGACGATGCCCAGCGAGCCGGTAGCACTTCGGTAGTAATAACGTGCCTTGCCAGCCACCCCGGGGCCGACACCCATCACGCCGAATATCGCGTCGTAAAACCGCTTGGATGCCTCCAGGTCATTGACGCCGACCGTGATGTGACTGAACATGTTTTGTCTCCATGAAGGCCCGGTGACGGGCCGGTTAGGTACCGATTAAGTGCTGATGACGCTTGGTTAAAGGCCAAAAGTGAGCTATAAATAATAGTCGATGACGATGGGGCATGTAACAACGGCTATCGCCAGCCGCTATTCATTGAGAAGCTGCTCACCCTTGGATATGTTGGCTTGGGGGCGCTTTTGTCAGTTAAAACCCTCCCTGAAAGGCGAGGAAAATCAGGTTTCAGGCGGAAAACTCGGCCAGAAACGGTTTTAAAGCGATTTTAGAGGCATTTTAGTGGGTCAAATCGAGCCCAAATTCAATGAATACGTTTGCGAGTAGCTATTAAAAACAGAGCGGCTAGCCGCGTTCACGTAAGCGCAGCTTAAGGCAGCGCGTTAGTGGCCCAAACGCCCCGTCGTTAAAACAAATAGGACCAAAAAGGAGACATATGCGATTGTCAAATAGCTCAATATCCACCCGGCGCAGAGGACTGGTAATCGCGCTGCTTGCTGCCAGTTGGGCATACTGCGCTGGTGCAGCCGCGCAGACGCTTGGCAAAGCGGACCAAGCGGTGCTAAAGGCGGCGGCTGATCACCGCAAGCCGTATTTGGATGACCTGAAAAGTCTGGTGGAATTTGAAACCGGTAGCCGCGACACGGAGGGCATCAACCAGGCCACTGCCTGGCTGGCAGATCGTTTCAAATCGATTGGTGCGCAGGTTGAGTTGATTGAGCCTGTTGAGGCCAATACCTACCGGATGATAGATACGCCGGACAAGATTGGCCGGATGGTCAAAGCCACGTTTACGGGCACGGGTAGCAAGAAAATTTTGTTAATTGCTCACATAGACACGGTGTACACAAAAGGCATGACGCTGCAACAGCCGTTTCGGATTGACGGCAACAAGGCCTACGGCCTGGGTATAGCTGACGACAAGCAGGGCGTAGCCATGGTGCTGCATGTTGCCAGCATGCTGAAAAGCATCGGTTTTGCTGGCTTTGGCACGCTGACTGTCTTGGTCAACAGTGATGAAGAGATCAGCTCGCCAGGCTCGCGTGAGGTGCTGGCGCGCGAAGGTTCAGTCCACGATGCAGTCATGTCTTTTGAGTCCACAGGCTTGGGCGACGCTGAGCGCGTTGCGCTGGCCACGGCAGGCATTGCGGCTGTAGAGCTGAAAGTGGAGGGGCGCGCATCGCATGCGGGTTCAGCCCCTGAGCGCGGGGTGAATGCCTTGTATGAGCTGTCGCACCAGATTCTGCAAATGCGCGATATGTCTGTGCCGTCCACAGGCGTGAAGCTGAACTGGACGGTCGCTCAATCGGGGAGCAACCGTAATGTCATTCCGGCGTACGCTACTGCGGTTGCCGATGTCCGGGTACTGAAAGTCAGCGACTATGACGGAATTGAAGCAGCGGTACGTGAGCGGGTCAAAAAGCAACTGCTGTCGGAGTCCAAAATCACAGTGAACTTTGAACGCCGACGCCCGCCGCTGGAAGTGGTTGATACCAACCGCAAATTGGCCACGCAGGTTCAGGCAGTTTACGCAGAGCTGGGGCGTACGCTGGCCGTGGGGCTGCAGGCTGAAGGCGGTGGCACCGACGCAGCCTTTGCGGCGCTGCGCACAAAAGCGCCTGTGATTGAGCGCATGGGGCTGCAGGGATTTGGCGCCCATTCCAACAACAGTGAATACGTCCTACTGGACACGCTGGAGCCGCGCCTTTACCTAGCAACGCGCATGGTGATGGATTTGTCTAAGGGTTTAGGGCTGTAGCAGATAACCTGCAAGCAGCAGCCATATGGGCCTACTTTTGGCGGACCAGCCCTGTGCACATCAGGGCATGATCCGACCCGACCCCGCCGCATCAACACGTGCACAAGCTGCAACACAGCACACCAGAGTCAGCAGGTCGCCCATCCCTCATGGTGCGGCTGCGCAAGCGCAGCCGCACAGGCCCAATAAAAGGGACTTGTCGGTTGATATGCCCCATGGCAACTCAGACCTGGCAATTAAACAGGTCGAGGTGGCGCTTGGCTTGAAGGACACAAGCAAGGCGGCTGAACTTGACTGTGCCTACAAAAAGCTCAAAGGCCGGGGCTAGTCAGGCTGCTCTACCCGCCCACCCGGATGCGTGGCCAGTCTGGCCGGGTCGCGGCCATGCGTAGGGGCGGGGTCAGCAAACGGCCAGCCGCCGAATTGGGTGCTTTGGTAGTCGGCGATGGTTTGGCGTATCTCGGCCTGGGTGTTCATGACAAACGGGCCGTACTGGGCGACTGGCTCGGCGATGGGTTTGCCTTGCAGCAGCAAAAACTCGGCTTCTTCGCTGCCATTGACAAGTTCAATGGCGGCATCGGCTTGCAGCTCCATCGCGCTGTGGCTGCCAATACCGTGCCCACCAACCGTCACCGACTGACCTTTGAAGAAATACAGATTGCGCCGCGACCCTGCCTTGGCCGCCGGCAGGGTAAAGCGTGCGCCGGGCTGCATGCGGAGCGTCCAGATGGCGACGTCGGCCTGGGCCTGGGAGGCCCATGAATCGGGCGGTGGGCTGAGTGGTTTGTCAACGTCTGCCATCTGGCCGGCAATGACAGACACGAACGTCTCCAGGCCATTGGCGTCTTTCATCACGCGGCTGGGAATGTCGTCGGCCCAAAACATGGTGAAGTGTGGGTCGGCCATTTTGCTGGCGGCAGGTAAATTGAGCCAGATCTGGAACAGCTCCAACGGGTTGGCGTCATTTGTGTTGAGCAGCGGAAACATCTCTGAATGCACGATGCCCTTGCCTGCCGTGAGCCACTGCACATCGCCCCGCCCAAAGCGGGCGGTGGCGCCGAGTGAGTCCGAATGGTCAATCAGCCCCTTGCGCACAATCGTCACGGTTTCAAAACCGCGGTGCGGGTGCGCGGGAAAGCCCGGCACCGTGCTGCCGTGGTACATGCTCCAGCCGTCTTTGCGGCTGAAGTCCTGCCCCATATCGCGGCCGGCCAAGGAGGCCTGGGGGCTCATGTCGGCATTGGCGGCGGGGTAGGCGTCGTCGTGATAGACGCAGAATAAAAACGGGTCCAGCGTGGGCCAACGGGGGCCGAGGGGCTGGGTGTCAAGGATGGGGTTGGGTGTCATGGGGGGTAGCTGGTGGTTAAAACAAAATTGACAAGTCGCGCTATTTGGCACGGCTTGCGAGCACCGCCGCGCCCAGGATAAGCACGGTGGCCAGGCCGATGCCCCAGGTGAGCATCCGCCCCGTCGCGAGCAGCAGCAACACGGTCGATGCCAGCGGCGTGATGTAACTCAAAATACCAATTTTGCGCGCGTCGCCATTTTTAAGCGCAGCGTCCCACAAAAAGAATGCCGCGCCCAGCGGTCCCAAGCCCATAACAACGGTCAAGAGCCAGTCTTGGGCGCTGAGTGTCACAGCTGACTCCAGCAGCGCGTGGCAGAGCAGCGACAGCGCGCCAGACACCAGCCCAAACAGGCCGATGGCGGCCGTGGGAAAGCCGCGGCCAGTCAGGCTCATGCGCTTGCCCATCAGTGAATAACTGGCCCAGATGAAGGCCGACACCGCCGCCGCCAGGTAGCCCCCGGCAAAGCCCTTGCTGGCCAGGCCGCTCAGGCCTGACGCCAGTAAGGTGTCGCCCAGAATAGCAATCGCCGCACCGGCAAGTCCGGTGAAGGCAGCCAGCAGGTGCGTGGCCGACAGGCGGACACCCGGCAAAAACACCGGCGTCATCAACACAATGCCCAGCGGCCACAGGTAGTTGACCAAATTTGCCTCCACCGCAGGTGCATGGCGCAGCGCCATAAACAGAAAGAAGTGAAAACCAAACAATCCGTAAACGCCCAGCGCCAACGCCGCCCAGCTTACCCGCCACTGCCTGAAAAACGGCCAGGCCGGCACACTGCCAACCAGCAGCGCGATGCCGGTCAGTAAAAACGGCGGGATGTGCGACAGCAACGTGCCCAGCAACGCCAGTGATGACCACAGGGCGATGGCGGCCAGGGCCAAGAGGGTGGGGGATTTATAGAAGACGGGAGAATGCACGGGGCAAGAGCAGTTCAGCTACCGAACAAGTCAGCATGCGAGCCAGCGCGAACAAAATTCAGCTGGTTGCCTTCAAGCTGATAAATCAACAAAAAGTCCCCGCCAATATGGCATTCCTTGTGGTCGGCCCATTCGCCCTTCAGGGCATGGTCTAGCCACTCAGGACCAAGCGGCCCGTCGTTGGCAATGAGTAAAAGCATGGCTTCTTTGAGGCGAACCATGTCGTACCGGCCCGAATGTGACAACCGAACCCAGTCTTTTAAAAACGACTTGGTGTAGTCGCAAGCACGCGGTACGCTGGCACGCTTACTTGCTGCTGGCTTTTTCAAGGTCCGTCAATAAGTCGTCACCAGATGCAAACCGCGCTTTGCGGCGAGCCATCATGGCGCGTGACTCTTGCATTGCCGCTTGCGTTTCAGCGTTAGGCACTTTGAGTTCCAGCGGAAAAGCCTGATCAACCACCACCCGCCGTAAAAACAACCGCACCGCGTCTGATACCGACAAACCCATCGACGTCAGCGCCAGCGTGGCCTGGTCTTTGATGTCGTCGTCTACACGAATGTGCAGCATTGAAGTTTGTGCGGTCATGGTGGTTGGTTTTTGGTCCGGGCCCTATTTTGTCTCTCAATTGAGATTTTTGCAAGTTGGTCATGTCAAAAATCAAGAAGGCCAGAAAAAACTAACGGCAAACATACTGGCCTTGCCCGAATCCGGGTCTGGATGCCCTTAAGAGCGGCGACTTTTTGAACATCAAAATAAGCCGCAGCTCAACCCATACAGGCTCGATCATCTACTCATTAAGTAGCATTTATGCTGCATCAGCCTTGACCTTCAAGCGCCAGGCATGCAGCAAGGGCTCGGTATAACCACTCGGCTGCTCAAGTCCTTTAAAAACCAGGTCAGTCGCCGCTTTGTAGGCCATCGATGTCTCAAAGTGGCCTGCCATTGGCTGGTACAACTTGTCGCCATCGTTTTGGCCGTCCACCACGGCTGCCATGCGCTCGAAGGTTTCTTTGACTTCTGCGTGGGTTACCACGCCATGCAGCAGCCAGTTGGCCATGTGCTGACTAGAGATGCGCAGGGTCGCGCGGTCTTCCATCAGGCCGATGTTGTGGATGTCGGGCACTTTGCTGCAGCCCACGCCCTGGTCGATCCAGCGCACCACATAGCCCAAAATGCCTTGGGCGTTGTTGTCGAGCTCTTGGGCTTTTTCTGCTGCGCTCCAGTTGGGCGTTGTGGTCACGGGGATTTGCAGCAGGGCGTTCAATGTCTCGGCTCGCAGCTTTTTGGCCTCTAGCTTCTTGACGGCTTTTTCCATGTCTTTTTGCACCTTGCTCACCTTGATCTGGTGATAGTGCAGGGCATGCAAGGTGGCGCCTGTTGGGCTGGGCACCCAAGCGGTGTTGGCGCCGGCCAATGGATGGCCGATTTTTTGCGTCATCATGGCGGCCATCAGGTCGGGCATGGCCCACATGCCTTTGCCGATTTGCGCCTTGCCGCGCAGCCCGCAGGCCAGGCCGACCTGCACGTTGTTTTTCTCGTACGCTGCAATCCAGGTGCTGCTTTTCATATCACCCTTGCGGATCATTGGGCCGGCTTGCATGGCGGTATGCATCTCGTCGCCGGTGCGGTCCAGAAAGCCGGTGTTGATAAAGGCCACGCGCGAGCTGGCAGCGGCAATGCAGGCCATCAGGTTGGCGCTGGTGCGGCGCTCTTCGTCCATGATGCCGAGCTTGACGGTGGCATCTTTCAAGCCCAGCACTTTTTCAACCCGGCCAAACAGCTCGGCGGCAAAAGCCACTTCAGCGGGGCCGTGCATTTTGGGTTTGACGATGTAGACGCTGCCCTTGCGTGAGTTTTTAATGCCTGGCTTGCCCTTGCGTTTCAGGTCATGCATGGCGATGGTGGTGGTGACGACTGCATCCAGAATACCTTCGGGAATGTCTTTCGTCGTGCCGTCAGCCGCCGTGTAGGTGATGGCCGGGTTGGTCATCAAGTGGCCGACATTGCGCAAAAACATCAGCGAGCGGCCATGCAGCACCACCGGCTTTTTGCTGGTGGCGGATGTGTAAATGCGGTCAGCATTCAAGCCGCGCGTGAAAGTTTTGCCGTCTTTGGTCACGCTTTCTGTCAGCGTGCCCTGCAAAATGCCCAGCCAGTTGCTGTAGGCCAGCACTTTGTCGTCTGCATCGACGACGGCGACTGAATCTTCCAGGTCCAAAATGGTCGACAGCGCGGCTTCCAGCACCAGGTCGCACACGCCTGCGGGGTCGGTTTTGCCAATTGGCGTGGCTGGGTTGATTTGGATGTCCAGGTGCAGCCCGTTGTGCTGCAGCAGCACCGATGTTGGCTTGGTCATGTTGCCCTGGTAGCCGATGAATTGTTTGGCATCCGCCAAGCCGACACTCTTGCCGTTTTTGAGTTTGACGGCCAGCTTGCCCGCGCGCACGCTGTAGCCGACAGAATCCACATGCGAGCCGCTGGCCAGCGGTGCGGTGCGGTCTAGCACGTAGCGCGCGTATTCAATCACTTTGGCGCCGCGCTTGGGGTTGTAGCCGCCTTTGCCAGGTAAAGCTTTACCAGCGCCATCGGCTTCGCTGATCACGTCCGTGCCGTACAGCGCGTCATACAGGCTGCCCCAGCGTGCGTTGGCGGCGTTCAAGGCATAGCGTGCGTTCAAAATCGGCACGACCAATTGCGGGCCCGCTTGCTTGGCCAGCTCGGCATCGACGTTGTCGGTGGTGGCTTTGACTTTTTTGGGCGCGGGCACCAGGTAGCCGATGCTGGTCAAAAACGTTTGATAAGCCTTCATGTCCGCTGGGCTTGACGAACCACCCGCGGTGATGGGGCCAGGGTTGGCTTGGTGCCAGGCATCCATCTCGGTTTGCAGGCGGTCTCGCTCGGCCAGCAGGGCCATGTTTTTGGGGGCCAGGTCAGCCACGATGGCGTCAAAGCCCTTCCAGAAGTCGGCGCTTGAGACACCGGTGCCCGGCAACACCTTGCTTTCAATAAATTGGTGCAGCTGGCTGGCGACTTGCAGGCGGTGAATCGGGGTCATGCCAGTGGCTGTGGATGCATGGGCGGTCATGAAAGGCTTCTCCAAAAAATAAGAGGTCAAAGTCAAAGTATCTCTGAGGTCGCGCGGCGGATAGGTCTAGCAACGCGCCTATTGTCTCAAACGCCAAATGGTAACGGGTGCCCCGAGCCCTGTCGCCTTGTGTCATACGGCTTCATGAGCGTCACAACAAGCCAAACGGCGGGTAAATCTTGAGGCATTTATTGATTGCACAAGATCAACATGAAAGCGTCGAAAGATTTGACAGCCGTCTGGCGAAAGCGCTGGACAGCCGGCGCCTAAAACAGCGCCCCAGGGGGTCGCCATTCGGTGTTTTTGCGGCTAAGCTGAGGGCATGCGCCCGCCCCACACTCCTCAAATCCGCCTTTACCGCGACTGGCTGACGGCCAGGCGCGGCCTGACATTTGACAGCTACGCCGCCATGCACCACTGGTCAGTCACTGACCTGAGCGCGTTCTGGCAAAGCATCTGGGACTACTTTGATTTGCAGTCCCCCACACCGCATGCATCGGTGGTGCAAGGCGATATGCCCCAAGCACGCTGGTTCGCCGGCGCACAAGTCAACTATGTCGCCCAGGTGTTTCGCCATGTTGAGGCGGCCCATGCCGCAGACTTGCCGGCCATCATCAGCCACAGCGAAGAAAGCCTGGCCAGCGGCGCAATAGCGCGGCATATCCCTTGGCCAGCGCTGAAGCGCCAGGTCGCCACGCTGGCCTTGCACCTGTTGGCGAAGGGCGTTCAGCCCGGCGACCGCGTGGCCGCTTACCTGCCCAATGTTCCCGAAGCCATGGTGGCTTTTCTGGCCACCGTCAGCATTGGCGGTGTGTGGAGCATTTGCGCACCCGACATGGGCACGGCTGCGGTGCTGGACCGCTTCAAGCAGATTGAGCCCAAGGTGCTGATTGCCACCGACAGCGTGACCTACGGCGGCAAGCAGATGGACCGCAGCGCCGTGGTGGAAGAACTCTGCGCCGGCCTGCCAACGCTTGAACATGTGATTGTGCTGAGCAAATCAAGCGCTATTACTTCAGGAGCTACTCGCACCACTATTCATTGGCCTGACGCCCTGAGTGAAGCCCAAAAGGAGGCTGAAATCGCTCTTTTTGCGCCGCTGTGGCTGCCGTTTGACCACCCGCTGTGGATTGTGTATTCCAGCGGCACCACCGGTCTGCCCAAGCCCATCGTGCATGGCCACGGCGGCACGCTGATTGTGGCGCTGGCGCTCAAGGTGCTGCACAACGATGTAGGCTGCAGCTACCACCCCAACAGTTGGGGCGAGCGCTACCACTGGTACAGCTCCACCGGCTGGGTGATGTGGAACGCCCAGACCAGCGGCCTGCTGAACGGCACCACCTGCGTGATTTTTGACGGCAACCCCGGCGGCACCAAAGACAAGCCGGACTGGACAACGCTGTGGCGCTTTGCCGCCAACACGGGGGCGACATTCTTCGGCGCTGGCGCAGCGTTTTTTGCCAATTGCATGAAGGCCGGTGTTGACTTGAGCCAATGCGGTGACTTGTCCCATATCCGCGCGCTCGGTTCGACCGGCTCGCCGCTGTCGATTGAAGCCCAGCAGTGGGGCACTGACCAGTTTGCTGCGATGGGCACGCCCGAACGCAGCGACGGGCCGCCCCTCGCCAGTTCAGTCCCCTCGGGGGGCAGCGAGTCACACGTCGTAGGCGAGCGTGGGGGCAGCGCCATCTGGTTTTGCAACATCTCTGGCGGGACAGATTTTGCAGGCGCATTCATTGGTGGCAACCGCGAACTGCCGCAAATCCCTGGGCAGATGCAATGCCGCCTGCTGGGCTGCGCGGTAGAAAGCTGGAACGAGGCAGGCGAGCCTGTCATTGATGAAGTGGGCGAACTGGTTTGCACGCAGCCGATACCGTCCATGCCGCTGTACTTTTGGGGCGACGAAGGTCATCAGCGATACCTGTCGAGCTACTTCGACATGTACCCGAACGTGTGGCGGCATGGTGACTGGCTGAAGATCACGCCTGCCGGTGGCTGCATCATTTATGGCCGCAGCGACGCGACGATCAACCGGCACGGCCTGCGCATGGGCACCAGCGAGCTGTACAGCGCGATTGAGGCGCTGCCCGAGGTGCTGGACTCGATGGTCGTTGACCTGGAATATCTGGGCAAGGACAGCTACATGCCGCTGTTTGTGGTGCTGCGCGCCGGTGTGGCGCTCGACGATGGGATGCGGTTAAAACTGAACAACGCGATCAAAACCGCCTTATCACCGCGCTTTGTGCCCAATGAGATTTTTTCGGTGGCCGAGATACCGCGCACGCTGTCTGGCAAAAAGCAGGAGCTGCCGATCAAAAAACTGCTGCTCGGGGCACCGATTGACAAGGTGGTGAACCGCGATGCCATGGCCAACCCGGGGTGCCTGGACTGGTACGTGCAGTTTGCCAGTGCCTATGCAGCGCGCTGACGGCTGACCAGCACAATGCCCACCGCCACGGCGCACAGCGCCGCCATCAGGCCAGGCGTCACGCTTTCCTTGAGCCACAGTGCGCCAAACAGCAGTGCGAACAGCGGCGTTAAAAACACAAACACCGAAACCTTGGTGGCCGGGTAGCGGCCCAGCAGCCACATCCAGGCCAGGTAGCTGGCAAATGCGCCCACCACCGTTTGCAAAAGCAGCGACGTGATGGCAAACGGGCTGAAACGCCAGACCCAGGCTTCGCCAAGGGCCAGCGACACCAGCGGGAAAGTGGCAGCACTGACGGCCAATTGGTAAAACAGCAGCTTCTCGGCTGATATTTTGGACAGGCTGGACGCCCGGATGACCACGGTTGTCAAACCCCAAAACATGCCCGCGGCCAGCGCCAGAATGTCGCCACGCAGCGAGGTCACGCCGTTGCCCACCAATCCCACAAAACCATCTTGCAACGCAAACGCCACTCCGGCAAAGGCGCACAGCAGCCCCAGCCACTGTATGCCGCGCAGTTTTTCGCTTTTTACCCACAGGGGCAACAGCAACGCGACCCATAAAGGAGAGGCGTACAAAAAGACGGTCAGTCGCGACGCCGTGGTGGCTTGCAGACCCAGGTAGATGCTGGCAAATTCAGCAGCAAACAGGCCGCCTGCCAGCACGCCCGCTTTGAACGAACCATCTTTGGTGAACAGCGGCACACCACGCGCAAGGCACCACAAGCAGAGCAAGGCGGTAGCGCCCCACAAGCGCAACGAGGCCTGGAACATCGGCGGCAGCTCGGCGATGGTCGCCTTGATCAGCACCTGCTGCAAGCCCCAAAAAAGGCAGCAGCCCAGCAGTAACGACACGGCCAGGGCGTCGAGGCGGGTTTTACGGACCGTCATCCAGGCATCGTCACAGCGGATGCTCGGTATAAAACCTGCCGCCGTGGTACAGCAGTGGTGCTGCGCCTTCGCGGTGGCTGCAGCGCTCAACTTCGCCGACAAAGATCACGTGGTCGCCTTCCTGGTAACGGCTGCGGTTAAAGCATTCAAAGCTGGCTGCTGCGCCTGCCAGCAGGGGGGCGCCCGCAACGCCGTCGGCAAAGGCCACGCCGTCCCAGCGGTCCGCACGCTTGCTGGCAAAACGTTCGGCCAGGTCTTTTTGATCAGCTGCCAGAATATTGATGGCGTAGTGCAAACCCGTGCTGAAGGCGACCATGGAGCTGGCAGCCTGCGCCAGGCTCCACAGCACCAGCGGCGGCGCGAGCGACACCGAGTTAAAGGAGTTGGCGGTCAGCCCCACCAACTCGCCAGTGGCTGTGCGCGCGGTGACGATCGTCACGCCTGTGGCAAACATGGCCAGTGACGCGCGAAACTCGGCGCTTGAAAACGCGGGGGCCTGGGCTTGGGTGGTTTGGGGGGGTGTTTGGAGGGCGTTGGGCATAAAAATGAAAAGGGCTTCGCTCATTTTGCCTGAGCGCGGCATGCCGCGTTGCACAGGCCTGGCATAAACTGGTGCATGCGTTTGTGTTTCTTGTTAGCCGCCATCGCCGGTGTTTTTTCAGCCAATGTGCTGGCCCAAGCCGCGTCGCCGTGCGACGAGTTTGTGGCGCGGCTGCCCAACGTTAAGCGTGCGCTTTGCGATGCCGCCAATTTGCAGCCCAGCACGGCCAAATCTGTGAAAGGCCGAACACTGTGGACGCGCGACATCAAGCCTGAAGACAACCCCCGTCACTCAAGCCTTCGGGTGCTGGTCATCGGCGGCATTCATGGGGACGAGCTGTCCTCTGCATCGGTGGCGCTGCACTGGTTGCGGTTTGCCGAACAAGGCCTATTTGACTTGCCGCAAGCCGTGCACTGGCGCTTTATTCCGGCGCTCAATCCGGACGGCCTGTTTCATCAGCCGCCGCGCCGCATCAATGCCAACGGGGTCGACCTGAACCGCAACTTCCCCACGCCCAACTGGGAGCGCGATGCCAAAACCTACTGGGAGAAGCGGACCCGAAAGGACCCGCGCCGATACCCGGGCGTCACACCCCTGTCAGAGCCCGAGTCACGGTTTTTGCATGAGGACATGCAGCGCTTCAAGCCCCACCTCATCGTCAGCATTCACGCACCCTATGGTGTGCTGGACTTTGACGGCCCTAAAAATGGCGGATTCGTGCCCCCCTCTCGCTTGGGTCGCCTGTACCTGGACCAGGTTGGCATCTTCCCTGGCTCGCTGGGCAATTACAGCGGCGTGCAAAAAGGCGTTCCCGTGGTGACGGTCGAGCTGGCCAATTCGACCCGAACACCGCTGGATACTGAGATGCGCCAGATGTGGCTGGACTTGCTGCGCTGGATGAGCGAACGCGTGGGAGAGCGCACAGGGCCAGCAGGCGGCGGTACAGCGCCTGCCCGCGCTCCGTGATTCGGCGCTGCTATTTTTATAGCTGCCAACCCAGCGATATGTTGGCTTGAAGGCGACCTTTATGGGTCAAAAAGCTTTCTCGCTGTACCTTACATCGCTGCCCGCGCATGGACGCCAAGGGCCAGAAGCCTCTTGCGCATTGACAGAACGTCGGCATCCTTGCTGAGAAGCAGCGTGCGGTGCTGCACCGCCAGGTCGATGAACTTTTGATCGTCTGCATCGCTGCATGTCACGCTGGCTTTGGGCGCCACGTCAACCCGTCGGACGTTCTGGTCAAATTGGGCCAGTACGTCATCGGCGTTTAGTTTGTAAAACGCAAGCCGGGCGGCGATTTTGGGATAGGCCAATACCCGGGCCAGCTCGTCCCGCATGGGTTGCGTGGCCAGCCAATCATGTGTTTTGTCGGTCAGCGCGTGGCGCACGGGAACAGCTGCCGCGTCATTGAAGACGAAAACATCCAGGACGATGTTGGTGTCCAGAATGACGGACGTTCCCCCTGCTGGCGTCGGCGCGCCAGTGCCTTCTGCGTTCAATTTGACGCGCTGCCGAGTACAGGCTTTGCGCGCGCTGACCCGGCCACCATGTCAAACCTGAACAAGCGGCATTCGATGGGGCCGTTCCACATCGGCACGCGGCGTGATTCTTTCAGGCGCATTTTGTTGGGCAACTTGAGGTCTGGCGTGAGCACATGGGCGGTCCAGCCGGCGTAGTTTTTCTTCCAGTGGGTGGCCAGTTTGGGAAAGAAGTCGCTCGCCTCTTCGCCGCTGCCAGTTTGCGCGAGTTCACGGCCTCGGGGTTGTTCGCTCGTCTGGCCAGACTGAACCGGCTGGCCAAACTCGTCGATCGCCTGGCCCTGAAACTGGGTGCGCTTTTGCGCCCCTGCAGCGCCGGCCACCTCGATGCGCTCGCCATACGGCGGATTGACCAGCATCACGCCAGAGGCCACGGGCGGCATCCGCTCAAGCGCATCGCCTCCCCTGAACTGCACCGCGCCCGCCACACCTGCTCGCTCGGCATTGCGTTCGGCAAAGTCCACCATCCTGAAGGACACGTCGCTGCCAAACACTTCGGCCGTTGGCTCGGTGATCAGCGCTTCTGCCTGGTCCAGCAAGCCGTCCCACACGTGTGCCTGAAACGGCAAATACTTTTGAAACGCAAACTTGCGGTGGATGCCCGGCGCGATGTTGCAGGCGATTTGCGCCGCTTCGATCGCAATCGTGCCAGAACCACAGCACGGGTCATACAGCGCCACGCCCTGTTTGCACAATTCGTCCCAACCACTGGCTGCAATCATGGCGGCAGCCAGCGTTTCTTTCAGCGGCGCCTCGCCCACGTCTTCGCGCCAACCACGCTTGAAAAGCGGCTCCCCGGATGTGTCGATGTACACCGTCACCGTGTCTACCGTCAGGTGAACATACACCCGTACGTCAGGCCAGCGGGTGTCGACACTCGGCCGCACGTCATCGTGTTTGTGCCGAAAGCGATCGGCTATCGCGTCCTTGATTTTCAGCGCCGCAAAGTTCAGGCTGGTGAGCGGACTGTGCTGGGCGGTTATTTCGACCTTGAAGGTTTGCTTTGGCGTGAACCAGATCTCCCAGGCCACGTTGGCTGCTGCGTTGTACAGGTCTTGCTCGGTGCGGTACTGGTTGTGCGCCAGCTCAATCAGCACGCGCTGCGCGAGGCGACTGTGCAAATTAAGCTGCATGGCATCGCGCCACGAACCCGCCAGCTGTACCCCCGCGCGCCAGGCCTTGGGGGCTGTGCCTGTGATGCGCAGGGCTTCAGCAGCCAGCAAGGCCTCAACGCCCGCGGCGCAGGGTAAAAACAGTTGAAGTTGATTCATAACGATTTACGCAAATTAGCCGGTGCAATGCGCAGCGCCTCGCGGTACTTGGCCACAGTGCGGCGGGCGCATTCAATGCCTTGCTCTTTGAGCATTTCGGAAATCTGGTTGTCGCTTAGCGGCTTTTTCAGGTTCTCTACAGCGACCAGTTGTTTGATCAGGGCGCGCACGGCCGTGCTTGATGCGTTGCCGCCGGTTTCTGTCCCGAGTGCCGAGCCAAAAAAGTATTTGAGCTCGAAGGTGCCGAAAGGCGTGTTCATGTACTTGGCAGTGGTCACGCGGGAAATGGTGGACTCGTGCAGGCCCAGCTCATCAGCAATCTCGCGCAGCACCAGTGGCCGCATGGCGAGTTCGCCGTGGCTAAAAAAGTTTTTTTGCCGTTCAACAATGGCGGTGCTGACGCGCAGGATGGTGTCAAAACGCTGCTGGATATTTTTGATAAACCAGCGCGCCTCTTGCAGGCGCTGCTGCATGGCCTGTGCGTTGCTGCCTTTGTGCTGCTTCATGGCGTTGGCGTAAATGTCATGCACCTTCAAGCGCGGCATCACGTCGCTGTTCAGCGTCACCTTAAAGCCGCGGCCGGCCTTGACGACGAGGACATCGGGCACGACCACATTGCGCTCCACATTGGCAAAGCGACGGCCCGGTTTGGGGTCCAGTCGGCCAATCACGCCAATGGCGTTTTTGATCACGGCATCCGGAAAACCGCAGAGCTGGGACAGTCGCTTGACGTCACGTTTGGCCAGCAGCTCCATCGGCTGTTTGCAGATGGCGATGGCGGCGCGCGTGTCTTCGCCGTCCTTGCAGTCGAGCAGTTGAAGGCTCAGGCATTCCGCCAGGTTGCGGGCGCCCACGCCAGCAGGCTCCATGTGGTGCAGCAAGCTCAAAGCCATCGCGAAATGCTGCTCGAGCTCTTCGGTTTGCAGCAGGTCGCCTCCAGCTAGACCGCTGGCCAGTGATGTCAGACTGTCTTCCAGGTAACCGTCGTCGTTGAGCGATTCAATCAAAAAATGCAGCGCTGCACGGTCGATGTCCGACAGCCGCAAACTGAGCGACTGGCGATGCAGATGCGCCTGCAAGGTCTCATGCTCACCGGTGAGGTCAGACGCATCTGCATCGCTGTCATCGAGGTTGTTTTTGCGTGGGGCAGCATCGTTGCCCCACTCACCGTCATCGGGCGCAGACTCGACGCTACCGTCGCCTTCCCAGCTTTCTTCAAGCTTGGGCTCGGTCGACTCGTCAACGGTTTTTTCAGGCGTACTTAGACTGTCATTTGATGCTGTAACCGTTGTTTCACTTGAGCCAGAAGCTATGAAATCAGGAGCGGCCTCAAATTCTTGCACCTCTTGACTGACGGGTTTATCAAGTTGCTCCAAGCCAAACTCTTCACGCGGCGCTGCGTCTTCGTTGATTTCAAGAAACGGGTTTTCGTCGAGCATCTGCTCGACTTCATGGCTCAACTCCAGCGTGGAGAGTTGCAGCAGGCGAATGGACTGCTGCAACTGTGGCGTGAGCGCCAAGTGTTGCGAAACCCTAAGAGATAAGCCCTGCTTCATGACAAGCGCACATCACAATGAGGTGTGTTAACAAGCCGGTGCCGCGGATCTGGTTGTGCCAGGCCGCCGGCCCAGCCCCCGCAGGGGGTTGGCGCGTCAATTGCGTCAATTGGTGCGTCAATTGGGGTCAGACACCCATAAACTGGACGGCGGGGAGGTGCCATTACATCCTGAAGTTTTCGCCGAGATAGACACGTCTGACGTCGGCGTTATTGACAATATCGGACGGCGTGCCTTCAGCCAGCACCTGGCCGTCGCTGATGATGTAAGCGTGGTCGCAAATACCCAGGGTTTCGCGAACGTTATGGTCTGTGATGAGAATGCCGATGCCGCGCGATTTTAAAAATTCGATGATGCGCTGGATCTCAATCACGGCAATCGGATCAATGCCGGCAAACGGTTCGTCGAGCAAAATAAACCGCGGCTGGGTGGCCAGCGCGCGCGCAATCTCGACCCGGCGGCGCTCTCCACCAGACAAGGCCAATGCCGGCGATTCGCGCAGATGCTCTACCCGCAGGTCCCGGAGCAGGGCGTCCAGGCGCTCATCAATGGTGCTTTTCGACAGGGGCTTGCCTGCATCGTCCAGCTGCAGCTCCAGCACGGCGCGTACATTTTCTTTCACATTGAGCTTGCGAAAAATCGACGCTTCCTGCGGAAGATAGCTCAGGCCCAGGCGCGCGCGGCGATGGATCGGCATGTGCTCCACAGAATTGCCATCGATCGTGATCTCGCCCGCATCGGCCCGCACCAGCCCCACAATCATGTAAAACGAGGTGGTCTTGCCTGCCCCGTTAGGGCCCAGCAGGCCCACAATCTCGCCACTTTCAACGCTCAAAGAGACGTCCCGCACGACCTTGCGACTGCCATAGGACTTTTGCAGGCCCGTCGCCACCAGACGGCGGGCGGGCAACTCCGATGTCGGCGCGTTTGCCTGAAGCGTGAGGGGCTCAAGCGGTTTGCTTTTTTTCAAATCACCCACATCCATGGCGGCTTACTTTTTGTCCACGCCGATAGCGGGGCTGGCGCGCAGCACAGCAGGCGGCGCGGGAGGAGCCGGCACAGGGCCGCCGGCGGCAGAGGCGGCAATACGCGGAGACAGCACGGTCCGAACGCGCCCACTTGGATTGGTGACGGAGCGGTTTTGCGGCCCGCCATCGACGGTAAACACATCGGTCTTGTTGTCGTAGTTGATTTGTGAGCCGGTGGTTTCGTCGGCCAGTACCGCACCGTTGTAGCGGCGCATGACTGCGTTGCGGATGAACTTGACCAGATCCTGCTTGCTGTCGTATTCAATCCGCTCGCCCTCGCCCTCAATGAACTCGTCCAGCCCATCGCGCTTTTTGCGGTAATACGCCAGCTTGCCCGGCGCGGCAATCGACACCGCCTGCTGGTAGCCTTCCGGGTCCTGCTTCACGTCTACCCGCTCGCCGCGGATGATGATGCTGCCCTTGGTGATGACGACATTGCCGGTAAAAACGCTGGTTTGCTTCAGGTCGTCGTAGACCAGGGCGTCTGACTCCGCGTTCATGGGCTTGTCCCGGTCAGCGTTTTCAGCTTGGGCTGGGCCAGCACTCAGACACGCGAGCGCCATCAGGACAACGATAAGAGAAAAGAGGGGTTTCATAAAGGCACGAATCTTGCTGCTGTGGTTGGACGCATTGTAGCCATGCAAGTCAAGCGAGACAGCTTGCCCCTCAACATTTGCAGGGGTTTTGCAAATAAACCGCGGTTTGTTTCGCCGGTTTATTTGCCTTTGCGGGTCAGGCCGATGAGATAGTCTGTCACCACCAGTGCGCGTTCCATGGTTTGTGCCACTGTGCCGGACGTGTAGTACTTTCCTGCCACACCCAGCGCAGGCACGCCGTCGACTTTGTAAGCGTCCTGCAGCAAGGTCGCTTTGCGGGTTTTGGTGGCTACCGGGAAGGCGTTATAGGCTTCGGTGAATTTGGCCTTGTTGATGCCTTGCTTTTCGGCCCAGGCCGCCACGAGTTCGGCGGTGTTCAGGAGCTGGCGCTCAACGTGAATGGCATTGAACACCTTGCTGTGCAACTCTTCAACCTTGCCCATGGCCTCCAGCACAAAGTACAGCCGCTGCTGCGGCTCAAAGTCAGGCCGGAAGGCCACGGGTGCCCGGCGCAACACCACGTCTTTGGGCATTTTTTTGACCCACTCCTGAAGCTGCGGCTCAAACCGGTTGCAGTGCGGGCAGCTGTACCAGAAGAACTCCACCACCTCAATCTTGCCGGCACCGGCTTCGGTGGGCGCGGGCTTGTCCAGCAGCAGAAAGTCGGTGCCTTCTTGCGGTGGCTTGCCTTGGGCAAACACGACAGGGGTTACCAACGTGGCCGTGGTGGCCAAAGCGGCGGCCGTGATTGAAAATTCGCGTCGTTGCATTCGTCTAACTCCAGAAAATTGTTCGTCTGTTCTCTTAGGCGGGCTGTGCTGGAAAAAGTTCAGCGCTGCACCCGGACAAGGGCCGTTTCAACCGAATTTCCGTCCAGCTTTTCCTTGGCTTTTTCGGCTTCGTCCTTTTTGTCGAAAGGCCCCAGTCGTACCCGGTATACGGTACGCCCCGACTGCTCGCGCTCAGTGACTTTGGCTTGAAAACCCATCAGCGACAGCTTAGCGCGCTGCTGCTCTGCATCTTCCGGCGTTCTGAAAGCACCCGCCTGAATGAAGTAACTGAACGGGTCAGCGCCAGGCGTGGACGACACGGGCTCAGGTTTGGCGTCTGACTTGATGTCGCCCTTGGCTTGTATCTTGGCTTCGGATTTGGCTTTGGCCAGGTCGCCCAGCGGGTCAGCGGACGTGTTGGGTTGGGCGGCCCCAGATGCGGCAGCCGCAGGCGCAGGCACGCCTACCGCGTCAGACGCTGCCGGTGCAGGCTTGACCGGGTTTTTACCCGCCAGCGAAATGTTCGGGTCCCAGTCCTTGTTTTTTTTGGCTTCAGCGGCATCGGTTTCTGCGCTGCGAAGCTGGATTTTGTTTAAAAACGGCACTGGCACCTTGGTCACGTACACCGCCACCGCCAGGGCACCGCCCAGACCAATCAGCGCGCCAATGATCAGGCCCAGCAAAGTGCCGCCGCGTTGTTGTTTGCCAAAAGGAGTTTTCATCGCTCGTCCGTTCACATCTTGCGTGGGGCACTGACGCCCAGCACAGCCAGACCATTGTGCAACACCTGCGCCGTTGCAGCCACCAGACCCAAGCGCGCCCCCTTGACGGCGTCGTCATCGGTCAAAATCCGCTCGGCATCGTAATAGCTGTGGTAGCAGGCCGCCAGCTCGCGCAGGTAAAACGCCACATCGTGCGGTGCAAAGCCGGCGGCGGCGTTGGTCAGCATGGCGGGGTATTTGGCGATCAGAAGCATCAGCGCCTGCGCCTGCGGGCTGGTCAGCGGCGACAGGTCAACGGTTTTAAGCATGGCCGCGTCGCCGCCCCAGGCCGCAAGCACCGAGCAAATCCGCGCGTGCGCATACTGCACGTAGTAGACCGGATTTTCGTTGTTTTTCGCCAGGGCCAGGTCAATATCAAAAATGTATTCAGTGTCCGGCTTGCGGCTGAGCAAAAAGAAGCGGACGGCATCGGCGCTGGTCCATTCAATCAGGTCGCGCAACGTCACATAGCTGCCCGCGCGCTTTGAAATTTTGACCTCTTCGCCATGGCGCATCACCCGCACCATGGTGTGGAGCACGTAGTCAGGGTAGCCTTGAGGCACGCCCATGTTGGCGGCTTGCAGGCCTGCGCGCACGCGGGCAATGGTGCCGTGGTGGTCCATGCCCTGAATATTGATGGCTCTACCAAAACCGCGCTCCCACTTGGCCAGGTGGTAAGCCACGTCCGGTACAAAGTAGGTGTAGGTGCCGTCGCTCTTTTTCATCACACGGTCTTTGTCGTCGCCGTAGTCGGTCGACTTGAGCCACAAGGCGCCGTCAGCTTCAAAGGTTTTGCCCGCGTCCGTTAATTTCGCGACAGCAGCGTCAACCCGGCCCGAGCTGTACAAGCTTGACTCCAGGTAGTAATTGTCAAAACGCACTGAGAAGGCCTGCAAATCCAGGTCCTGCTCGCGGCGCAAATAGGCTACAGCGAACTGGCGAATCGCGTCAAGATCGTCAATGTTGCCCGATGCCGTGAACTCGCGGTCGTCAGACTTGACCGTTTTTTGGGCAAGGAAGTCTGCCGCAATGTCGGCGATGTAGTCGCCGTTGTAGGCCGGCTCGGGCCACGCCGCATCGCCGGGCTTGATGCCCTTGCCGCGCGCCTGCGTGCTGGTGGCCAGCGTATGGATTTGCACGCCAGCATCGTTGTAATAAAACTCGCGGTACACCCGAACGCCCTGGGTCACCAGCAAATTGCAAATCGCGTCGCCCAGAGCCGCCTGCCGGCCGTGGCCCACATGCAGCGGCCCGGTCGGGTTGGCAGAGACAAACTCAACCACGGTGGCCTGACCCGCTATGTGTGACTGAACGCCGTATTGCGGGCCAGCCAGCAACACGTCACGCACAGTCTCCTGCTTGGCCTCGGGTTTGAGGCGGATATTGATAAACCCCGGTCCCGCGATTTCAATGTCTTGCACCCAGCGAACAAAAGCGGGCTGCGTGAGCAAATTAACGCGCAGGGCCTCTGCCACCTGACGCGGGTTTTGTTTGAGGCCTTTGGCCAGCTGCATGGCCGCAGTGCAAGCAAAGTCGCCATGCGCCGTCATTTTGGGGGATTCAAATGCGGCTTTGTCGCCGGCGCCGGGGGAAAGTTGTTCAAGCCCGGCATGAAGGTCGGCGAGCAAATCATTTTTAATCGAGAGCATGGCCCGATTTTACGTTCACCCTGTTTTCGGGCTGGGTCATCGAATTTGCCGGGCTGAGCGTTATGTGAGGGAATCCAAAATGGTATTCAAACGGTGCCCTGCATTTCAAACAACCCCCCCTGGAGCTCCCATGAAAAAACTTATCTCTCTGATTGCCGTCGCGGTTGCTTTTTCGTTCGGTTTGGCTGCGCACGCCGCTGAGGGTGATGCCAAAACTGCCCAACAAAGCAAAATGAAAACCTGCAATGCGGATGCCAAAGACAAACAAGGCGATGAACGCAAGGCCTTCATGAAGGAATGCCTGAGCGCCAAGGAAGAGCCAGCCACCCAGCAAAGCAAAATGAAAACCTGCAACGTCGAGGCCAAAGACAAAAAGGGCGATGAACGCAAAGCCTTCATGAAAGAGTGCTTGAGCAAAAAACCGGCGTAATTTGCTCTACGACAAGCTGGCCAGCGACCTGAGCTCTTCAGGCGTTGTGCTGGGCAGTCCAAAAAACTCGAGGTAGGCCGGAATTTGCTCAAAAAGCATGTCGGTACCCACCTGCACAGCGCAGCCACGTGCCTTGGCTGCCTGCAAAAACGCCGTCATGTCGCGCTGCATGACCACTTCACCGACAAATGCGCTGCTGGCAATGCGCGACGTGTCCATCGGCATCGCGTCGCCCTCATTCATGCCCATGGGTGTGGCGTTGACCACCACATCAAAACCCGCTGGGTCGCTGCTGGCGGTACCAACTTTCAAGCTCGGGTAATGCGACATCAGCCTTGCCGCCAGGGCCTGACTGGCGGCCGTGTTGATATCAAACAAACCCAATTGCGCCACGCCGCTGGCAGCCAGGGATGCGGCGATCGCGCAGCCCACGCCACCACTGCCCACCACCAAGGCCTTGACACCCTTCAACGTCACCCCCTTGCGCAGCAAGCCACGCACAAAGCCTTCGCCATCAAACATGTCGCCCTGCAACTGGCCACGTTCATTCAAGCGCACCGCATTGCAGGCGCCCGCAACCGACGCGGTAGGCGACACGACATCCATCAAGCCCATCGTGACAACCTTGTGCGGCATGGTGATGAGTGCGCCGCGAACGTTGCACAAGGTGAATACCGCACGCAAAAAGGCGGCGTAGTCTGGGCTTTTGCAAGCCATGGGAACCACGACCGCATTGACCCCGGCTTTTTCAAACCAGGGGTTGTAGATCATGGGCGACTTGAACGCGTGTGTGGGGTATCCAATATGGGCAATGATCTGCGTGTTTCCATTGATCATGGCTGGCCGGCCTGAATGGCCGAGACGGCGGCTCGCAAGCCCAGCAAATAACTGTCCGGCCCAAAGCCGCAGATCTGGCCTTTGACAATTTCAGCAAACACCGACACATGCCTGAAGGCTTCGCGCGCATGGATGTTGGACATGTGCACTTCAATGATTGGGCACGTCAAAATCGCGAGCGCATCACGAATACCGTAGCTGTAATGCGTCCAGGCCCCAGCGTTGATGATGACGGCGTGCGCGCCATCGGCATGCGCCCGATGAATGCGCTCGGCCATGGCGCCCTCAAAGTTGGTTTGAAACGCTTCGACTTGCGCGCCCAGTTCTTTGCCCAGCGCGATGACGCTGGCGTTGATTTCTGCGAGGGTGGTGGTGCCGTACTGCGCCGGGTCCCGCTTGCCAAACATGTTGAGGTTGATGCCGTGGAGGACGAGAATGTTCATAAAAGTCACCGTTTGAAAAATAGAGCCAGGAGGGTTGCACTTATTTAACCATTTCCAGCGACGCTCGTTTATTGGCGGCTCTTGGCAAGCTCGGCGATGACCTCTTTCACTTTTGCCTCGCCCAGATTGGTGGTGAACTGGCTGATAACAGGTGTCCATTGGTTCGTTCATTTGCGCAGTGCAGGGTCAGCCGCGCGCCTGCGTAGATCAGCTCTCGCCGCTCCTGGCGCGCTACTTCCCGATACAAAACTTCGAGAAGATTTCACCCAGTAAATCATCGGGCGTGAACTGCCCGGTGATGTCGCTTAAATGCAATTGCGCCTGGCGCAAATCTTCGGCGAGCAGGTCAAGCGCCGGGCTTGGCAATTGAAGCTGGCTGGATGCCCGGCCCAATTGTTCGTCCACCTTTGCCAGAGCGCGCACATGCCGTTCCCGCGCCATGAAGACGCCCTCGGGCGCAGATTGCCAGCCCACTGCGCGCAGCAGTTGCTCGCGCAGGGCCTGCAAGCCATAGCCCGTCTTGGCCGAAATCACCACACCTTCGCTGCCGGGAGGAGGTGCGGCATCTGATTTGTTCCAAACGTGGATGATGGGTGTTTTTTGGGGTAGTTTAAGGGCCAGGGCCTCCTGAATTCGAGCATCTGCAGCTATGTAATCTATAGCGCCCTGCTGCGTTAAGTCATGCAAAAAAAGTACCGCGTCTGCGCTTTGAATTTCAACCCATGCGCGCTCAATCCCTATTTTTTCAACCTCGTCCAGCGCCTCGCGCAAGCCTGCGGTATCGACCACATGCAAGGGCACGCCGTCGATCTGGATCAATTGCGAGACCTTGTCCCGCGTGGTGCCCGCCACCGGCGTGACGATGGCCAGCTCAGCTCCGGCCAGCGCGTTGAGCAGCGAGCTTTTGCCCGCGTTGGGCTGCCCGGCGATCACGACCTTGATGCCCTCGCGCAAAATGCTGCCCTGCTGGGCCTTGTGCATCACGCTGGTCAGGGTGGCATGCAAGCGCTCCAGTTGGCCTTGGGCGTCGGCTTTTTTCAGAAAGTCGATGTCTTCTTCCGGAAAATCAAGCGTTGCCTCAACCAGCATGCGCAAGTGAATCAGCTGCGCCAAAAGTGCGTTGACTGCTTTTGAAAACTCGCCCGACATGGAGCGCGCTGCAGATCGCGCGGCGGTTTCGGTGCTGGCATCGATCAAATCAGCAATCGCCTCGGCCTGGGCCAGGTCGATCTTGTCGTTCAGAAAAGCCCGCTCGGTGAATTCACCCGGCTGCGCGACACGCAAGGCTGGCAGCACCTGCAGGCAGCGCGCCAGCAGCAATTGCAGCACCACGGGCCCGCCGTGGGCTTGCAGTTCGAGAACGTCTTCACCCGTGTATGAATGCGGTGCCGGGAAATGAATCGCCAGCCCTTTGTCGATGGGCTGGCCCACCTCATCCATAAACGACAAATAGGTCGCCTGCCGCGCTTGCAAGGGCTTGTTGCAGACCGCCTGAATGATGGCGTCAAGGCCTTTGCCCGACACCCGAACAACGCCCACCCCGCCGCGACCTGGTGCGGTGGCAATGGCAACAATGGGGTCTTGGTGGCGCGCAAGCATGACGGCTCTCATCTTACAAGTGGCCGCGCGGGGGAGAGGCGTCAAAGACGCCTCGAGGGCTTACTTGAAGCTGGGCAGGTTGAACTGGGGGGGTACGCCCATTCGGGTGTTGATCATCCACTGCTGAGCGATCGACAAGATGTTGTTGGTGATCCAGTACAGCACCAAGCCGGACGGGAAGAAGAAGAACATCACGCTGAAAATCAGCGGCATGAACCACATCAGCTTGGCCTGCATCGGGTCCGGCGGGGCCGGGTTCAGCGCAGTTTGCAGCATGGTCGTCAAGGTCATGACCACCGGCAAAATGAAGTAAGGGTCCGGTGCCGAGAGGTCCTTGATCCACAACACCCAGGGTGCGCCACGCATTTCAACACTGGACAACAGCACCCAGTACAGGGCAATGAACACCGGTATCTGAACCATGATGGGAAAGCAGCCGCCCATCGGGTTGACTTTTTCGTCCTTGTAAATCTTCATCATCTGCTGCTGCATTTCCTGCGGCTTGTCTTTGAGCCGCTCGCGCATTTCCATGATTTTTGGATTGATGGCCTTCATCTTGGCCATGCTGGCATAAGCCTTGGCGTTGAGCCAGTAAAACGCAATTTTCAAAAGCAACACCAGCGCCACAATGGACCAGCCCCAGTTTTGAATGAAGCCGTGCAGCTTGTCGAGCAGCCAGTACAGGGGCTTGGCCAGAATCGTCAGCCAGCCGTAGTCTTTGACCAGCTCCAGGCCCGGAGACAGCTTTTCCAGCATGTTTTCTTCTTGCGGGCCGACAAAAAGTTTGGAATCGATACTTTTGCTGGCACCCGGTGCAATGTCGCCCATGCCAGTGATCATGCCGACCGCATATAAATTATTGTCCACCTTGCGTTCAAACAAATCGCGTTTGATGCCATCCCCGAGCAACCAACTTGAGGCAAAGTAATGCTGCACCATGGCCACATAGCCATTGGTTGCCTGCTTCTCAACCTCAACTTTGCCTTTTTCGATGTCCTTGAACTCGATCTTCTGGTATTTTTTGGCCTCTGTATAAACAGCCGGGCCCGTGAAGGTCGAATAAAACGACGACTCGCCCACCGGTGGATTGCCGTCCCGCACCAGCTGCATATACAGCTGTGGAGACACGGGCGCGGTGCCGGCGTTGAAGACATCGTGGCGCACCGCGATGTCGTATGCCCCCCGTTTGAGGGTGTAGGTTTTGACCAGCTTGATGCCGCCAAGATCAGGCGACTCAAACTTGACCACCAGTTCGTTTTGGCCCGCCGCCAGCGCACGCTCGCCGGGTACCGCCGCCATGGGTGTTTTATGCGTGGGTAAGGCCGCTCCGCCACTGACGCCAATCAGGCCCGTTTGCGCGACATAAACACGGCCTGCGCTTTCGTCAAGCAGCACAAAGCCGGCATTTTTGTCGGCCATGTCTTTGAACTTGTTAAAAGACGATTTGACCAGCGAGCCGCCTTCTGTGTCAAAGGTCAGTGAAAAGACGTCGGTGCTCACCAACAGCTTTTCGCGTGTTGCTGTTGCAGGCGCTCCGAGCGGAACGGCGGCCGGGCTACCGGCGGGCAATGGTACGCCCGTCGTGTTCGCCGTCGGCACAGCCGCTGCGCTATTGGCAGGCGCCGCAGGTGTTGCAACGGCCGCAGCGGTCGTGACGGGTTTGGGAAAGAAGGTCGCATTCTTGCCGTTGAAGATCTGCCACTGGTCCCAAAGAAGAACCATGGAAAAACCAAAAATCACCCACAAAATGGTGCGGCGGATGTCGTTCATGACGTTTTCTTTTCGGAGGAAAGGGGTGATGTCCTTGATGTCGCCAGAGGCGCGACCAGACGGGAAAAAAGACCGTTTGCAGGAACCGGGTCGTGACCGCCCTGGCACCATGGCTGACAACGTGCCAGCCTGTAAAGCGTCAGGGCGCTACCGGTCGCCGCACCATGCTGCTGTAGGGCTTGCAGACTGTAGGCCGAGCAGGTGGGTTCAAACCGACAGGCGCTGCCAAGCCAGGGGCTGAGCAGCAGACGGTAAGCCTTGACCAGGCCCATTAAAAACTGTTGCGGCAAACGAAAAAGGACCAGACAAAGATTTTTCATGCGGCCGCCTCCGATGGGTGCTTGACGGCCAACGCCGTTTGCATCAAGACCAGCAGTTCAGCGCGAACAGCTTCTTTCAGGGCGCACGACGACGCACTGGCAAACACCTGGCGCGAAAACTCACGCCGCAGCCTGACCAGAAATGCTGCTGGCAAACCGGCGTGTGTCGAGTCCTTCTGGAGTTGGGTGCTCACGGTATAAATTTGCCTTTTGATGGCGTTGCGGGTGACCGCACGTTTGGCCCATCGCTTGGGAACCATGGCGCCAATCCAAATGTCATGGATGGAAAACAACGACTGTTCGCTTTTGCTGGATGGGCTGTCGAGCCCTACCCGATGCATGGCAAAGTGCGTGCTTTTTGCAATCAGACTGCCAGCTAAGGCCGCCTGAAACTGAGCGCGGCTCTTAAAGCGCTGCATTGCAGGTCACAGCCGTCACTGGGGCAACCAGACGTGAGGCGTGGCAAATCTGCCCTTGTCTGGAGGCAATGCCAGCTTAGACCGCCAGACGCTTGCGGCCTTTGGCGCGACGGGCAGCAATCACGGCGCGGCCGCCGCGCGTTTTCATGCGCGTTAGAAAACCGTGGGTACGGGCGCGTTTGACTTTGGAAGGTTGATAGGTGCGTTTCATGGTGTGTCCAACTGCTTGCTTGAAATTTGTTCCTGATGACGATCAGGGAAACCCACGATTATGGCTGATTTTTCAATGATGGCAATAACCTGAGTCCGCCATTGACTGTGAAAGATGAGGTGTGCTTGAGCTTCCTAGTACTGCGCCGCCGTCTTGGCCGGCAGATGAGCGACCCAGGTAAAGGCTGAAAAGCCCGCGCGGATGTTATCCGACGCGGCGTTTCCAAATGTGTGGATAACTACGATATTACCGCTACAATTCGGACACTTTCCATGACAGCTATCCACAACCGCCATGAGTGACGCAGCCCCACTCTCTCCCAGCCAAGACTTGTGGCAAGCTTGTGTTGATCTTCTCGCGCAGGAACTGCCCGAGCAGCAATTCAACACCTGGATTCGTCCGCTGGCCGCTGTGGTGGCCCCTGACCTGTCCCGCATCACGATTCATGTCGGCAACCGCTTCAAGCTGGATTGGATCAGGGCCCAGTACGGTTCGCGCATCGCTGCTTTTCTGGAAAAGATTTCTGGCCACCAAATAACGCTTGAGTTAGCGCTTGCTCCGCGAGAAACCCCCTCCCGGTCAATGATCGTCGCCAGTGGCTTTGAGGCTTCGGCCGTCATGGAGCCGACGGATATGGTCACTTCGGACGAGGCCCTTGGCGCGCCTTTCAAGAATCGCCTCAACAGCGCCTTGACGTTTGAAAACCTGATCGAAGGCACCGCCAACCGTATGGGTCGGGCAGCCGCCATGCATGTGGCCAGCAGCCTGGGCCAGCTTTATAACCCGTTATTTATCTACGGCGGCGTCGGTCTGGGCAAGACGCATCTTATGCATGCGATTGGCAACAAACTGCTGGAGGACAACCGGCAAGCCAAAGTTCTCTACATCCATGCGGAACAGTTTGTATCGGATGTGGTCAAGGCCTACCAGCGCAAAACATTTGACGAATTCAAGGAGCGCTACCACTCGCTGGATCTGCTGCTGATCGACGATGTCCAGTTTTTTGCCAACAAGGACCGCACGCAGGAAGAGTTTTTCAATGCCTTTGAAGCCTTGCTGACCAAGAAGTCGCACATCGTCATGACCAGCGATACTTATCCGAAGGGCTTGACGGATATTCACGAACGCCTTGTATCCCGTTTTGACTCAGGTTTGACGGTAGCTATTGAGCCGCCCGAGCTTGAAATGCGGGTCGCCATTTTGATCCGTAAGGCTGAGGTGGAGTTGGCTGTGATGCCCGAAGAGGTGGCTTTTTTCGTCGCGAAGAACGTTCGCTCGAACGTGCGTGAACTCGAAGGCGCGCTGCGCAAAATACTGGCGTACTCGCGTTTTAACCAAAAAGAAATCTCGATTCAGCTGGCGCGCGAAGCGCTGCGCGACTTGCTGTCCATACAGAACCGGCAGATTTCGGTTGAAAACATTCAAAAGACGGTGGCCGACTATTACAAAATCAAGGTCGCTGACATGTACTCCAAGAAGCGGCCCGCCAGCATTGCCCGGCCGCGCCAGATTGCCATGTACCTGGCCAAAGAACTCACACAAAAGAGCCTGCCCGAGATTGGTGAGTTGTTTGGCGGCCGCGATCACACCACGGTGTTGCATGCGGTACGCAAAATGTCTGCCGAACGCCAGCAAATGACTGAGTTGAATCAGCAATTGCATGTGCTCGAACAAACCCTGAAGGGTTAAAGGACCACAAACAATGCAAATCAGGACCTCATGCCTAAGGCGCACAAGTTTGGGTATAACTTTTGAACAACTACACAGTTATCCACAGCAAGGTGCTGTTTTTCAAAGTTATTCATTTTTGGCAACCGCTCTGAAGGCACTTGCAACACAGGGTTAAACAGTCACCAAGTACATGATTAAAAAGGGGAAAATAGCTTTATTCACAGAAAAGCGCGTCCCTTACTACTACTACTAATTTGAATTAAAAAATTAAACAGAAACAAAAGAGGAAGTCATGATCGTTCTTAACGCCACCCAAGATAAAGTTTTGTCAGTCCTGCAATCGGTCGCTGGCATTGTTGAACGCAGGCATACATTGCCTATTCTTGCCAATGTGCTGATTCGTAAAACGGGAACCCAACTTCAGCTCACCACGAGCGACCTCGAAATCCAGATCCGGACCACCACCGAGATGGATGGTGACGGTGGCAATTTCACCACTACCGTTGGCGCACGAAAGTTGATCGACATCTTGCGTTCGATGCCAAGCGACCAGAAGGTGTCGCTCGAGTCCGCACAAAACAAGCTGGTCATGAAAGGTGGCAAGAGCCGCTTCACGCTGCAAACCATGGCGGCAGAAGACTTTCCACTGGTGCAGGAGGCGGCCAACTTTGGTCCGGTTTTCTCGGTGCCGCAAAAAGTGTTGAAAGAGCTGCTCAACCAGGTGTCGTTTGCGATGGCGGTGCATGACATCCGCTACTACCTCAACGGTATTTTGTTTGTAGCTGAAGGAAAACAGCTGAGCTTGGTGGCAACGGACGGCCACCGGCTGGCCTTTTCATCGGCCATGCTGGACGTGGAGGTGCCCAAGCAGGAAGTCATCTTGCCGCGGAAAACGGTACTCGAGATGCAGCGCTTGCTGAGCGATAAGGAAGGTGCGATTGAAATGCAGTTTGCTGGTAACCAGGCCAAGTTCAGTTTTGAAGGCATGGAATTTGTTACCAAACTCGTCGAAGGCAAGTTCCCTGATTACAACCGCGTGATTCCGAAGAACCATAAAAATATCATCACGCTGGGTCGCCTGTCCTTGCTGGCCAGCTTGCAGCGTACAGCGATTTTGACGAGCGAAAAATTCAAGGGTGTGCGCCTGAACATTGAACCCGGTACCTTGCGGGTGGCCTCCAACAATGCCGAGCAGGAAGAAGCGGTGGATGAGATTGACATCGACTATGCCGGCGAAGACATTGAAATTGGTTTTAACGTCACCTACCTGATCGATGCACTGGCCAACATGGACCAGGATATGGTGAAAATGGAACTGGCCGATTCAAACAGTTCTGCCCTGCTGACCATCCCCGACAACGCGACCTTCAAATACGTCGTGATGCCGATGCGAATTTAAGTCCTCACGCAAGACGCCCCAATGAAACAAACCCGCTGTCAACACAAACCATCAGCGGGTTTGGTCATTCCAGAGATTGAAGAAACTGCGAGATAAGACCGACATGACCGAAGAAAACAAGCCCGCTGAGTCTACAGAGCCCATCAACAACGATGCGCTCGTCAACGTCAACAGCGGCGCGGCAGGTGAAGAAAGCTCCAACTTCCAGCCCAAGATTGACACCAACCAGGCCGGTGCGTCTGAAGCCTATGGCGAAGGCTCCATCCAGATCCTGGAAGGCCTGGAAGCCGTGCGCAAACGACCCGGCATGTATATTGGTGATACTTCAGATGGCACTGGTCTGCACCACCTGGTGTTTGAAGTGGTCGATAACTCGATTGATGAGTCACTTGCTGGGCATTGTGACGACATCGTTGTCACCATTCACACCGACAATTCCATCAGCGTTACAGACAACGGTCGTGGTATTCCCACCGGCATCAAGATGGACGACAAGCACGAGCCCAAGCGCTCGGCGGCCGAGATTGCACTGACCGAGCTGCATGCTGGCGGCAAGTTCAATCAGAACAGCTACAAGGTGTCTGGTGGCCTGCACGGCGTTGGCGTGAGTTGCGTGAACGCGCTGAGCAAAATGCTGCGCCTGACGATTCGCCGTGACGGCAAAGTGCACGTCATGGAGTTTTCAAAAGGCTTTGTGCAAAACCGCATCATTGAAAATGTAGAGGGTGTGGAAGTGTCTCCCATGAAGGTGATGGGCGAAACCGACAAGCGTGGCACCGAGGTTCACTTTTTGCCCGACCTGGATATTTTCCAGACCAACGCGGATTTTCATTACGAGATTTTGAGCAAGCGCTTGCGCGAGCTGAGCTTTTTGAACAACGGTGTGAAGATTCGCCTGAAAGATGAGCGTACCGGTAAAGAAGACGACTTTGCGGGCGCCGGTGGCGTGAAAGGCTTTGTTGAGTTCATCAACAAGGGTAAAACGATTTTGAATCCCAATGTGTTTGCCGCCATGGGTGACCGCCAGAGCGATCAAGGTACCAACATCGGTGTTGAAGTGGCCATGCAGTGGAACAGTGGCTACAGCGAGCAGGTGCTTTGCTTTACCAACAATATTCCGCAGCGTGACGGTGGTACGCACTTGACGGGTTTGCGAGCAGCCATGACGCGGGTGATCAACAAATACATTGACGACAGCGAGATCGCCAAAAAAGCCAAAGTCGAAGTCACTGGGGACGACATGCGCGAAGGCCTGTGCTGCGTGCTGAGCGTGAAGGTGCCTGAACCCAAATTCAGCAGCCAGACCAAAGACAAACTGGTGTCCAGCGAAGTGCGTGGCCCGGTCGAAGACATCGTCAGCAAACTGCTGCATGATTACCTGCAAGAAAGGCCAGCAGATGCCAAGATCATCGTTGGCAAGATCATTGAAGCGGCGCGCGCCCGAGAAGCCGCCCGCAAAGCGCGTGACATGACGCGCCGCAAAGGGGTGCTTGACGGCATGGGCCTGCCGGGAAAACTGGCGGACTGCCAGGAAAAAGACCCGGCCATGTGTGAGATTTACCTGGTCGAGGGGGACTCTGCAGGCGGCTCTGCCAAGCAGGGCCGTGACCGTAAATTCCAGGCGATTTTGCCGCTTCGCGGCAAGATTTTGAACGTTGAAAAAGCGCGTTATGAAAAGCTTTTGACCAGCAATGAAATTTTGACGTTGATCACCGCTCTTGGTACCGGCATTGGCAAGGCCGGCGGCAGCACGGGCAGTGATGACTTCAATGTCGCCAAGCTGCGTTACCACCGCATCATCATCATGACGGATGCGGACGTTGACGGCGCGCATATCCGCACGTTGCTGCTGACCTTCTTTTATCGCCAGATGCCCGAGCTGGTCGAGCGCGGCCACATTTACATTGCCCAGCCGCCGCTGTACAAGGTCAAAGCCGGCAAGGAAGAGCAGTATTTAAAGGACACCGGCGCGCTCGACACGTTCCTGTTGCGTATTGCCTTGAAAGACGCATCTGTGCGAACTGGAGCCGAAGGCAGTGCGGTGCTGACAGGCGACACGCTGGCCGAGCTGGCGCGCAAGCATCAGCTTGCCGAATCTGTGATTGCGCGCCTGCGCGGCTTCATGGATGCCGAGGCGCTCAAGGCGATTGCCGATGGCGTGCACCTGAATCTGGACACGGTGGCCGATGCCGAAGTGTCGGCTGCCACACTGCAAAAGTTCTTGCCGACCGCCGAGGTGGCGGGCGAGTTTGATGTGCGCACGGACAAACCGATTTTGCGCATCAGCCGCCGCCACCATGGCAACGTCAAAAGCAGCGTGTTGACGCAAGACTTTGTGCATGGCGCAGACTACGCCATGCTGGCCGATGCTGCTGCGACCTTCAAAGACTTGATCGCTGATGGCGCAAAAGTCATGCGTGGTGAGGGCGAGCGCCAGAAGGAAGAAAAAGTCAGCGATTTCCGCCAGGCCATGAAGTGGTTGGTCGGTCAGGCTGAAAACGCGACGTCGCGCCAGCGCTACAAGGGCTTGGGCGAGATGAACCCGGCCCAGCTGTGGGAAACCACCATGGACCCTACCGTGCGGCGCCTCTTGCGCGTGCAGATTGACGATGCGATTGAAGCCGACCGCGTATTTACGATGCTGATGGGTGACGAGGTGGAGCCGCGCCGCATCTTCATTGAAACCAACGCGCTGCGCGCAGCCAATATTGACGTTTGAAAATTGACGCCCGAAATAATTGCCATGAACGATACGACAACTTCTGAGTCACAAGTCTCCCAGCCACAAGCGGCCCCAAGTTCGCCGGCGGAGCGCCCCGTCTTGCCTGACCAGCTCTCCACGGACGTGCGTAGCAAGCACCACGTCAAGGCGATTTTTGAGCATGACATCGGCATTCGCTTCAACGACAAGGAGCGCTTTGATGTTGAGGAATACTGCATCAGCGAGGGCTGGATCAAAGTGCCGGTGGGCAAGAAGGTCGACCGCAAGGGTTTTCCGCTGACGATCAAACTCAAGGGCAAGGTAGAGGCGTTTTACAAATAGCAGGAATTCGATCGCTATTAAATAAGTAGCGACTAGCCCAAGTTTTAAAAGGGGCGCAGGCCGTTTATGCAAAAACGGTCTGAACGCTGCTGAAAAACGGTCCTACATCGTTTTGATGCGCTGAACCATCTCTCCTGCAAACGCGACAAAAGCCTCTGCGCCTTTGGATGCCGGGTCAAATACCACGCCAGGCAAACCATAGCTGGGCGCCTCGGCCAATCGCACATTGCGTGGGATCACGGTGTTGAACACCTTGTCGCCAAAATGATTTTTGAGTTGCTCGCTGACCTGTTGCTGCAGCGTGATGCGGGGGTCATACATGACCCGCAGCAAGCCGATGATGGCCAGATCTTTGTTCAGGTTGGCGTGGACTTGCTTGATGGTGTTGACGAGATCGGTCAGGCCCTCTAGCGCAAAGTATTCGCACTGCATCGGTACGATCACGCCGTGAGCACAGCACAAGCCATTGAGCGTCAGCATGCTCAGTGATGGCGGACAGTCGATCAGCACAAAGTCGTAGTCGGCATCAATCGCGCCGATGGCGAGCTTGAGTCGCTTCTCGCGCCGCTCCACATCCACCAGCTCGACTTCGGCGCCGGCGAGTTCGCGGTTGGCGCCCAGAATGTCGTAGCTGCAACCGGCGGCGATCAGTTTCTGGCTGGTGACTTTGGCTTCAAGAATCGTGGCCGACTCGAGCAGGACGTCATACACCGTGTATTCCAGTTTGCGCTTGTCTACACCGGAGCCCATGGTGGCATTGCCTTGCGGGTCGAGGTCAATCATCAGCACCCGCTGTCCAACTTTGGCCAGGCCGGCGGCCAGGTTAACGGTGGTGGTGGTTTTGCCCACGCCACCTTTTTGGTTGGCAATGCAAAAAATTTTGGCCATATTGTTCTTATTTTTAGGGGTGGGGTTACTTGGAGATGGCCAGCTTCAAACCAAAGCCGATCAGGAAGACGCCTGCGGCCTTGTTGAGAAAGCTTGATATTTTAGGGTTGGCGCGCAGTCGGTCGGCAAAAAAAGTGGTCAGCAGCACAGAGCAAAGCCCATATAAAAAAGTCAGCACAGCGATGGTGGCGGCCATCACGCCAAAGGTCGTGATGCCCTGATGTGTTTTCGGGTCGACGAACAAAGGGAAGAAGGCCATGTAAAACACAATCGCTTTCGGGTTGAGCAGCGTGATGAAGAGCGCTTGGCGAAAGTAGTGGCGCGGCTTGATGTGCAGTATGGGCGCGTCTCCAGCTTTTGCCATCAGCAGCTTGATGCCCAGCCAGGCGAGGTAAACGGCCCCGGCCCACTGCACGACATGAAAGGCTGCCGGGTACGTGGCCATCACGGTGGAAACGCCCGCCACAGCAGCCCACAGCAACACCTGGTCGCCGGCAATCACGCCAAAAGTCGCGCCCAGGCCGCCTGCAATGCCGCCCTTGCTGGTAGACGTGATCAGTGCCAGATTACCCGGGCCCGGGATAAGCAGAAAGACAATGATGGCGACAACAAAGGAGGTGTAGTCGGCAATGCCAAAAATTGAGCCAGACATGGTCGGTTTCCGGTAGATGATGCTTTGAGTTTACGACACGGTCTTTTCACGCATCCACACCACGCAGCGCTCGGCATCCAGTCCCGGCACCCGCAGTTGTTCCACGTGAAACACATCAACCGTCGCAGGCAGCGCCGCCAGCTCGTCCGTCGGGTGCTTGCCTTTCATGCCCATCCAAACACCGTTTGGAGCCAGCGCCCTGGCCGACCATTGCGTGAAGTCAGGCAGAGACGCGAAGGCCCGGGAGCAGATCACGTTGAAAGCCGAGTCAATAGTTTCAACCCGCGCGTGTAGACCGGCCAGGTTGGGGAGCCTCAACTCAAGCGCGACTTGCTTGATAAACGTCGCCTTCTTGGCCACCGTGTCGACGCAGGTGACGTGGATGGCGGGGCAGCAAATGGCGATGACCACACCGGGCAGGCCGGCGCCTGAGCCGACATCCAGCAATTGGCCCTGCGCCACGCGCTGTCGCAGCGGCGCAATGATCGCCAGGCTGTCCAGCAAATGGTGCGTCATCATTTCGGCAGGGTCGCGGACGGCGGTCAGGTTGTAGACCTTGGTCCACTTGGCGATCAGCTTCAGGTAGTCGAGCAATTGGCCTATCTGAGGGGCGCTGAGTTCAAGTTCTAGCTCCGCCAGCCCTGCGCGCAGGGTTGCCTCGTCGCCGATCATGCGTCAATTTTCTCGGGGCTGGCCAGAGGCGTGGTGTTCTTCCAGAGGTTTTTCTTCAAATGCACCAACAGCAAGGACACCGTCGCGGGCGTGATGCCCGAGATGCGCGAGGCCATGCCCAGCGTCTCTGGCCGGTGTTTGGCCAGCGTCTGGCGCGCTTCAAAGCTCAGCGCCTGCACTTGCAGGTAGTCCAGTTCAGGCGGGAGTTTGAGGTTTTCGTAGTGCGCCGCGCGCTCGACTTCAACTTTTTGCAGATCAATATAGCCGGCGTACTTGGCCGTGATCTCGATTTGCTCAATCACGCTTTTATCCAGGAGTGCGGAGATATCAGGCGCACCGTACTTGCCGCCGTCCAGGCTCATCAGCCCTGCGTAGTTCACGTCGGGCCGCCGTAGCAAGTCGGCCAGGTTGTATTCCCGCTCAATCGCCTTGCCCAGTACCCGCTCAGACTCTGCAAGCGGCAGGTTGTTCGGGTTCACCCAAATGCTGCGCAGGCGCTCTGTTTCACGTGAAACAGCATCGCGTTTGCGGTTGAAGGCGTCCCAGCGAGCGTCGTCCACCAGTCCCAGTGCCCTGCCCTTTTCCGTCAGGCGCATGTCGGCGTTGTCTTCGCGCAGCATCAGGCGAAACTCTGCCCGGCTGGTAAACATGCGGTAAGGCTCTGTCACGCCCTTCGTGATCAGGTCATCCACCAGAACACCCAAATACGCTTCGTCGCGCTTGGGCAGCCACGCACCGCCATGATCGTTGGGCAAGCCACCGAGTGCCCGGCATTGCAGCGCAGCATTGATGCCGGCAAACATGCCTTGTGCCGCCGCCTCTTCATAACCCGTGGTGCCGTTGATTTGCCCGGCAAAAAACAGGCCGCCAATCGCCCGGGTTTCAAAGTTGGTTTTCAGAGCGCGTGGGTCAAAGTAGTCGTATTCAATCGCGTAGCCGGGCCGCAGGATGTGGGCGTTTTCCATCCCCACCATAGACCGCACCAGTTCGTATTGAATGTCAAACGGCAAGCTGGTGGAGATGCCGTTGGGGTAGATCTCGTGCGTTGTCAGGCCTTCCGGCTCCAGGAAAACCTGGTGCGCTTCCTTGTCGGCAAAGCGGTTGATCTTGTCTTCCACGCTCGGGCAGTAGCGCGGGCCGACCCCGTCAATCTTGCCGGTAAACATGGGGCTGCGGTCAAATCCGCTGCGAATGATGTCGTGTGTGCGTGCGTTGGTGTGGGTGATGTAGCACGGCACCTGCTGGGGGTGCTGGATATTGCCACCCATAAAACTAAAAACGGGAACCGCCCCAAGGGTTGAGCCGGCACTTTCTGAGCCCGGCATCCCATCGCCCGGCTGGGCAATGCACTTGCTGAAGTCAATCGTGCGGCCATCAATGCGCGGTGGCGTGCCGGTTTTCAGCCGGCCTTGCGGCAGTTTCAGTTCTTTCAGCCGGGCCGACAAGGACACCGCCGGCGGGTCGCCCGCCCTGCCGGCTGAATAGTTTTGCAGTCCGACATGGATCTTGCCGTCAAGGAAAGTCCCCGCCGTCAACACCACGGTGCGGCTTCTGAACTTGATGCCAACCTGTGTGACCGCACCCACCACTCGGTCGCCTTCGACCATCAGGTCATCCACGGCTTGTTGAAACAGCCACAGGTTGGGCTGGTTCTCCAGCATCCGGCGAATAGCCGCTTTGTACAAAATGCGGTCGGCCTGCGCCCGCGTTGCGCGCACGGCCGGCCCTTTGGAGCTGTTCAAGATGCGAAACTGAATGCCGCCCTCGTCGGTGGCCAATGCCATCGCGCCGCCCATCGCGTCGACCTCTTTGACCAAATGGCCCTTGCCAATGCCGCCTATCGACGGGTTGCAACTCATCTGGCCCAGCGTTTCAATGTTGTGCGTCAAGAGCAAGGTCTTGCAGCCCATGCGCGCGCTGGCCAGTGCCGCCTCGGTGCCGGCATGGCCACCGCCGACCACAATCACATCAAATTCTTGGGGGTAAAACATATGGGCTTCAATCCGTTCAGTTGTCTATCAATTCAGTCGCCACGCCCATGGCGCGCGCCACTTGTGCCTGGCGCTTGTCCGCCGTCACAAACAAATCCACCTGCGCTGCGATGGCGCTGCCCACATGCAGCGCGTCCATGCCGCGCAGCGGGCCATGCTCCATCGCGGCAAAGGCAAAACGCTCTACCCGCGCATCCAGCGGCACCAGAGTCATGTCGGCCACATCGCTTTGTGCGGCGGTCCAGGCGCGGTCAAACTCTGCCGCGGGCAAGCTGCCCTCGCGGCGGCGGCGCAGCAGGGCCGAGGCGACCTCGGTCTTGCAGTGCGCTGCCACCAGCAGCTCGCTGGCCGACGCAAACAGCGCCAGCACGCGAAGGCGTCCGGTTTCGCTGGCGTAGCGCTTGGTCAGCGCCGACGCGTCAAACATCAGGCGCGCCTCGCCCTCGCGGGCGATCACGGCAGCCACGGGCGATGCGCCGGGGTAAGTTGCCTTGCGTTTCACCATGGCGCTTCGTTGCGCTCATCCAGCACGGCTTGAGACAAAGTCGCACCAGCGCCAAGCACGACGGGCTCAAACGGTCGCTTCCAGCTCGGCACTTTTGTGGCGACTTCTGCGGGCATCGGTACCAGCTCGGCCACCGGCTTACCATGCCGCAAAATGCGCACGGTTTCGCCCTTCTCAACCAGGTCAATCATGGCCGATGTGTTGGCACGGAACTCACTGAGTGGGACGCTGATGGGAACAGTTTGCATTTTGTACAAAATTGGTTATTTTGTACATTTTACGTGGTTTTGCGGCAGCTGGTCGAAACTACTTACAAAAGGCCGAGCGTCATGGCCTTACATTTAAAGCCATCTCTTTTCAAAAGTAACCCATGCGCTCATCCGAACCGATCACCCGACGCGCAGCCCTGAAAACCGTCACCACACTGGCCGCTGCCAGCGCTTTTCCGTCGATTGTTCCGGCCTTCGGCCAAACGGCCTGGCCCAGCAAACCGATTCGCCTGCTCGTGCCATTTGCCCCGGGCGGCAGTTCTGAAATTGTGGCGCGGTCTGCAGCCAATGAGATCGGCAAAAGCCTGGGCCAGACGGTGTTTGTTGAAAACAAGCCCGGCGCCAGCGGCAACATCGCCATGGCCGAATGTGCGCAAAGCACCGACGGTCACACGCTCATTTTGGGACACATTGGCACTTTTGCGGTCAATCCGTTCATTTTTGACAAGCTGCCGTTTGACACCAACAAAGACTTCAAACCGATCTCGCTGCTGGCCAAGGTGCCCAGCCTGTATGTGGTCCATGCCGACCTGCCAGTTAAAAACTTAAAGGAATTCATCGCCCTGGCCAAGGCCAAGCCTGGCAGCCTGAACTACGGTTCCGCGGGTAACGGCAGCGCCGGGCATCTGGCGTTTGAGTATCTGAAAATGGTCTCAAGTACCTTTGTGCTGCACGTGCCTTACCGCGGCACCGGTCCGCAATTGACGGACCTGCTGGCCGGTCGGCTGGATGCCGCCAGCGTCGGCGCGCCAGCGATTTTGGCGCACATCAAATCCGGCAAGCTGCGCTGCATTGCCACCGGCACCAAAGAGCGCCTGCCCCAGCTGCCAGACGTGCCCACTGTGGCCGAAAGCGGCTACCCCGGCTTTGAGATGACCCAGTGGTATGGCCTGAATGCCCCGGCCAACATGCCGCCTGAGGCCGTCGCCAAAATAGCCGACGCCTGCGCCAAAGCCATGAAAAACCCCTTGGCCACCGAGCGCCTGCGCGGCGACACCGCCCAGCCGGTAGGCGACACACCGGCCCAGTACGCCGCCTTCATCAAAACAGAGCAAGCCCGCTGGAAGCAGGTCACTGCGCGAGCCAAAATTAAACCCGACTGAAAACCTTCGCGCCAACGAACCGCCATGAAAGCCTCATGCGAAGTTCACCTGGGGCAAACCCGAATAATTCACCAAATGGATGCAGGCAATTTGAAAAATCTATTTGCCGAATGGGCTGACCAAGCGTAGATTACAAAACACGGCAATCGACCGATGAAAAAAACTCAAGAAACGGTCGCTGCAGCCCCTCGGGGTCTAATTTTGAAAGCCCATGGCTAAACCGTCATTTGTCAACCACGCACAAAAGCTGTACTCCTATGCCGGCAGGGCGTTTCGCGGGGAAGGCCTTCTGTCCGTGACCAACGCCATGCTTGATTTGGCCGTGTCCTATCCGGCGCTGGCGCGCATGCCGTGGCCTGTCGAGCTGAACCTTTGCCAATGTCGGGTCAACGGCGACAGCAACAACGCCCCAGGCCGACGTTAAAGCCAGACCACGACCATGAATGCGTCATCTTCTGCTTTGACATTGCGCGTCATCGAGGCGCGCGCGCTGAACCCGCTCATCAAGCTGCTGCGCCTGTGCGCAGACCACGGTGTTTTGCCGGGTTACGAGGCAGGCGCCCGCGTGCGGGTGCAGGTCGAGCTTGCGGGCGGTGTGAAGGACTGGCGTGACTATTCGCTCATCAACTGTCAGCCCGCGACCGGCGCGACCCTCGCACCGGTGAACTACCTGCTTGCCGTGCGAAAGGCGCACGATGGGCGTGGCGGATCGCTCTACATGCACGAGCAGGTTCATGAAGGACAGCTGCTTGCCATCGAGCCACCCCAAAACGACTTCATGCTGCACACCGGCGCCGGCAAAACGGTTCTGCTGGCAGGCGGCATTGGCGTCACGCCGATGATCAGCATGGCGGCACAGCGCCGCGCCGAAGGTCTGCCGGTACGCCTGCACTACGCCGGCCGCAGTCGGGAGTCCATGGCGTTTTTGCCAGAACTGCAGGCTTTGCTGGGTGACGACCTGCGGGTGCATGCCGATGATGAACAAGGCGGCCCGCTGGCGATCGACGCCGTCCTGAATGCTTGTGCGCTGACAGACCATCTTTATGTCTGTGGTCCCCAGGCCATGCTCGAAAGCGTGCTCAGCCAGTGCCGCGAGCGCGGCTGGGCGCAAGAACGGGTTCACTTTGAACTGTTTGCCCCGCCGCAGGCGAAAACGGGTGACCAACCCTTCACCGTGGAGCTGGCACAGTCCGGCAAAAGCTGGCAAGTGGCGGCCGACCAGAGCCTGATGGACTGCCTGATCGAGCACGGCTGCGACCCGAAATTCGACTGCAAGCGCGGCGAGTGCGGTGTGTGCACCACCACCGTACTGGCAGGCGAGATCGACCATCGCGATTATTATTTGTCGGCGGCAGAAAAAGCCAAGGGCGATGTGATGCAGATTTGCGTTTCCCGCGCAAAAGGTGCGCGGCTGGTCCTTGATCTCTGACGCGACCGAGCACAACCCAACATTTCTGATGGAAACTGCCAGCCAATGACCTCTTATCTGGGCGATCCCGCTGCGGTGCGTGCGCTGGTTCAACCCGACCGGGTGCACCGCGACCTGTACATCAACGAAGAGATATTTGCGCTGGAGCAGACGCATTTTTTTGCCAACACCTGGAACTACGTCGGCCACGACAGCCAGATCCCCAAGCCCGGCGACTGGCTCAGCAACGACATCGGTGGACGGCCCCTGATCGTGGTGCGCCACACCGACGGTTCGGTGCGCGTGATGATGAACCGCTGTGCCCATAAAGGCTCACGCCTGGTGAGCGCGCCTTGCGGCAATACCGGTAAATTCTTCCGCTGCCCCTACCACGCCTGGACTTTTAAAACCGACGGCTCCTTGCTTTCGATACCGCTGAAGAACGGCTACGAAAATACCGCCCTGCACGAGTGCGAGTCTGGCAAGGGCCTGACCCTGGTTGCGAACGTGCGAACCTACCGCGGCTTTGTTTTTGTGAAGATCAACGACGCCGGCCCTGACTTCGAGGCCTATTTTGGCGACTCACTGAGCTCGATTGACAACATGGCCGACCGCTCGCCCGAAGGCGAGCTTGAAATTGCCGGCGGCTGCCTGCGTTTCATGCACCAATGCAACTGGAAGATGTTTGTTGAAAACCTCAACGACACCATGCACCCCATGGTTGCGCACGAGTCGTCGGCAGGCACGGCGCGGGCGATGTGGGCAGACAAGCCCGCCGACATGCCCAAGCCCATGGCCATTGAGCAGTTTGTGCCGTTCATGTCGGACTACAAATTCTTCGACGACATGGGCATCCGCACCTATGACAACGGCCACAGTTTCACCGGCGTCAATTTCAGCATTCACAGCAAGTACAAGGGCATTCCCGCCTACGACGAGGCCATGCAGGCGCGATACGGCCCCGAGCGCAGCGCGCAAATTCTGGGCATGGCGCGTCACAACACCGTTTATTACCCCAACCTCACGATCAAGGGCGCCATTCAGGCCATTCGGGTGGTCAAGCCGATCGCTGTAGACCGCACGCTGGTTGAAAGCTGGACCTTCCGGCTCAAGGGCGCGCCGCCCGAAATGCTGCAGCGCACGAGCATGTACAGCCGGCTCATCAACTCCCCGTTCTCGGTGGTCGGCCATGACGACCTGCAGGCTTATCGCGGCATCCAGGCCGGTCTGCATGCCAGTGGCAACGAATGGGTCAGCCTGCACCGCAACTTCGACGCAGCTGAAACCCGCGGCGGAGAAATCACCACGGGCGGCACCAGTGAATTGCCCATGCGCAACCAGTACCGCAGTTGGGCGCGCTACATGACGGAGACCATGTGATGGCCGCATTGCACGGTGTCTCACGCCAGGACCTGATCGACTTCGTTGTCATGGAGGCACGGCTGCTCGACGCCAAGCGCTTTGAGCAATGGAACCAGCTTTTTACCGACGAGGCCTTTTACTGGATTCCGTTGGTGCCCGATCAGGAGGATGGGCTGAACCACACCTCGCACATGTATGAGGACAAACTGCTGCGCGAGCTGCGCATCGAGCGGCTGAAAAGCCCGCGCGCGTTTTCCCAGCAGCCGCCCAGCCGTTGTCACCATCTGCTGCAGATGCCGTCGGTCGAAGTGTTTGACGAGCCCGGCAATCGTTACGAGGTACGCACCGAGTTTCACTACACCGAGTCCCAGGGCGACGAAATCCAGTTTTATGTTGGCACCGCCATTCACCACCTGGCGCTGCTCGACGGCGCCTTGCGCATGACGCTCAAACGGGTCAATCTGCTCAATTGCGATGCCGCCTTGCCGGCCGTGCAGCTCTTTATTTAAACGCCCCATGCAAGCCACCGTTCACGCTGTTTTTTTAGCCACTGCGTCACGCACGCCAGCGGCAGAATTTCTCTTTACCGAATCCATCACGGCAGCCACCTACGGCATCGCGCCTGGCGCCATCAGCTGGGGTGCGGCGGCCGCTGAGGTTGAACGGCTGCGCCTGGCCTACGCCAGCGCCGGCTACGGCCACGGCCACCGGGTTGGCTTGCTGCTGGAGAACCGGCCTACGTTTTTATTTCACTGGTTTGCCCTCAATGCCCTGGGCGTGAGCGTGGTGCCCATCAACGCCGAGATGCGTCGGTCCGAGCTGGTCTATCTGATCGCCCACAGCGAGATCTGCCTGGCCGTGACCCTGCCTTCTCGGGCCCAAGATCTGCGTGCAGCGGCCACCGAGGCGGGACAGACCCTCCATACGATGCTGCCGGATGTCAGCGCGCCTTTTCCCGCGGCCATAACTGCCGCACCGCTGGCCGACACGGCCATCGACGCGGACACCGAATGCGGCCTGCTGTACACCTCTGGCACCACCGGACGCCCCAAGGGCTGCATCCTGAGCAACGCGTATTTCTTGCGCGCCGGGCAGTGGTATGCCGACCTGACAGGCGTGTGCAGTGTTCGGCCCGACCAGGAGCGCGTGATCACGCCGCTACCGCTGCATCACATGAACGCCATGGCGTTTTCCACCATGGTGGTGCTTGTCGCGGGCGGCTGCCTGGTTCAGCTCGACCGCTTTCACCCTAAGACCTGGCTGCAAAGCGCGCGCGAGAGCCGCGCCACCATTGCCCACTACCTGGGTGTGATGCCGGCCATGCTGTTGTCTGCACCCGGCACGGCGGCCGACCTTGAGCACAGCCTGCGCTGGGGCTTTGGCGCGGGCGTGGACCGCCGCAACCATGCGCCCTTCGAGTCCCGCTTTGGCTTTGCGCTGGTTGAGGCCTGGGCCATGACCGAGACAGGCGCGGGCGCCTGCGTGATGGCCAGCCATGAGCCGCGCCATATTGGCACCAGCTGTTTTGGACGGCAGGAAGAATTCGTCGAGATCCGCCTGGTGGATGACGAAGGAAACGACGTGCCCGCCGACGCCCCCGGCGAGTTGCTGGTGCGCTCAAGCGGGGACGATCCGCGCCGCTATTTTTTCTCCGGCTATCTCAAGGACGAGGCGGCTACACAGCAGGCTTGGGCCGGTGGATGGTTTCACACGGGCGACCTGGTCCGGCGCGATGCTCAGGGTAATTTTTACTTTATCGACCGCAAGAAAAATGTCATTCGCCGCAGCGGCGAGAACATCTCGGCGGTCGAGGTCGAAAGCGTTCTGAACCAGCACCCGGCGGTCAAAACCTGTGCCGTGGCCGCCACCCCGGACGCCGTGCGCGGCGACGAGGTGCTGGCCTGCATCGTCCTGCACGACAACGCCAGTACCGAGTCGCCATCGGTGCTGGCGGCCAGCATCGTGGCCCACGCACTGGAACAACTGGCCTATTACAAGGCACCCGGCTATGTGGCCTTTGTGGAGGGCTTGCCACTGACCGCATCGCAAAAAATTCAACGCGGGCAGTTGCGCGAACTGGCGCATGCCCTGCCGGGGCAGAGCCACTGCCTGGACATGCGGGCCCTCAAGAAACGGCAGGGCTGACATGAGCCGTCAACGACTTTCTTACGCGGGTGTGGCAGTGGCCGTGCCGGTCACCGTGCCCTATGTGCGCTACTCCACCCGCTCGGCGCACTGGTTTGCCGGCCATGCCATCGATGCGCTGGTCAAGGCCAGCGGGGTGCCCAAGGCGCAGATCGACGGCCTGTGCCTGAGCAGCTTTTCGCTGGCGCCGGACACCGCAGTCGGCGTGACCCAGCACCTGGGCCTGTCCCCGCGCTGGCTGGACCATGTGCCCACCGGAGGCGCCTCGGGCGTGATGTGCCTGCGCCGTGCCGCCCGTGCGGTGCAGGCCGGTGATGCCGATGTGGTGGCCTGCGTGGCGGCTGACACCAACCATGTCGATTCGTTTCGCCAGACCCTGGGGAGCTTCAGCAACTTTGCACGCGACGCCACTTACCCGTACGGCTCGGGCGGCCCGAATTCGATCTTCGCGTTCATCACCGCCAACTACATGCGCACCTTTGGCGCCAAGCGCGAGGACTTCGGGCGCATCGCGGTGGACCAGCGCAGCAATGCGTTGAAAAACCCGAACGCCATGTTTAAAAAGCCGCTGACCCTGGACGAGTACATGGCCGCACGGCCAATCTCCGACCCGATCCATCTCTTTGACTGCGTCATGCCCTGCGCCGGTGCAGAGGCTTTTTTGGTGATGACGCAGGAGCGGGCGCGCGACCTGGGCCTGGCGCACGCCGTGATTCGCGGCGCGATCGAGCGCCACAACGCTTATTCGAGCGACCCGGTGATGGTCCGTGGCGGCTGGCTGGCAGACCGCGATGACCTGTATGCGCAAGCCAGCGTGAAGCCCGCCGACATTGATGTTGTCCAGACCTATGACGACTACCCCGTCATCGTCATGATGCAGTTTGAAGACCTGGGGTTTTGCCAGAAGGGCGAAGCCTCTGCCTTTGTGCAGTCGCACACCATGACCCACGACGGCAGCTTTCCCAACAACACCAGCGGTGGCCAGCTCTCGGCCGGTCAGGCGGGGGCGGCGGGCGGCTTTCTCGGCATGACAGAGACCTTGCGCCAACTCACCGATAGCGCCGGTGCGCGCACCGTGCCCAACGCACAGCTCGGCCTGGTCGCAGGCTTTGGTATGGTGACCTATGACCGCTGCCTTTGCACAGGCGCGGTGATTTTGGGAAGACCCGAATGACCATGCCGATGATGCGTCCGAAGCGCAAAAACCCCATCCTGCGCACGCGCCAGATGAATCTGCCGCCGGGCGCACGCGGCCGCGTGGCGCTGGGCCTGACCGCGGCGGCGGCCGAAGGTCGCTTTGAGCTGCAGACCTGTGCTGACTGCGCCTGCGTGCAGTACCCGCCGCGCGAAGTCTGCCACCAGTGCCTGTCGCCGCATCTGCAATGGCGCACACAAAGCGGTGAAGGCGTCTTGCTGGGCAGCACCACACTGCACCACAGCAACGACCTGTTTTTCCGAGAGCGGCTGCCCTGGCGGCTGGGGCTGGTGCACCTGGACGCCGGCCCGACCGTGATGACCCACCTGCATGGTGACGTTGGCCAGGCGCCGCAGCGAGTGCGGGTGGGCGCCCGGCTCGACCGCGCCGGACAGGCCGTATTGATTGCTTTTCCGACCGAAGGGGATGCCCACATGGCAGACGACAAGATGCTCAGAGAAATGACCAGTGACCCGAAGTTCCGCAAGGTGCTGGTCACGGATGGCAAGACCGAGGTGGGACAAGCCATCGTGCGCGCGCTGGTCAAGGCGGGTGCCGACATTGTGTGGGTCGGCCACGCCGAACCGTGGAAGAAACTGGGCGGCCTGGAGGACATCAGTGCGCTGTCGCAAGTCACGCTGGTGCCGCTGGACCTGACCAACGGTCGCAGCGTCACCGAGCTGGCCGGGGAGATCGGCGGCAAGGTCGATATCGTCATCAACAACGCTGAGGTGCACCGCAACTTTGGCATTGGTGCGCGCCGTGGCACCGACGCGGCCAAGTCTGAGATGGAGATCAACTATTTCGGCTTTTTGCGTTTGGCGCAGGAGTTCGGGCCGGCGCTGATGGGCCGCTCGGCCGACGGCGCTACCGGCGCCACTGCGTGGGTCAACCTCTTGTCGATTTACGCGCTGAGCAATTTCCCACCGCACGGCACTTTCAGCGCCTCCAAGGCGGCAGCGCATTCTCTGGCGCAGTGCCTGCGGGCTGAAATGCGGCCCGCCGGCATCCGTGTGATCAACCTGTTCCCTGGCCCGATTGACGACGACTGGAACCAGCAGATGCCGCCGCCCAAGCTGGCACCCGCCACGCTGGCCGCAGCCATCGTCAAAGCCCTGCGTGACGGGGTCGAGGACGTCTACCCCGGTGATGTGGCGCAAGAATGGCTCGAGCGCTGGCGTGACAATCCCAAAGTACTTGAGCGCGAGCTGGCCGCCGGTGGCGGCTAAGCGCAGGAACCTGCTATGACAAACACTTCAACAACCTTGCCCGCAGCACAAATTCTGGGTGCACTGGCCAGTGCGCTGGCCGTGGGTCGCATCCGTGTGATTGACCTGACGCAGACCCTGACGCCCGAGTTTCCCCAGATTGCCTTGCCGCCCGAAATGGGCCAATGCTGGCCGTTTCGCATCGAGGAAGTCTCCCGCTATGACGAGCGAGGCCCGGGCTGGTACTGGAACAACTTTTCTTGTGGCGAACACACCGGCACGCACTTTGACGCCCCGATTCACTGGATCTCGGGCCGCGATTTGCCCAACAACTCGGTCGACACCATTCCGCCCCAGCACTTCGTGGCACCGGCCTGCGTGATCGACTGCTCCGCCGATGTCGCCACTAACGACGACTACCTGCTCAGCGTGGCAGATATCGAACGCTATGAGGCGGCACACGGGCGCATTCCCAAGGGCGCCTGGGTGCTGATGCGCACCGACTGGTCCAAGCGCCAAGACCCCGAGGCGTATCAAAATTTTGACGAGACCGGCCAACACACCCCCGGCCCCAGTACCGAAGCCGTGCGCTTTCTGGTCGAGCAGCGTGATGTGCTGGGCTTTGGCTCAGAAGCCATTGGCACCGACGCCGGCCAGGGCTACCACCTGCGCCCGCCCTACCCCTGTCACTATTACATGCACGGTGCCGGGCGCTACGGCTTGCAATGCCTGAGCAATCTGGACCTGCTGCCGCCAGCCGGTGCCGTGCTGATTTGTCCGCCGCTCAAAATTGAAAAAGGCAGCGGCAGCCCGCTGCGGGTGCTGGCGCTGGTGGGGCAAGACACATGAGTGCGGTGCCCAGGATCGCCGCGGTGACCGGCGGCAGCGCCGGTATCGGCCAGGCCATTTGCGACGACTTGCTTGGCAAGGGCTACGAGGTGATCGCGCTGTCGCTGGGCAAACCGTCGCTCTCCCACCCCCGGCTGCACAGCATCGAAGTCGATCTGAGCGACCGCGTCGCAACCGCCCAGGCGGCGGCCGACATGGTGCGGCGCTTCGAGGTCACCACCGTGGTCCATAACGCAGGCGTCATCCGGGCCGCGCTGCTGGCTGATGTCAAGCTCGACGAGCTCGATGAGCTGGTCGCCCTGCATCTGGGCGCGGCCGTTCAGTTGGTGCAGGCCGCTTTGCCGCAGATGCGGGCTGTGCAGTTTGGCCGTGTCGTCCTGGTCTCTTCGCGCGCTGCCCTGGGCGCGGTGACGCGCACGGCCTATTCCGCCACCAAGGCCGGCATGATCGGCATGCTGCGGACCTGGGCACTGGAGCTCGCGGCCGATGGCATCACCGTGAACGCCGTGGCGCCGGGCCCGATCCGCACCGATATGTTTTATGACGTGATTGCCAAAGGCAGCGAGCGTGAGCGTGCGCTGGCCGCGGCGATACCCGTCAAGCGTCTGGGCGAGCCGGCCGACGTGGCGCGGGCGGTGACTTTTTTGACCGACCCGGCCAACAGCTACATCACCGGCCAGGTACTCTACGTGTGCGGCGGCAGCAGCATTGGTAGCCTGCTCATTTAAACCCGCCGCTCAGACGCAGCACGCCAAACTTTCCCTTTCAACCATCACCGAGCCCCTCATCCTTTCTTCAACCCGTCAACATCACCAGGAGCCATTTCATGAAACCCTTTAATGTCACCCGCGCGCTTGCCCACGCCGTCATAGGCATCAGCGCGCTGGGCGCTGTATCCTCATGGGCCGCTGACCTGAAAGTGGGCTTCATCACCTCCTTGTCAGGCCCCGTGTCGTCACTGGGCATTCCTTACGAAAAAGGAATGAGGGCGGCACTGGCGTACAAGTCCGAACTGGCCGGTCGCAAGATCCAGGTGATTCAGCTCGATGATGCCTCTGACCCCTCGACCGCCGCACGCAACGCGCGCAAGATGATTGAAGAAGACAAGGTCGACATCATCATCGGCACCGCCGGCTCACCGGGTGCGCTGGCCATTGCGGCCGTCGCCCGCGAAACCAAAACACCACTGATCTCGATCGCCAACGCCAACCTTAACGGCGAAGAAGGCGCCTGGATGGTCACCCTTCCGCAACCTGCGCCACTGATGGTGACGGCGGTTGTCGAACGCATGAAGAAGTCCGGTGTTAAAACCGTCGGCTTCATCGGCTTTTCGGATGCCTGGGGCGACCTGGTGTATGACGCATTGGCCAAGGCAGCGCCCGACGCCGGCATCAAGGTGGTGTCCAACGAGCGCTACGCCCGCGCCGACACTTCTGTGACCGGACAGGTTCTCAAGATCGTCGCCCTGCGCCCTGATGCAGTCATCACCGGCACCTCCGGCACGCCAGGCGCGCTGCCGTATCTGGCCCTGGCAGAACGCGGCTACAAGGGCTTGATTTATGGCACCCACGCCTTGATCAACCCCGACTTTGTGCGTGTGGGCGGTGCTTCCGTGGAGGGCCTGCTGGCACCTACCGGCCCGGTCGTGGTGGCAGAACAGCTGCCCGAGAGCAACCCGATGCGCAAGGCGGCCATGGACTACCGTGCCGGCTACCAAAAAGCCAATGGCGCAGTGCCTACCGATGCGTTTTCTGCCTACACCTTTGACGCCTGGCTGCTGCTGCTCGATGCCGCGTCGCGCACCAAGGGTGAGCCCGGCACGCCACAGTACCGCGTGGCCTTGCGCGACGCCATGGTCAATACCAAAGAGCTGGTCGGCACCCACAGTGTCTACAACTTTAAACCCGATAGCCGCTATGGCTCTGACGACCGTTCGCGCGTGATCGTCAAGCTCGAAAAAGGTCAGTGGAAGCTGGTTCCTTGACCCGGCCCCAGGCCACGTGTTGATTTTGAAGTGTGTTGATTTTAAAAACGAAGGAGTACAGAAATGAAAGAGATGATTCGAAACATGAAACGCGCCGCCTTGACGGTGGCCTTGGGTGTGGGCCTGAACAGCGCCGCGCTGGCAGTTGACCTGAAGGTCGGCCTGAGCGTTTCGCTTTCCGGCCCCAACTCATCGCTGGGCGTTCCTTATGTCAAGGGCATGCAGGCGGCGGCGGCTTACAAATCCGAAGTCAACGGTCGCAAGATCCAGTTCATCGTGCTCGATGACGGCTCGGACCCCACCACCGCCGGACGCAATGCGCGCAAGCTGGTGGAAGAAGACAAGGTCGACGTGCTCATGGGCACCTCTGGCGTGCCCGCCGCGATTGCCATGGCGCAAGTCGCACGCGATGCCAAGGTGCCGATGATCGGCCTCACGCCCATCCAGATCGAGGCAGCCGATAACCCCTGGGTTTTCACCGTCGCCCAGTCGACGCAGCTGATGATTGACGCGGTGGTGGACCGCATGAAAAAAGACGGTGTCAAATCGGTGGGCTACATCGGCTTTTCTGACGCCTGGGGTGACCTGGTCTACAACGCGCTGATCAAGGCTGCGCCCGAGGCCGGCATCAAGGTGCTGGGCAATGAGCGCTATGCACGCGCTGACGCGTCAGTCACAGGCCAGGTGCTCAAGCTGCTGGCCATGCGGCCCGACGCGGTGATGACCGGTGGCGCCGGCACACCCGGTGCGCTGCCTTTCCTGGCATTGACCGAGCGCGGCTTCAAGGGCGGCATGTACGGCCAGCACGGCCTGATCAACGCCGACTTTGTGCGTGTGGTCAGTGCCGCTGGGCAGGGCGCCCTCATGCCCACGGGCCCGGTGATCGTTGCCGAGCAATTGCCCGCAGACCATCCCACCAAGAAAATCTCAACAGCTTTTCGCAGCACGTTCCAGAAATTGCACAACGCCCCGACCAGTGACGCCTTCTCGGCGTATTCGTTTGACGGCTGGCTGGTCTTTCTGGACGCGGCTGCCCGCGCCAAGGGCGAACCTGGCACACCGGAGTTCCGGGTGTCGCTGCGCGATGCGATCGCCAGCACCAAGGAGCTGGTCGGCACCCACGGCGTGTACAACTTCAAGCCCGGCAACATCTACGGCGTCGATGAGCGCGCACGTGTGATCGTCAGGCTCGACAAAGGCCAGTGGAAGCTGGTCCCGTAAAGCCTTGAGGCGAGCCTGATGACCGACTACCGCCAGCAACCCGAGGCGATTCAGGCACTCGTTCAGGAAGACCGCGTTCACCGTGATGTCTACCTGAGCGAGGCGCTCTTTGCCCTGGAACAAGAGCGCTTTTTTGCGCGCACCTGGCTGTTTGCCGGTCATGCCAGCCAAGTGCCCAACGCGGGCGACTACTGGTCGCTTGAGCTAGCGGGCAGGCCCCTCATGATGGTGCGTCAAGCTGACGGTTCGGTTCGCATGCTCTACAACCGCTGCGCGCACAAGGGCGCGCAGCTGGTCAGCGAGGAAAGCGGTAACACCGGCAAATTCTTTCGCTGTCCGTACCACGGCTGGAGCTACAAGCTGGACGGCCAGACGATCGCGATTCCGTTCAAAGGGGGCTACGAGGGCACGCGTCTGAACGAGTGCGAAGCCGGTCAGGGCCTCACGGGTTTACCGCAGGTGGTCAATTACCGCGACTTCATTTTTGTGCGCCTGGCCGACGAGGGCCCGGCTTTTGCCGACTACTTCGGCCAGGTGTTGCAGTCCATCGACAATCTGGTCGACCGCTCACCCGAGTCACGCTTGAGCGTGAGCGGTGGCGTGCTGCGCAACATCGTTCACTGCAATTGGAAGATGTATCTGGAAAACATCAATGATGCGGTGCACCCCATGTCCACGCACGAGTCGGCCACGCAGGCGGCTGCCGCGCTTTGGAGCGGCCATGGTGCCGATGAAGCCAAGCCCATGGCGATGGAACAGATACTGCCTTTCGGTGCCGGTTACGAATTTTTTGACAAGATGGGCGGACGCGTTTTTGACAACGGTCACAGCTTGCTCGGGGTGAACTTCAGCATCCACTCGGGTTACGCCCCATTGCCCGACTACGAGGCGTCCCTGGCGGCCGCGCATGGTGTCGAGCGCACCCAAGAAATTTTGCAACGCTCGCCGCAAAACTGCGTGCTGTTTCCCAGCCTGGCCATCAAGGGCTCACCGCAGGTGATGCGGGTGATTCGTCCGCTGTCGGCCAACCGCACCCTGATCGAGGCCTGGAGCTTTCGGGTGGCCGGCGCGCCTGACCTGCTCTTTGAGCGGGCCATGAGCTACAACCGGCTGGTGTTCTCGCCGATGTCGGTGGTCGCACACGACGACGTGCGTATTTTTGAGAGCATTCAAAAAGGTCTGCGCGCCGAAGGCAACGAATGGGTCAGCCTGCACCGCGGTTTTAACCCCGCTGAACGCAGCGCCACGACCATCACCACCAACGGCACCAATGAGCTGCTGATGCGCAACCAGTTTCGCGCATGGGCCAAGTTCATGACGCCAGCTGCCCAGGGCCCCGCATGATGCAAGACCCTGCCGACTTTGTGGTGGCCGAAGCCGCGCTGCTCGACGCCGGCCGTTTTGACGACTGGCTGGCGCTGTTTGCGCCCGCTGGGCACTACTGGGTGCCACTGCTGGGCGCGGCGCAGGCCGATCCGGTGTCGCATAACTCGATTGCCTACGAAGACCGGCTGCTGCTGGCCTTGCGTGTTCAGCGGCTGAAGAACCCACGCGCGCATTCGCTACACCCGCGCGTGTGCTGCCAGCATGTGCTGCAGCGCTCCAGCCTTCAGGCTTCAGGCCCTGCGGGGGGCGAGGTTGTGCTGCGCACGCCCTTTATCTATACCGAGGCGCAGGGGCAGGAGCAGATCATGCTGACCGGCATCTTTAGCCACCGGCTCCTGCCAACGCAGGGGGGGTGGGAAATTTTGCAAAAACGTGTAGACCTTCTCAATAGCGGGCAGCCACTGCCCGCTATTCAGTTGTTCATTTGAGTCAGGCTGCCAAACGGCATTGCAACAGAGGTTGAGACGATGCGAAGGATTTTTCAATGACATGGGACATAGCACTCATTTTGGGTATCGACGGCCTGGCCAATGGCGCGGTCTACCTGCTCGCCGGTCTCGGGCTGGTGCTGATTTTTTCAGTCACCCGGGTGGTGTTCGTGCCGTTTGGCGACATTGCCGCCTTTGCCGCGCTGAGCCTGGCCGCTTTTGAAACCGGCCGGGTACCGCCGACCATCGGCATGGTGGTGGTGCTGGCCGCGCTGGCCACCTTGACCGAGGTTGGCAGTTTGCTGCGCCGGGGTGAGGCCCGTCTGGTGCCGAAGGCGCTGCTGACTTGGGGAATCTTGCCCTTGCTGCCTTGCGTGCTGGCCTGGCTGGCCAGCCGGCCAGGCGTTCCTCCGGTCGCGCATATTGCTGTGAGCGTGCTGCTGGTCGTGCCCATGGCGCCCCTGCTGGGCCGGGTCGTGTTTCAGCCGATTGCCGATGCGTCGGTGCTGGTGCTGCTGATTGTCTCGCTGGCCCTGCACTTTTTGTTGTCGGGTCTGGGCCTGCTGTTCTTTGGTCCTGAGGGCTCGCGCACGCAGCCGCTGGCCAACGGCTCGCTTCAGCTGGGCGATGGCTTTTCGGTGAGCGCGCAGGTCATCTTGATGATCGGTGCCGGCCTGGTGCTGAGCGCCTTGTTTTATCTGGTGTTTGAACGCACCACCATGGGCAAGGCCTTGCGCGCTACTGCCGTGAACCGTGTGGGCGCCCGTCTGGTGGGGATTCGTCCGGCCCGCACGGCCCTGATGGCCTATGCCTGTGCGTCTTTGTTGGCCGGCCTGATCGGTGTGCTGATTGCGCCGGTAACCACCATGTATTACGACTCGGGTTTCATCATTGGCCTGAAGGCCTTTGTGGCGGCGATCATCGGTGGGCTGGTGAGCTACCCGGTGACCGCAATCGGCGCGTTGTCGGTCGGGGTGGTTGAGAGCTTTGCCTCCTTCTGGAGCGGCGCGCTCAAGGACGTTATCGTCTTTAGCTTGCTGATCCCGGTGCTGATGCTGCGGTCTTTCATGGCACGCCACATTGAGGAAGAAGAAGTGGAGATCGACCAATGAAAACTTTACTTGCGCGGCCGGCTTTGCTGCTGGCCATCCTGGCTGTTTTTGTGGCCGCAGTTCCGGTTCTTTTCAGTAACTTCGCCGTCTCTTTGCTGAACGATGTGGGCATTGCCTCGCTGGTGGCGCTGGGGCTGGTGTTGCTCACCGGGATTGGCGGCGCCACCTCCTTCGGGCAGGCCGCCTTTGTGGGAATTGCGGCTTACGCCAGCGCCTGGCTGACCACCACCCAGGGGATGTCGCCCTGGCTGGGCCTGCTCTTTGCGCTCACGCTCACCGCGGTGTCTGCGCTGGCGATCGGCATGTTGACCCTGCGTCTGGGCGGTCACTTTCTGTCGCTGAGCACGATCGCCTGGGGCCTGTCGATTGCCATGCTGTTTGGCAACATCGATGCACTGGGCCGGCACACTGGCTTGTCGAATATCCCCGCGCTCTCGATTGCCGGCGGGTCACTGGCCGATCCGCGCGCGATTTACTACTTGATCTGGTCTCTGGTCGCACTGGCTTTCTGGTTTGGCTACAACCTGCTGAACTCGCGTCCGGGGCGAGCCATTCGCAGCCTGCGAGGCGGCGCCATTTTGCTGGCAAGCGTGGGTGCCGACGCCTACCGGGTGCGGCTCACGCTGTTCCTCACGGCGGCCTTGCTGGCCGGCCTGGCGGGCTGGCTGTATGCGCACATGAACCGGTTCATCAGCCCCTCGCCGTTTGACGTGCGTGCCAGCATCGAATACCTGCTCATGGCGGTGGCTGGCGGTCTTGGTCACATTGCCGGTGCCCTGGTGGGTGCGGCGCTGGTGATGGTCCTGAAAAACGGATTGCAGGACGTTTTGCCCTTGCTAACGCAGCGGGCTGGTCAGCTGGAGGCGGTGACTTTCGCTGTGCTCTTCATCCTGACACTGCACTTTGCCCGCAGTGGTCTGATGGGTTTTGTCAGGCGCTTCACACGAAGCCGCACCGGCGTTGCGAGCCCCCGGCCTGAGATCGCTGCGGCTGAACCGCTGGCGCAGCGCAGCCCGCCCGCCCGCGGCACAACCATTCTTCAGGTCAGCGGTGCGGTCAAGCGCTTTGGTGGTCTTGTGGCGGTCAATGACGTCAGCTTTGACGTCAAGGCCGGCGAGATTGTGGGCCTGATCGGACCCAATGGCGCGGGCAAGTCGACCATGTTCAACCTGCTGACCTGCACCGCGCCCATGACAGCCGGCCAGGTGAATTTTCTCGGCCAAGACGTCAGTGGCATGAGCCAGCGCGAGGTTGCCCGACTGGGCCTGGCCCGCACTTTTCAGCACGTCAAGCTGCGCCCGCACATGAGTTTGCTGGACAACGTTGCCCTGGGGGCTTATGCCCGCACCAGCGCCGGTGTGCTCATGGCCGGCTTGCGGCTGGACCGCCGCGAGGAATACCAGGTGCTGCGCGAAGCGCAGCACCAGCTTGACCGCATTGGCCTTGGGCAGCGGGCCCATGAAGAGGCGGGCAGCCTGCCGCTGGGCACCCAGCGCATGCTTGAAATCGCCCGGGCACTGGCGGCCGACCCGGTGCTGTTGGTGCTGGACGAACCCGCCGCCGGGTTACGGCGCAAGGAAAAAATGGCGCTCGGCGACTTGCTGCGAAAGCTCCGTGATGACGGCGTGACCATCCTGATCGTCGAGCATGACATGGAGTTTGTGATGACTCTGGTGGACCGTTTGGTGGTCATGAATTTTGGCTCCAAGCTGGTCGAGGGCGATCCCGCTGCCGTGCGTGCCGACGAGAGTGTGCAGTCCGCTTACCTGGGGAGCGTTGTATGAGCGCCATGCTTGAAATTGGTGACCTGCACGTGTCCTACGGTCAGGTCGAAGCCGTACGCGGCGTGACCTTGTCGCTGAATCCGGGGCAGATCATTTCGGTGATCGGCCCCAACGGTGCCGGCAAAACCACCTTGCTGGCTGCGGCCATGGGGTTGCTGCCATCCAAGGGATTGCTCCGCTTTGAGGGTGAAGACCTGCATGGCCTGGATGTCGAGGCGCGCGTCGAGCGCGGCCTGTGTCTGGTGCCTGAAAAACGCGAGCTTTTCGGCGATCTGAGTGTGCTCGACAACCTGCAGCTCGGCGCTTACGCGACCAAGCTGCGCGGTGACGCCTTGCGCCGTCGCCTGCAATCCGTCTATGACCGTTTTCCGCGCCTGGAAGAACGCCGCAGCCAGCGCGCCAGCACACTCTCGGGTGGCGAGCGGCAGATGCTGGCGGTGGGGCGCGCCCTGATGTCCTCGCCACGCCTCTTGATGCTCGACGAACCCAGCCTGGGTCTGGCGCCCCTGATAGTTCGCGAAATCCTCAGCATCGTGCGCCAGTTGCGCCAAGACGGCGTGTCAATTTTGCTGGTCGAGCAAAACGCCCGGGCGGCTCTGGAGACCTCCGACCAAGGCTATGTGCTAGAAACCGGTGAGGTTGTGTTGACCGGCCCATCGGGGGAACTTGCCAGCGATGCCCGCGTGCAAGCCACCTACCTGGGCGGCGGTTCTCGCGATGACAGCTGACACGCTGCCGGCAAGCATGCCGCCAGCCGAGCGAACGCTGCCTGCCATGCTGCAACGGCAGGCGGCCCGGTTTGGCCAGCAAGCGTTTTTAAAGCTAGGCGACGTGCGGTGGTCACACGCGCAAGCGGTACAGCTTGCCGCCACGCGCGCAGCCGCGCTTGCCAAAGCCGGCGTTCAGCGGGGCGACCGGGTTGCCTTGATGAGCAGCAACCGAGGCGAATTTTTAGAGCTCTTTTTGGCCTGCGGCTGGCTGGGCGCGGTGGTGGTACCAATCAACACAGCCTCGATGGGGCCGCAGATCGCTTATTTTTTGGCCGACAGCCAGGCTCGGCTGCTGGTGATTGAATCAGCGTTTTTGCAGCGCTTGTCCAGGCCCGTGTGCAAAGCCACGGCGGTGCAAGAAATTTGGGTTTTGGACGAACCTGACGCGAGCGACGCAGCCTACGCTGACTTGGCCGACACTGAGCTGGCTGACGTGGGCCTGCGCGTGCGCCCTTACCCGGCAGCTGGCGAGCCCGTGCCTGCGGCGGCGGTCGGGCCCGGCGACGCGCTCGCGATTCTCTACACCTCGGGTACCACTGGCCCGGCCAAAGGGGTGGTTTGCCCCCATGCGCAGTATTACTGGTGGGGCGTGCACAGCGCAGACGTGCTGGGCGTGGGCCCGCGCGACGTGCTGTGCACCACCTTGCCCCTGTTTCATATCAACGCCCTCAACACCCTGGCGCAAGCCATGCTGATCGGCTGTCAGGCGGTTTTTGAAACGCGTTTTTCGGCGTCCGGGTTTTGGCCTGCCATGCACGCCCACGGCGCCACCGTGGTGTACCTGCTGGGCGCGATGGTGCCGATCTTGCTGGCCCAGCCGGCGGGCCCGCCTGAGCGTGGACACCGTGTGCG
>CANJWZ010000016.1 GCA_947478725.1 Comamonadaceae bacterium
AGGTCCTTGCGAATCCCCCGCTTTCATCCTTAGATCGTATGCGGTATTAGCGTAAATTTCTCTACGTTATCCCCCACGACTGGGCACGTTCCGATATATTACTCACCCGTTCGCCACTCTCGAGTATTGCTACTCTACCGTTCGACTTGCATGTGTAAGGCATGCCGCCAGCGTTCAATCTGAGCCAGGATCAAACTCTTTAGTTTAATCACTGCAATAATTTTCCACTCGCTGCACGTGAATGCAGCAAGAAACTCATAAAAACGGAATTGAAGAGAAATCATTGACGATTTCACTTTTCTCTATCTTCATGAGCGTTTAAAGTCAAAAGACTTTGTCTACTTTCAACCAACCGAAGTCAGTTAATTTTGACTGGCAATCGCCTTCAAACGCCCATACTTATCGGCTGTAAATTTTTAATGATCCTGACTATTTGCAATCTGCGAAGCAGCTTGCTTTAGGTCGGTAGCTGTAATCAGCTGAGCCTTCGATTATATACCGGGGTTTTAATCCCTGTCAACTTGAAGGTCTTCGCTACTTTTGCTTGACTTTACTTTCGTAGAGTCTTACTAATTTAGCAGAGCCTCAAATTATATACCGGTTTTTTTGTTTCCGTCAAACTAATTTGAGACTTTTTTCTGCTGACTGACCGTTTGCACAGTTGATACCTTGGGGCATCTTCTCTTCAGCAGAGCCTGCAACTATAGCACGCTAATCTGCCCGGTGGCAAGAAACCTTGATATTTTTCTCAGCCCACGAGCGGCAGCGTGCGCTGCCGCTTCCCCGTGAGGGCAAACATGGCATTCGCCACGGCCGGCGCGAGTGGCGGCACGCCAGGCTCGCCCACGCCGCTGGGTGGGGCTCGACTGCTCACAAAATAGGTATGGACCTGCGGGCTTTTGGCCAATTTTTGCAGGGCGTAATCGGAGAAGTTTTTTTGCTGTACCTGGCCATCATGAATGTCTATTCGCCCGTACAGCGCGGCTGACAGGCCGAAAATCACCGCTCCCTCCATTTGTTGGGCCACGATGCCAGGGTTGACGACGGTGCCGCAATCGATCGCGCAGACGACCTGATGCACCCGAGGTACGCCCGCCTCCAGCGACACCACAGCTACCTGCGCCACGATCGAGCCAAAGGACTCGTGCAAAGCAATACCGCGCGCCTGCCCCGCCGGCAGCGCTGTACCCCAGCCCGCTTTGGCGGCCGCCAAATCAAGGACAGCCAAGTGACGCGGCGCACTTGTCAGCAGTGACCTCCTGTAGGCCAGTGCATCCTGCCCAGCCGCTTGAGCCAGCTCATCCATAAAGCAATCAGAAAAGAACGCATTGTGTGAATGCCCCACTGAACGCCAGTAACCCACGGGCACTGAGCTGCGTGTGGCGACATGTGACATTTTTTGGTGCGCAAATGCATACGGCAAACCAAACAGGCCTTCGGCCGTGGTTTTGTCCGGCATCTCCAGAGGCCCGTGCAAAACAGTGGCGGCCCGCTCAAACCAGCGGGGCGATATGGCGTCGCCTGCAGATTGAATGCGCAGGCTGCTGGCAACACCCTGCGTATCTATTGATGCCTGTAGCCGTGCGGTGGCCATCGGTCGGTAAAAATCATGGGTCATGTCTTCTTCACGTGACCAGATCAATTGCACCGGTTGCCCGCCGCTGTCCATCGCAACGCGTACCGCCTGGGCGACAAAGTCAACCTCCAGCCGCCTGCCAAAGCCGCCACCCAACAGAGTGACAACAACCGTCACATCATCAATATCAACACCGGCAACCCGCGCCGCAACCGCCGCGGCCATTTGCGGTACCTGGCTGGGCACCCATATCAACACTTTGCCGCCAGTTACCTGAGCGGTGCAGTTCATCGGCTCCAGCGTGGCATGGGCCAGATAAGGTGCGCTGTAGGTCGCTTCCAACTTGCGCGCTGCGGCAGACTCAGCCGCCGCGACATCACCCTGCTCAAAAAAGACATGACCCGTGTCTTGCGCCAGAGCCGCCTGCAGCTGTTTTTCAATCGCCCGGCTGTCTAGCGCACCAGCCGGGCGCTGCTGCCACTCAAGCTGCACCGCTTGTGCCGCCTGTTGCGCGTGCCACCATGTTTTGCCAATCACCGCAAATCCAGCGCTTGAGCCAGCCCAGGCCTGGAGCGGCACGATGCGCAAAACGCCCGGCATGGCCAAAGCTGCGCTGGCGTTGATGGCTCCGGGCGAGCCGCCCAGCATTGGGCACAAGCGCACCGCCGCATACAACATGCCCGGCAAACGCACATCCATCCCAAACATGGCCGTGCCATTGACTTTGTCAGGCACATCCGTGCGCGGTGCGCTCTGTCCAATCAGCGTCCAGTCTTTGCGCGCCTTCAGGCTGACATTGCCCGGCGGCGTTGAGACCGCATATTTGGCGAACTGGCCGTAATGGGCCGACCGCCCGGACGCATGCGAAACAACACCGTTCTTAACCGTCAGTTCTGCCAGGGGCAGCTTCCATTCCAACGATGCAGCCCCCAACAAAGACGCTCTGGCCGTGGCGGCCGCCAGACGCAGCGGCTCCCAGGCATCTGCCACGCTTGACGAGCCCCCTGTGACATGAATGCCCAGCTCGCGCGCCACCTTGCCGACCATCCACTGGCCGAGTCTGACTTGCATAGCAGCCTGTTTGCCGTTGTCGCCCAGTTGGCTGGGATGAAACGGCAGACTGGAAACCAGCATCGCCACATTGCCATAAATCGCATCGCTGCCCGCCTGAGCCAGCTTGATGCGGCTCAGCGGAAGATCAAGCTCTTCGGCCACCAGCATGGCCAGCGCGGTATGCACGCCCTGCCCCATTTCACTGCGCGCCATGGCCAGCACCACCCCACCGTCGGGGGTGATCTTGATCCAGCCATTCAGGGCAATGCTGGTGTCTACGCTGTCGATCGGCCAGAGCTTGCCCGAGCCCAAGCGCGACCGCGCAGGCAAAGCGCCCCAGCCAACCACCAGCGCGCCCAAGGCACCAGCACCGCTGAGCAGCCACGTCCTGCGTTTCATGTCGTGGCTTTCTTGCCCAACCCCACGGGCAGACCCGCCGCCCGCTTGATCGCCAGCCGAATCCGCTGATAAGTCCCGCAGCGGCAAATATTCGTCATGGCCGCATCGATATCCGCATCGGTCGGCTTGGGTGTTTTGTCCAGCAGAGCGCTGGCAGCCATCAACATGCCCGACTGGCAATAACCACATTGCGGCACCTGCTCGGCAATCCAGGCCAGTTGCAGGGCATGGGGTTGGGCTGGCGTGCCCAGCGCTTCGATGGTCTGGATGCGTTTGCCGACCACGCTTGAAGTGGGCACAACGCAAGAGTGCATCGCCTGCCCATCGACCTTGACGGTACAGGCACCGCAGGCTGCAACACCACAGCCAAATTTGGTGCCGGTCATGTTCAGCACATCACGCAGCAACCACAGCAGGGGCATGGCCGGGTCAGCCACGGCCTCAACCGCTTTGCCGTTGATGGTCAATGTGATCGAAGTGTCCACCGCCGGGCTCCAAAATAGTCGTTACAAAGTCCACTATACAGAGCGGTCATGAAGACAACGGGATAATCCGTATCAACTTACCGGATCCTATGGCACTCATTACCCTTCTTGACGCTCAACTCGCTTTTGGGCACGTCGCACTGCTCGACCACGCCGATTTTTCACTTGAGAACAACCAGCGCATCGGGCTGATTGGCCGCAACGGCACTGGCAAATCTTCGCTGCTCAAAATTTTGGCAGGCCTAGAAAAACCAGACGACGGCACACTGCAACTGCAGCAAAACCTGCGTATCGCCTATGTTCCGCAAGAACCCAGCCTGGACCCGCATGCAACAGTGTTCGTCGCGGCCAGCGCCGGGCTGGCCCGCACGCGTCAGGTGGTCGAGCTGTATCTGGCCGCCGACGAGCACACGGACCTGGACGCGCTCCAGTCTGAAATCGAAGCCCTCGACGGCTGGACCTGGGAGCAGCGGGTCGAAGAAACCCTGCACCGCCTGCACCTGGACAAAGACGCCATCGTCGGCTCCTTGTCGGGCGGCACCAAAAAGCGCGTCGCGCTGGCCCAGGCGCTGGTCGCCAAGCCTGACGTGCTGCTCTTGGATGAGCCCACCAACCACCTGGACCTCGACTCGATTGCCTGGCTCGAGGAACTGCTGGTCAACTTCAACGGCAGCATCATCAGCATCACCCACGACCGCGCCTTTTTGGACCAGGTCGCGACCGTGATTGTTGAGCTGGACCGGGGCAAGCTGCTCAGCTACCCCGGCAACTTTGCCCAGTACCTGGTGCAAAAAGAAGACCAGATGGCGCAAGAAGCCGTCATCAACGCCAAGGCCGACAAGCTGCTGGCCGCTGAAGAGGTGTGGATTCGCAAGGGCGTGGAAGCGCGCCGCACCCGCAGCGTGGCTCGCATCGGCCGGCTTGAGGTGCTGCGCGACAGCCGCGCCAACCGCCGCGACGCGGTGGGCAGGGTCAACCTGGACGTCTCAAGTGGCGAGAAAAGCGGCAAGATCGTGGCCGAGCTGACCAACGTGTCCAAAAGCTTCAGCCATCCGAACAGCGAAAAGATCGGGAAAATCATTGTCAACAACTTCACCGGCACCCTGCTGCGCGGCGACAAAATCGGCTTGCTGGGCCCCAATGGCGCAGGCAAAACCACCCTGCTCAAGCTGATTTTGGGTGAGCTTCAGCCCGACGTGACGGTGCCACCCGGCAAAATCCGCCAGGGCGCCAACCTGCAAGTGGCCTACTTTGACCAGATGCGGGACGCGCTGGACCTGGACGCCACGCTGGAAGACTTCATCAGCCCAGGCAGCGAATGGGTCGAGATCAATGGCCAGAAAAAGCATGTCAAAAGCTACCTGACCGACTTTTTGTTCAGCCCCCAGCGCGCCACCTCTCCGGTACGCACGCTGTCGGGCGGCGAGCGCAACCGCCTGCTGCTGGCGCGCCTGTTTGCGCGGCCCGCCAACGTGCTGGTGCTGGACGAGCCCACCAACGACCTGGACATCGACACGCTGGAACTGCTAGAAGACCTGCTGCAAAACTACGCTGGCACCGTGTTTTTGGTCAGCCACGACCGGCGGTTTTTGGACAACGTGGTCACCAGCACCATCGCTTATGAAGGCACGCCAGACAACCCGGGTTTCTGGCGCGAGTACGAAGGCGGCGTGACCGACTGGATCACCCAGTCCAAACGGGCCGCACAAATCACCGGCAGCGCCAAAACCACCGCCGCCAGCCAGAAAACGCCGGAAAAAGCCAAGAAAAGTGGGCAAAACAGCCCCCAGCCTAATGAATACTTAGGTGAGAAGCTATCAAAAAAGAAGCTGAGCTACAAAGAACAAAAAGAACTCGATGGCCTGCCCGCGCTGATTCAAACGCTGGAATCCCAGCAAAAAGCCATCGCCCAGGAGCTGTTTGACGGCAGCTTGTACAGCAGCAACCCCAAACGCGCGGCCGAGCTGACCGCCAAAAACGCCAAACTCGACGACGAGCTGCTGGACGCCATGCAGCGCTGGGAGACGCTGTCGACCTGATTTGTCGGCATCAGCTGACACAGGACCAGCGCTTGGCCAGGCTTAGCTTTGCCATGCCTGCTCTATCCATCCAAATACAGCACAGCCGTTCGCAACTGGGCTTGTGTCTCTTCTGCTTGATGAGCTTGTGGCTGACCGGCTGCGCCTCCTTGCCAAGCGAGGTCCAGCCCCCACCAGCTTGGCCCTGACCGAAAACACAGACACCCGGCTGGGCAAGGCCGTGGCCAACCGTGCGGCGTATGCCCTCTAGAATGAAAAATCTAAGGAGGACACATGACTGATATTGCCACCCGAAACGTCACACACGACATCACACACGGTCGCAGCACCCTGCGCATCAACGGCCTGCTGCGGTGAGCAACATGAACATCGTCGTCATCAACCCCAATACCACTGCCGCCATGACGGCTCGCATCGCCTCGACCGCAAAAGCCGTAGCACAAGCAGCCACGCAGATCATCGCCATCCAGCCCGGCAAAGGCCCTGCATCGATTGAAGGCTATGCCGACGAAGCGATGGCGGTGCCGCACATGCTGGAGGCGATGTTTGCGGCGCAGACAAATCATCCGGCGATTGCAGGCTACGTGATTGCCTGCTTTGACGACACAGGGCTGGACGCAGCGCGTTGCGTGCTTGATGCGCCGGTGGTCGGTATCGGTGAAGCGGCATGCCACCTGGCATCGCTGGTAGCGGCGCGCTTTAGTGTCATCACGACGCTGGCGCGATCTGTCAGCCCAATTGAGCACAACCTCGTCAAGTACGGTCTGGCATCACGCTGTGCGCGGGTGCGGTCGGCCGAGGTGGCGGTACTTGATCTGGAAGACGCCGCGTCCGATGCCTATGCGCAAATTTCCAACGAGATCCGCAGCGCCTTGAAAGACGACCGCGCCGAAGCCATCGTGCTGGGCTGCGCCGGCATGACCGACCTGGCGACGCGATTGTCGACAGAACACCACGTACCCGTGATTGACGGCGTGGGCGCGGCCGTCAAGCTGGTGGAAAGCCTGGCTGCCTTGGGCTTGAAAACCAGCAAACACACGACCTACGCCAAGCCGCTCGCCAAAGCGTATGCGGGCGCCTTACCCAACTTCATTTCCTGAGAACACCGTCATGCCACTGATTCACGACACCGCCCACGCTTTTGTTCCCTACCCCGATGCGCCAGTACCGCACGCAGCCACCGGGCCCTTGAGCGGCCTGTGCTTTGCCGCCAAAGATTTATTTGACGTGGCGGGCTACCCGACAGGCGGTGGCCAGCCCTTTGTGCTGGCCATGTCGGGCATCAAAACCCAGACCGCGCCTGCGGTGCAGCAATTGCTGGACGCAGGTGCGCGGTTTATCGGCAAAACCGTGACGGACGAGCTGGCGTTTTCGATGAACGGCAACAACGCGCACTTTGGCGCGCCCATCAATGGCGCTGCGCCTGACCGGATTTCAGGCGGCTCCTCGTCTGGCTCAGCGTCGGCTGTTTCCAGCCGGTTGTGCGACTTTGCACTGGGCAGCGACACCGGCGGCTCGGTGCGCGCGCCGGCCAATCACTGCGGCCTGTACGGCATTCGCCCAAGCCATGGGCGCATCAGCCTCGAAGGTGTGCTGGACCTGGCCCCCAGCCTGGACACCTGCGGCTACTTTGCACGGGACGTTGAAACCTTTGCCCGCGTGTCGGATGTGCTGCTGGGTGCCGACGCCACGCCCTTGCCAGAAAAAATCCGCTTGCTCAAACCGACTGACATCTGGGCCCTGCTGGGTACTGAGCCGCTGCAAGCACAAACCGAACCGCTGGCGCGTGTTGAAGCGGCGCTGGGCAAAGCGCACGCCTGTGCTGTCGTACTAGATGACATCGACACCATGTACTGGCAGTTTCGCTACCTGCAGGGGCGTGAGGCGTGGATGGTCAACGGCCCCCTGATTGAACGCTTTTGCCCGCCTCTCGGGCCGGGCGTGGCCGAGCGGTTTGACTGGTCAAGCAAAGTGACCGACGCACAATTGGCAAGCGCAACCGTCTACCGCGAGCGCTTTAAAAAACATCTGGCCGACCTGTTGGGCAAGGACGGGGTGCTGGTGATGCCGACCGTTGCCGACATCGCACCATTGACGATGGAAAGCGGTGAACAACTGGAAAGCTACCGCAACCGCTCAATTCAGATGCTGTGCATCGCGGGCCTGTCAGGCTTTCCCCAAATCTCGATGCCGCTGGGCCAGCGGCTGGGTGCGCCGCTGGGCTTGTCGCTGCTGGGCCCGCTTGGCAGTGATGCCAGTTTGGTCAAGCTGGCGCAGCGGATTGCTCAGTGATGGCTTGATCGCTCAAAGCACGCAGATCATTCAAAAGGCCCGTTAAGCGCTGCAGGCTAACCAATACGCGGACTAGCAGCTACTAAATAAGTAGCAAATCAGTTTCATTCAAGCGGCTTTTTTGTTGTACGCGCTGCACCATGCCTTGGCCAGCACTTGCTTGCCGGGGTAGAGCGGGCAACCGCCTTGGTCAGCCGCGCCGCCCTGGTACAGCGAGCAGTTGCTGCACATCTGGCCGTCAGCGTATTTGGAGAATTTGGCTTTGTCGGCTTTGGCTGCCACGGCAACGTAGCCGAGCGCTGCGGCTTGGGCGTCTTTTTCATCCACCAGCGGACCGCTGGCCAGGGCGGGAGCTGGGGCGGGTGAAGGTGCAGCGGCTACCGATTCGGGCGCAGGTGCTGGTGCTGGTGCTGGTGCTGGTGCTGGTGCTGACGCAGGGGCGGCAACCTCAGCCGGTTTTTTGTCGCCACAGGCGGCGAGCAGCGCAGCCGCTCCGGCGGCGGTGATCAACGGCAGGGCGGGAATGCTTTGAATCAGTTGGCGACGAGTGGTCATGAAAAGGCTCCTTGGGTGTTGGCGATCAGCAATGATGGACTGAATTTTCAATATAGGCTAACGCGGCGGTGTTCGTCTGTCAGCCGATGGCACCAATTCGCTTGCAAAGCCCAAAAAGGCACGTATCCGGGCGGGCATCAGTTTGCGGGTGGGCAAGGCAACGTGCACCGTTTAACGGCCAAAAAGATAGAGAGTTCAGATTGTTTCACGCATCGCAATGATTGGTTTTTCGCGGTTTCGTTTTCGGTCAACCGGATCAGCCCGAAAGCTCGTACCATCGCTGCGCCGACAGCACATCAGCGATTCAGCAAGACCAGGCCTGTGAGGCAGGACCGTGCGCTCAAAGTGACGACCTTGCTGGATACGCCCTGGGCTTATCGCTTGGAATCGCCCACCAACACATAGGGCGCCCAAAAAGCAGGATGCCCAAACTTGGCGTCCGCCATCACTTGAAGGATGGCGCTGCGCAGGCTCTCGGCTTTGGGTGCGCTGGGGTTGGCGGTGAAATGCGCGAAGGTTTTGGTGGTGAGTTCTTTGGCACTCTCCGACTCAACCGCCCAGTGGGTCACCAACAGGCTTCGGCTACCCGCATAAAAAAAGCCGCGTGCCAATCCGCTGAGCGCCTCTTCCGCTTTGCCATCGGCCGCTGCTGTGTTGCAGGCACTCAAGACGACCCAATCGGCATTGAGTTTCAAGCTCAAGACATCATCGAGTGTCAGCAAGGGACCCAGCGCATCACGCGCTTCGGAGCCGTCAGCGGCCAAGGCCAAAGCGGGCTGCAGCAACTTCGGCAAATCACCCGCCATCAGCCCATGCGTGGCAAACACAATCACTTTCTTTTGCGCTAGCAGGCCATCGGCATTGGCTTTCATCACGCTTTGTTTCGTCGCCTGGCTTCCTAAAATCAGATCGCGACTGGGGTCGGCTTTCAGTGCCTTGGCTAAATCGTAGAGCTCATCGCGTGTTTCGGGCAAGGCAGGGATGCTGTGATAGGTCTTATCCCCACCAGGCAAAACTTTTTCTAAATCATTGTTCACGGCACGGGTGAAACTGACATTGCGCACCCCACCCGCCAAGTCACTTTTACCCAAAGCCGGGTTGAACACGGGATCGCCCCAGGCCATCAAGGCTTCAGCAGGAAGCTGCCTGCGTGGCAGGGAGCGCAGACTGAGCCAGGCGCTGACGCTGGGTACTTGGGTCAGACTCGCTTGACGGATCAACCACGCTGGCTTGGCCACCTTGGCGGGGTTTTCAGTTTGCAAGACTGCAAAGGGCAATCGCGCCAACACACCAGACGCGGCAACAATCCATTGGCTGCGGTCTTTCAACACATCGCCCAAGGGCTCTATCAAGGCTTGGTAAGTTTGGTAGGCCAACGCGTCATCGTATTTTGTGACCTTGCCCTGGGTTGAAATACTTTCCAAAGACAGCCGCAGCGTGTCGACAGTTTTCGTCAGTTGGCTGGCATTGATAGAAGCGCGATGGAACTTGGCTTGTACCTGCCCTTTTTCTTGCTTGACCGCCCACACATTGGTGCCAGTCGCATCGGGCATCAGGACCAGCATGGCTTCGTCAGGCATCAGACGCCGTGAAATTTCATCCAGGCTTGGGGGCAAGGGGCGCACCAAGCGTTCATAGTCTGGAAATCCTGCTTTTATTTGCGCTTGTAACTGGTTTCTGTCTTTATCAAGGGCATTGATACGCGTACGCATTTGCGCCGCAATTTCAGGTAGCGTCGATTGCGCGTCACCAGCGTCCCCTTGCAAATAGGCCCGTAAACCTTTTATTTCGTTTCTGGCATCTTGCTCTTTTCGCACGAGTTCAGACAAGCCCTGCGTGTTGGCTGCGGCCCGCAAAGCCGCATCAGAAAGAGCCTCTTGTACCGAGCCAGCGCGCAACCAATCGGCCAAACCAAGAGCCTGCAAGACACGGGCAGGCTCCATCTCGGAAATGCACTCGATGTAGGTACCAATGATCAGTTGCCTGACATCCGGACGAATACCATATTGATCCAGGAAGTCTGCATTGCGCGGATGGGTCAAATCGTCCACGGCGGTTTGCAGCAGCTTCAAACTGCTTGCCTTGCTGTCGGGCGTGCCCTGTCGCCACAGCGCAACGCCTTGTAAGCCAAGCGATTGGGCGGCATAAAAGCTTCCTTCACCAAACAACTTTAGATTGGCTGCAGCAACTTTTCCAAACAAGGCAGCGGCTTGCTCTGGCATTTGACTTCCAAGGTAGACATAGGCCCTGTCGAAGTTAAAAGCAACTCTTCTGGTGGCGCTCTCGTTGCCTTGCGCCAATTGATCTAATTGGTTTATTTCGGCCAAAGCTTGAGGCCATTTTTTTTGACCTGCCAAGGCAATATAAATATCTCTGCGCTTGCTCGCTCGGGATGAATTGAGCGGATTGACCTCAAGACCCTTCAAAATATCGTCAGATAGACGTGCAAATTTTTCAGCCGCCTCAAATTCACGTTGTGCAAAGCGTAAATTGGACGCCACGATATAAATCCCAGCACGAAAATTTGCAGGGAGCTCCGCTTCAGAGGCAAAGCGGAGGTATTCGCGCAAGGATTGTTCTGCCTCAAAAAATTTGCCTGCGGTTTTGTAGGCTTGCGTTTTTCTTGCCAAGGCATTGCCCACATCAGCGGCTAAATTGATTCGGCTAAAGCCATCCTCACCAGGCAGTTGAATGGCGTAGGCTCGCCGTGCAGCTTGTTCGGCTTTCAGGGCAGACTCGATAGCAGCCTCCATTTTCCCCATTCGCGTGTCATAGGCCGAGCGAACGGAAAACGACAGGTAGGTACTTCGTAAAGCACCCCGTTGCCCACCCATGCCTAATTTTTCTTTGTCAAGAGCGTCTAATAAAGGCGGGATTTTGTCGAGTTCTTTCTTGGCATCTGCATACCTGCCCCATTGGAGGTAATCGCTGACGACTTGCGCCGTGAAAAAAGGCTTCATAACGGGGACCGCTGCCTCTGCCACCTCTTTGTGGATTGAAACAGCTTTTGCATATTCACCGCGACTTCTATACATGTTCGCCAAATCATTACGCAGACCGACACTTTTGATGTAGGGAAGCGCTTCGTTGATCACACGCTCTTCTATATCCGGCCTACCGAGACGCTTGGCCGCCTTGCGTTTTTCATTGACCTGCTTTTCAAGATCTCTTGTCAGCGAGTTCGTCCTCAGCGGTTCATCCAAAATGGCTGTGAGTTTGGCCTCTTCTTGCGGTGTCACATTTTTAAATTGAGCTTCAATTTCAATATCTTGCGAAAAGCTGGCAAAGCTTGCCTGTAGCAGCACCATCAACAAAAACGCATGTATGTTGAACTTGACTTTTGGCTTGACGGATTTTTTAAATGAAAGTCTCAAGAAAGACACATGTTTCATGGTGCTCTGATGATTTTTGAAGAGTTTTGGCTTTTTCATCAATTTCGATCCTATCAGCACGGCTTTGATACCCGTGCAAAGTGGCTCAGCAATTCGGGCAGGTCCCGCCTTTGAGCCTTCGAGGCAACAGATTGTGCTGAGGCCTGGTCGCCACATGTCACGCGCCGGGGACATCAGTAGCCGCTGCGCCCCAGCAAAGCCACCCTCTTCAATGACTTTCAGCCACCAAGCAAACGACAGTCCGCGCTAATAGCTATCAAGAAATGAGCACTCAAGATTCTTTATCACTGCGCCTGAAAGCCGCTCGCCTTGATGATTTTGGTCCAGGTTTGCGCGTAGGCCTGTTCGCGGCTGGCCAGCTGTGCGGGCGGCATGTAGCCAACCGTCAGCCCCATGGCGGTGAGCTTTTCGCGCACGTCGGGCATGGCCACCACTTTTGACACCGCGTCAGCGATGCGGTCAATCGTCGCTTTGGGCGTGCCTGCCGGGGCAAATATGCCGTAGTAGGGCACGTCCTCAAAACCGGCCAGGCCCAGTTCGGCAAAGGTCGGCACGTCGGGCAGCGCGGCCTGACGGGTGTTGCCCAGCACGGCCACCACACGCACCTTGCCGGCCTTGTGGTTTTCAATAAAGTCAGGAATGGACGCCACACCGGCGCCGATCTGGTTGCCCAGCATGTCGGCCATCATCGGGGCGCTGCCCCGGTAGGGGGCGGCGGCCAGGTCGAGCTGGTACTTTTGCCCGATCACCTTGACCAAAAACTCCGGCACCGAGGCCGGTGCGGGCACGCCCACATTGCCCTTGTTGCCCTGGCTTTTGACCCAGGCCACGTAGTCATTGACCGACTTGGCAGGCGTGCCGCCAGACACCGCCAGCGCATTGACGAAAGTGGCAAAACCGGCCACCGCGACAAAGTCTTTGGCCGGGTCAAAGCCCGGGTTTTTGACCACCAGCGGCAAAATCGACACGGTGTGGTCATGGGTTAAAAACAGCACCGAGCCATCCGCAGGCGCAGCTTTTAACGCCTGCGCAGCCAGTTGCCCGCCCGCACCGGCTTTGTTCTCCACCACCACCGACGTGCCCAGCTGATCCTTGAGCTTGTCGGCAAAAATTCGCGCAATCGCGTCAGTGCCACCACCGGCAGGAAAACCCACCATCAGCCGGACACCACCCGATTGGGCCTGGGCCAGACTGCTGGAAAAAACAAATACCGCCAGCAAAACCAGCAAATGGCGGCGGCCTGCTGATGCGGTGGGTGAGTTTGAGAAAAAAGCAAGCATGAGATTCTCCAGGTCAGGTATCAAAACGGTGCATACACGTAGACAAGTGATTTTGCAGCAAGAAAGAGCCCCGCTTGTGCCTATTGTTAGCGCACCTTAGCACTGTTTCACGAACTAGCCAAAGCGCAGCTTCATCCCCAGAATGGTGGCGGCCAAGGCCAGCGTGATGCTGTTGGCAATGATCAAAGGCCATGCCAACAGCAATATGCCGTACAACAGCCAGAGCGCCACCCCAACCGTGAACACGCTGTACATGCCAAGCGAAATACCGCTCACGTCACGGGTTTTAAAGCTGTGCCAGGCCTGTGGAATAAAACTGGCCGTTGTCAGCACCGCCGCAACCGAGCCAATCAGATCAATCAAACCGGCGTTCATCTGGCAGCCTCCTTGCCGCCTTCTTTGACGGCCCAATCGACCAGCGCCTCCAGCGCAGGCCGTGCGGCGGCTGCGTTGGGGTGGTTGACGATGCCGACCACCACCAAGCGCCTGCCGCTCGGTGTGTGCACAAAGCCTGCCAGGGCGGTGACGTCACGCAGGCTGCCGCCTTTGAGGTGCGCCCAGCCTTGCGACACACGCGAGCGGCTTCTGCGCAGCGTGCCGTCCACACCAGTGATCGGCAGCGAGGCCATCAGCTCGGGCATGGCCCCTGAGATGTAAGCCGTTTGCAGCATGCGGGCCAGGCCCTGCGGCGTGATGCGCTCTTGGCGCGACAGGCCCGAACCGTTGTCGAGCACTGGCACGTCCTGCTCGCCAAAACGTTCGCGCCACCAGTTTTGCAGCACCGTGCGCGAGGCCTCAAAGCTGGCCGGGTTCTGGTTTTGTTGTGGGCTCTGGTTCAAACTTAGGGTCAAAAACAACTGCTGGGCCATCACGTTGTTGCTGTATTTGTTGATGTCGCGTATGGCCTCGGTCAAGCTGGGCGACGTGAATTCAAATGCGCTTTTCAGACCGACTGGCGCGCGGCCGTCACGCACGCGGCCCGTCAGCTTGCCACCCATCTCGGCCCACATGCCGGCCACCGCGCGCTCGGCATAGCTAGCTGGGTCGGCATAGGCGATGGGCCAGACTTTCTCGCCACAGGCCACCGGGTAGCTGCCTTTGAACATGATGCGAGACGGATCACTGAAGTCGGCCATCAGCGTGCCCCGGTAGTCGCTGCAGTCCTTGCCAGTGGTCAGCGGCACACTGGTTTGCATTTGCACATTGGCCAGCGGCGGCTCAAAGCTGACGCTGGCCATGCCGCTGGCGTAGTTGGGCACAAAAGTCATCACCACCGACTTGTAATTGATCAGCAGCGCATCGGGCGCAGCGTTGTAGAGGCGCAGCGGCTCGCCGTCAAAGTCCCCTGCGTTTTGCGCCGTCAGCGCAAAGGCGCTGCGGTCCAGCAGAATGTCGCCGCTGATGGTTTTGATGCCGATCGCCTGCACACGGCGCAGCAGCACCCACAGCCGCTCCAGCACCAGCGTGGGATCACCCCGGCCCTGAATGATGAGGTTGCCCGTGAGCACGCCATCTTTGATGCTGCCGTCCACAAACACCGGCGTGGGCCAGGTATAGGCTGGGCCCAGCAGCTCAAGTGCAGCGTAAGTGGTCACCAGCTTCATGACCGATGCGGGGTTGGCCTGGGTGTTGGCACGGTAGCTTAAAAGTGGAGCAGATTTGCCACTGACGAGGGGCGCGGCATCCACCACCACAGCCGCCAGCGCTTCGCGCGGCACTTTGGCCCGGGCCAGCGCGGCGTCAACCTCGGGCGGCAGGGTTTGAGCTAGGGCTTGGCCGATTAGACCCACGGCCAGCAAGGCCGCTGCCATCAAAGGGGGCAAATTCAGGTTCATGCCGAGATTATCGAGCCGAAGGCGGGGCAGTCACGGGATAATCGTTTTCGCACAGAGTCAATTTGCTAGTTATTTGATAGCTTCCTGCACACATATTCATTGGCCTAGAGCCGCATTTGATACCTATTTTCGTCATGTTAATGCTCCCCAACGACAAATTTCTGGCTTTTGACACCTCCACCGACACCATGTCTGTGGCGGTGACGGACGGTACGCGGGTGTGGCAGCACACCGGGCCAGGCGGGGCCAAGGCCTCGGCCACGCTGATTCCGGTGGTGATGGCGCTCCTGGCTGACGCAGGCTTGGCGCTGGGAGATTTGGGCGCGATTGTTTTTGGCCGTGGCCCGGGTTCGTTTACCGGGCTGCGCACGGCCTGCGCGGTGGCACAGGGACTGGCCTTTGGTGCCAACGCTGGCACCGGTGTGCCGGTGCTGCCAGTCGACACCCTGATGGCCGTGGCTGAAGAGGCGCGACTGCTTCAGCCATCGGCCGAGGCATCGCCCTGCATCACTGCCCTGCTCGATGCCCGTATGGACGAGATGTATGTCCAGCGCTATGCCAGCAAGCAGGGGGGGCAAGGCGTTTTGAAGCCGCTGGGAGCTTGCGAGTTGATGCACCCTGAGCATCTGCTCATCGAGGCCAACACGCTGTACGCCGGCAATGTGTTTGACGTGTATTCGGACCGGTTGCCGCCAGGCTTGAAGCGCATCACCTGTTTGCCAACTGCCACCGCCCTGCTGCGACTGGCACCGAAGCTGGCCGCCAGCGGGCAGTGTGTGCCCGCCGCGCAGGCCTTGCCGCTTTATGTTCGCGATAAAGTGGCACAAACCACGGTCGAGCGCGAAACCGCCAAAGCCATGAAAATACTCGCAGCCAGCACGGCATGAAGCCGGCCCATGAACGCCATCTTAAAACCCACACAAACGCTTGAAGCCCAGTTGGAGCCCATGACGGCCAGCTGGCTGAGCGAGGTCGCGCGGGTGGAGCACAGCGCCTACAAACACCCGTGGACGATGGGCAACTTCAGTGACTCGCTCCATTCGGGTTACATGGCCCAGTTGCTGACGGCTGGCACGGCACCCAGTGCCAGCTTGATCGGTTATTTTGTGGCCATGAAGGGCGTTGACGAAACCCATTTGCTGAACCTGACCGTGGCCCCCGCTTATCAGCGGCAAGGATGGGCGCGGGTGATGCTGGACGCGCTGGCCGTGTGGTCACGCGGCCAGAACGCCCAGTGGCTGTGGCTGGAGGTGCGCGCCAGCAACGGCCACGCCAAGGCGGTGTACCAGCATTGCGGCTTTCGGGAAGTGGGCCTGAGAAAAGGCTATTACCCGGCTGGCGGCACGCTGCTCAACCCGCGCGAAGACGCGATTGTGATGAGCCTGAAGCTATGACCCTGCTCACCGAATCCGCCCCAAAGACGGGCTTGAGCCTAGACAGGCGCCAGCGCGCGATGCTCAAGGAGATGGGCGTGCAGGTCTGGCAGCCGCTGGCCACGACGGCACCAGCACTGAAGGCGCCACCCAGCGCTATCGATTCAGAAGCTGCTCGTCCAGACATACAGGCCGTTTCAAGGACGATTGATGTCCCAAAACAGGTTGTTCAAGCCCCCAAAGCAGCTGCGCCCGCGCCACGCGCCCCCAGCACTGCAACCAGCACCACCTCCGGCACCACATCTGGCACCAGCGCCTGGCGCATCGGCAAGCTGCAAACGCTGTACACACCGCAAAGCCTGGCCAGTGCTGCGCGCTGGCTGGTGCTGACGGAGTCGCCAGCCAGCACACTGCAAGAGCCCTTCAAGCCCTTTGACGGCGACGCAGGCAAGCTGCTTGACAACATGCTGCGTGCCGCGCACCTGCACACGGCGGGCAGTGCCATGCTGGCACCGCTGGTCCGTGTCAACAACGCTGGCGGCTCGGGTGGTGATTTGACGGCTGAACTTGCTGACGTTCTGGCCAGCGCCCAAGCCGACGTGGTGCTGGTCATGGGCCGACTGGCCGCCCAGGCCGTGTTGCAATCAACCGAGCCACTGGCCACACTGCGCGGGCAAGTTCACCGTTTGCATGGCGCCAAAACCGTCATCAACACCATTGTCACATTGGACCCGGCCTACCTGCTGCGCAACCCGCTGGACAAAGCCAAAGCCTGGGACGATCTGTGTCTGGCGATCAGCGTTGCCGCTGCATCATGATGTTTTGCGGCCACCCGGAATCAGCACGGTAGAGATCGCCGCGGCCATCAGCGCCACCGCTGCCCAGTCTTGCCAGTGCAGCACCTCACCGAGCCACAACGCGCCCAAAAACACGCCCAGCACCGGGATCATCATGGTGCTCAGCGTTGACGCCACCGGCGGCAGCCCGCGTGCCAAGGTGAACCACGCCGCGTGGGTAAAACCAAAAATCAGCACCCCGTTGTAGGCAATCGCCACCCAGTTTCTGGCTTGCGGCAAGCGCCACTGGCTGCTTTCAAAAATGACGCACAACACGGTCAGCACCACAGCGGCCATGAAGGTCATCCAGAACGACAGCGTGAGCGTGCTGGTGGCCATGGTGGTGGCGCGCAGCTTTTGTGTGCCCAGCGCCCAGACCGCAGCGGCGCTCAAGGCCATCAGCACACCCAAGGGCCGACCAGACAAATTCGTTAACTCATTGGACAAAAGCAGCAACACGCCCACCGAGGCGGCCCCCACACCCAGCCACTGCACCGGCCGCATGCGCGCACCAAAAAAGGCCACGCCCAACAGCGATGAAAACACCGACATGGTGTAGCCCAAGATCGCGGCCCGTCCGCTGCTGAGCATGCTGACCGCCAAAATGATCAGCACATGCCAGATGATCATGTTGGTCACCGCCAGCCAGAACAGCTCGCGCCAGTCCTTGCGCGCCACATAAAAAGGCACTTTCAGCCACCGCAGCGCCAGCCACAGCACGGGCACACCCGTCCACAGGCACAGCGCCCGAAACGTCAATGGCGGGTAGCCGGTCACGCCCATTTTCATCATCGGCCAGTTCAGCCCCCAGCTCAGAGTGACAAGGGTAAGGAGAACGAGTTGCTTACGATCAAGTTGCATGCTCGTATTGTGCAGGGTAGGTTGTGCCGCCTGGGTGGCGCAGCTTCTTACAATACGGCAATGAACATGCAGGCATCCCCACCGACCTTCCTCGACATGCTGCGCACGTCAGAACAACAAAACCAGTCCATGCTGTGCGTGGGCCTGGACCCTGAGCCGACGCGCTTTCCCGGCAAGCTCAAGGGCAACAGCAACAAGATTTATGACTTTTGCGCCGCGATTGTCGACGCCACCGCTGACCTGGTCATCTCTTTCAAACCGCAAATTGCCTACTTTGCCGCGCACCGCGCCGAAGGCCAGCTGGAGCGCCTGATGGAACACATGCGCCGCGCTGCGCCCAACGTGCCCATCATTCTGGACGCCAAGCGCGGCGACATCGGTGCTACCGCCGAGCAGTACGCGATCGAGGCTTTCGAGCGCTACGGCGCGGACGCCGTCACCCTCTCACCCTTCATGGGCTTTGACTCGGTGGAGCCGTATTTGAAGCACGCGGGCAAAGGGGCGTTTTTGCTGTGCCGCACGTCCAACCCCGGCGGTGACGATTTGCAAAACCAGCGCTTTGCCAGTGTGGAAGGCCAGCCCCTGCTGTACGAACACGTCGCCCGCCTGGCCCAAGGCCCGTGGAATCTCAACGGCCAGCTCGGCCTGGTGGTCGGTGCGACTTATCCGGCTGAAATTGACCGGGTTCGCACCGTCGCGCCGACTTTGCCGCTGCTGATACCCGGCGTGGGCGCCCAAGGCGGCGACGCCGTGGCCACGGTACGCGCCGGCTGGCGACCCAACGCACCCATCATCGTCAGCTCTTCGCGGGCGATTTTGTATGCGTCTGGCGACGATGATTTTGCTGAAGCTGCAAGGACAGAGGCGGTCAAGACGCGGGATGTGTTGCAGGCGGCACGGGGGGCGCTGTAGTATCGAGAGCACTCGATTTGATCAGAGCCAACCAGTCCCTTGGGAAGATGTCAACGACTGGCTTTTTGAGTTGACTTCGCAGGCTGATCGATGACATGAACGGCTCCAGAAAAGTTGTTATTCAGATGCACTGTTAATGAAATACGATTGACCAGTGCCAGCGACCCACCTTTAACGCCGCCTGACGATGCCACCCAGCATCACACAAGCCAGCGCCGCCACCACCAGTGCAATGCCGGCCCACTGCCACGGCGTGATGACTTCGCCCAGCACCAGCATGCCGGTGGCCAGCCCCACAACTGGCACGCCCAGGCTGAACGGTGCAACCTTGTTGGCGGGGTGGCGTTTGAGCAGCCCCGTCCACAAGGTGTAACCCAGGATGCTGGCCATCCAGCCGAGGTAGGCAACGGCCAGCCAGCTGCTGGCGCGTGCATCCAGCCACTGCCAGCGGACTTCAGGCGCATCAAACGCGACAGACAGCGCCACGAATGGCACGATGGCGACCGAGCTGCTCCACACCACAAAAGCCAAAGGCGAGTAGTCGTCGGTCAGCTGCTGCACCCGTCGCGCGACGATGTTCGAGGCCGACCACATGGCCGCAGCGCACAGCGTGAGCAACAAGCCAAACAGGCTGGCTGAACTACTGCCCACCTCAGCAGGCTGAAGGTAGTTCAGCAAAAAGCAGGTCAAGCCCAGGGCGGCCAGCAGCATGCCGGCTTGCAAGGCGCGGCTGGCGCGCTCCCCCAGCAGTACAAAACCAAACAGGGCGGTAAAAAACACCTGGGTTTGCAACAACACAGAAGCCAGCGCCGCCGTCATCCCGACCTTCAGGGCCAAGAACAAAAAACCAAACTGCCCCACGCCCTGGAAAAGGCCATACATCAGCAACCATTTGCGTGCTATCGGCGGCGGCTTGATGAACAGGATCAGCGGCAGCACCGCAAACACATAACGCACAGCACCCAACTGCAAAGGCGTGAAGTCTCGCAGTGCGAACTTCATCACCACGAAGTTGAGCCCCCACACCACCACAACGACCAACACTGCCGCCAGGTCACGGCCCGTCAGTCGGCCAGCTGTCACAGCAAGCGTGCCAAGTAGCGCCCGGTGTGGCTGGCCGTATTCGCTGCAATATCTTCCGGTGTGCCCACGCCCACGACCGTGCCACCACCGGCCCCACCTTCGGGCCCCATGTCAATCAGCCAATCGGCGGTTTTGATGACGTCCAGGTTGTGCTCGATCACCACAATCGTGTTGCCTGCATCGCGCAGCTGGTGCAGCACTTTGAGCAGCAAGTCAATGTCGGCAAAGTGAAGGCCAGTGGTCGGCTCGTCCAAAATGTACAACGTGCGGCCGGTGTCTTTTTTGCTCAGCTCTAAGGCCAGCTTGACGCGTTGCGCCTCGCCGCCCGACAGCGTGGTCGCGGCCTGGCCCAGCTTGATGTAGCTCAGGCCAACATCGAGCAACGTGTGCAATTTGCGGGCGATGGTGGGCACGGCTTTGAAAAACTCGGCAGCGGCTTCGACCGTCAGGTCCAGGATTTGCGCAATATTTTTGCCCTTGTACTGCACCTCCAGCGTTTCGCGGTTGTAACGCATGCCTTTGCACACGTCGCAGGGCACATACACGTCGGGCAAAAAGTGCATTTCTACCTTCACCACGCCGTCGCCCTGACAAGCCTCGCAGCGGCCACCGGCCACGTTAAAGCTGAACCGGCCCGCGCCGTAACCGCGTTCGCGGGCCGTGTTCATTTCAGCCAGCAGCTCGCGAATGGGGGTGAACAACCCGGTGTAGGTGGCCGGGTTGCTGCGCGGCGTGCGGCCTATCGGGGACTGGTCGACGTTGATAACTTTGTCAAAGTGCTCAATGCCTTCGATGCTTTCATGCGCGGCGGGCTCGTCGTGAGCGCGGTACAGGGTGCGGGCCACGGCCGCGTACAGCGTGTCGTTGACCAGCGTTGACTTGCCCGAACCCGACACGCCCGTGACACAGGTCAGCAAGCCGACCGGGAATTCAACGCTCACATTTTTCAGATTGTGGCCGGTCGCATTGATGACGCGCAGCGCCTGCATGTCGCCCAGCGTGGCCTGGTGCTGTGCCTCACGGGCGGCGCGCCTTTCATAGGCCGGGCTGGGTGCAAAGCGCGATGGTTTTTTAAGCGTGAAGGCGTTTTCTTTTTTAACCGTGGGCAACCAGGCCGTACGGTGCTCAGGCACCGCAATTTTGAGCGTTTGCGCCAGGTACTTGCCGGTCAATGAATTCGGGTTGTCACGCACTTCTTCGTAGGTGCCTTGCGCCATCACGCGGCCACCGTGTATGCCTGCACCCGGGCCCATGTCAATCACATGGTCAGCGGCACGAATCATGTCTTCGTCATGCTCGACCACCAGCACACTGTTGCCGATGTCGCGCAGGTGTTTGAGCGTGCCAATCAGCCGGTCGTTGTCGCGCTGGTGCAGGCCAATGCTGGGCTCGTCAAGCACATACATCACGCCGGTCAGGCCAGAGCCGATTTGTGAGGCCAGCCGGATGCGCTGGGACTCGCCTCCCGACAGGGTTTCAGCACTTCTGTCCAGGCTCAGGTAATTCAGGCCCACATCGTTTAAAAACTTCAGGCGCAGGCCAATTTCGCGCACCACCTTGCCTGCAATTTCACCTTTGGCTCCCGACATTTTGAGCTGGTCAAAATAAGCAAAGCTTTCACGCAGGGTGATGCTGCTGATATCAAAAATGGTGCGCTTGACAACGCTTCCCTGTGCGTCCGGCGCGCCGACCAAATACACGTGCCGGGCTTCTTTGCGCAGTCGTGTGCCCTTGCAATCAGGGCAGGGCTGCTCGCTGCGGTAGCGCGCCAGCTCTTCGCGCACGGTGCTGGAATCCGTTTCGCGGTAGCGGCGGTCAAAGTTGGGGATCACGCCTTCGAACGGGTGCTTTTTGTTGACCTTTTTACCCTGCGAGGCGCCCGAGTCCATGATGTACGAAAACTTGATCTCCTCGCTGCCCGAGCCGACCAGAACCACCTGCTGCACCTGCATGGGCAGGTCTTCAAAAGCGGTTTCGATGTCAAACGAATAGTGTCTGGCCAGGCTTTCGAGCATTGAAAAATAGTAGCCGTTGCGCCTGTCCCAGCCCTTGACGGCGCCGCTGGCCAAGCTCAATGACGGGAAGGCAACAATGCGCGCCGGGTCAAAAAATTCTTTGTGACCCAAGCCGTCGCAGCTAGGGCAAGCGCCGACCGGAGAATTGAACGAAAACAGGCGCGGCTCCATGTCCGCCAGCGAATAGCTGCACACCGGGCAAGAAAACTTGGCACTGAACAGATGCTCTTTGCCGGTGTCCATCTCCAGCCCAATGGCTTTGCTGTCGGCCAGGCGCAGAGCAGCTTCAAAGCTCTCGGCCAACCTTTGGGTTTGATCGCTGCGTGACTTGAGGCGGTCGATCACCACATCAATGTTGTGTTTCTCGGTTTTTTTGAGTTTGGGCAGCTCGTCAAATTCATAGGCATGGCCATCCACCCGAAAACGCACGTAGCCCTGGGCCTGCATGTCAGCAAACAGCTCGGCAAATTCGCCTTTTTTCTCGCGCGCAACCGGCGCCAGAATCATCAGCTTGGTGTCTTCCGGCAAGGCCAACACCGAGTCCACCATTTCGCTCACGCTTTGCGCTTGCAGCGGCAAATCATGCTCCGGGCAAAACGGCGTGCCTGCACGTGCGAACAGCAGGCGCAAATAGTCATGAATCTCGGTGACCGTCCCGACAGTGGAGCGCGGATTGTGTGAGGTGGCTTTTTGTTCAATCGAAATCGCTGGCGACAGCCCTTCGATCATGTCCACATCGGGCTTGTCCATCAGCTGCAAAAACTGCCGGGCGTAAGTGCTCAAGCTTTCAACATAACGGCGCTGGCCTTCGGCGTACAGCGTGTCGAAAGCCAGGGACGACTTGCCTGAACCGCTCAAACCCGTGATCACCACCAATTGGTTGCGCGGAATATCCAGGTCGATATTTTTCAAATTGTGCGTGCGCGCACCCCGAATGCTGATGCGCTGAGCCGCTAAAACACTGGCCAGGTAGTGGCTGTCGGTAGGAGAGTTCAAGGCTGGTGACCGCGTTTAAGACAACCGACCATCATAGCGAAAACACGTGGGTCGCAGTGGTCAAAGGGCGGCAGCTTTCATAGCCTTGTCGCCCTGTCTGGCGATTTGCACCATGGCTGGTCGAGCCGCCTGACCAGACTGGCAGACGACAGGGTGGGCGCGGCATTTGCTGGAAAGTCGGCGATATCCACTGGTTTTGCGCGTGTCGGTTCAGGCACTTTGCCTGCCAGCGTAAGCGCAGCCCCAGTATTGGCTTGAGGGTGAATTGAAGATGGATCGCCAGTGCGGGTTAAACTGTTAAAAACCAGTTTTTATCAAGGTACCTGCCATGGCATCCATCAACAAAGTCATCATCGTCGGCAACCTGGGCAAAGACCCAGAGATGCGCAGCTTCCCCAATGGCGACCAGATCGCCAACGTCTCGATAGCCACCACCGATCGCTGGAAAGACAAAGCCACCGGCGAGATGAAAGAAGCCACCGAGTGGCACCGCATCAACTTCAATGGCCGTTTGGCTGAAATTGTGGGCCAGTACCTGAAAAAAGGCTCTCAGGTCTATGTTGAGGGCAGCCTGCGCACCCGCAAATGGACGGACAAAGACGGGGTTGAAAAATTCACCACCGAGATCCGTGCTGACCAGATGCAGATGCTGGGCAGCCGCCAGGGCATGGGCGGCGGCGCATCTGATGGTGATGACGGTGGCGGCTATAGCGCGCCACGCACAGCGCCGGCAGCCCGACCTGCCCAGCCAGCAAAACCAGCCCCTGCCAAAGCGGCCAGCGGTTTTGACGACATGGACGACGATATTCCGTTTTAAAGTCGCAGGCGCCGATGCGAACCCAAAGCCCGCTGTGCGTGGTTTTTTTTGCGGATGGACGCTGGCTTTGAAACACTAAATACTTTCGTTTACAAACAATCGCCGCTTTAAGAAAAATCCAAATTTAGCATTCGCACGATTCAAGTGCACAGATTTGCTTACCTCCAAAACGACGCCTCGCATGACCCGACATCACCCCTTGATCAAAGCCTGCCTGCTGACCCTTACCACGGCGGTCACACTGGTTTGCACACCGGTGCGTGCTGACAGTATTGAACCCCTCGCCGCCATTTTGAACACTCCCGGCAGCGCTGGTCTGGGCATAGCGGTGAGGTCTATCGCATCACCCTACTTGGGAGGCGGCACCCGTTCCGACCTGCTGCCGCTGTATTTGTATGAGGGCGAACGGCTTTTTTTACATGCCAACCGCGCAGGTATCAAGCTCTTCAACGAGGGCAGCGGCCAGGACGGTCAGCGGATTGACCTGTTTGTCGAGCAGCGCTTAGAGGGCTTTGCATTAGACCGGATGCCTCCCAGACTGACCGGGATGGCTAAAAAAGATCCCGGCATTGATGTGGGGCTGGCTTACCGCCTGCGCCAGAGCTGGGGCACACTGCGCGCCGAGCTGATGCGCGACGTGGGCAGTGTATCGCGCGGCAACGAAGCCCGACTGGGCTACGGCTACGAATGGCGCTCGGGACCATGGTCTCTGCGGCCCGATGTCTCCGTGTCCTGGCGCGACGCGAAACTGAACGACTATTACTACGGCGTGCGGGTCAACGAGGCCATCTCAGGCCGCGCCGCCTATGCGCCGGGCTCGGGCATCCAGTCAGAACTGGGCCTGTATGGCTCCTACGATGTGTCTGAGCGCTGGCGCTTGCTGGCGGGCGTGTCTGCAACGGTGCTGGGCACATCTGTCAAGAACAGTCCGATTGTCGAAAAGCGCACCCTGCCAGCCATGTATATCGGCGCGGCCTACGACTTTGGCAGCCCTCAACGACAGCGTCGCGAGGGGGCCGAAGATACATCGCCCACTTATGTCAAGCTGATGTACGGCAAGGCAACCGAGGACGGCTGCCACCTGGCCAGGATTATCACTGCGCGCTGCCTGTCGACGGCCAAGATCAACGCCACCAACATCGCAGGCGTGCAGCTAGGCAAGCCGTTTGTTCAGAGCCTGAACGGCTGGCCGCTGGACCTTGCGGGCTACGTGGGCCTGGCGTACCACGACGAGCGCGGCCTGCAAGCCAACGGCGCGCAGCTGGATGTGTTCATGAAAGCGATTTACTATGGCTTTCCGTGGAGCGAACGCGTCAAAACCAGGCTGGGCCTGGGCGTGGGCCTGTCAGCGGCGCAGCGCGTACCCTACACCGAAGTCATCAGCCAAACCGGTAAAACCACGTCTCGCCTGCTGAACTACCTGGACCCAACAATTGACGTCAGCGTGGGCGACCTGTTTGGCGTGCGCTCACTGAAAGACGCCTTTGTTGGTTTTGGCGTCTCGCACCGCTCTGGCGTTTTTGGCGCGTCGCGCCTGCTGGGCAATGTCAGTGGCGGCTCCAACTACATTTACACCTATGTCGAGACAGCGTTTTGAGCGCTATAAAGTTAGTAGCTTCTCGTCTCTATTTTTATTGGCCTGGAGGCTGATTCAACACCAAATCAGCGCAAACTGGCGCGAAAAGCTAGTTGGCTTTGTTTTGCACGTTGCTGCTGGCAATCACCCCGCCACCCAGGCACACGTCGCCGTCGTACAGCACCGCCGACTGACCGGGGGTGACAGCCCACTGGGCCTGGCTAAAAACCAGCTGGCAACCGGTGCTGCTGCTGGCCACCAGGTCGCAGGGCGCATCCGCCTGGCGGTAACGGGTTTTAGCGGCCATCGAGCACGGCGCTGGCGGGCTGCCTGATACCCAGCTGCAATCCTGCGCGCTGAGTTCAGTGGACTGCAGCCAGCGGTGGTCGTGGCCTTGCACGGCCCACAGCGTGTTGCTGTCCATGTCCTTGCGGGCCACAAACCACGGCTCGTGTGCGCCAACACCGCGCTGGCCCAGGGCCTGCACGGCTTTGAGGTCTGCGCCTTTGGCTTTGACGCCGCCAATGCCTAAACCCGAACGCTGACCCAGCGTGTAAAAGCTCAAGCCCACATGCTCGCCCAGCACGCGGCCTTTGTCGCTCTTGATGGGGCCGGGCGCTTTGGCGATGTAGCGGTTTAAAAAATCCCTGAACGGGCGCTCGCCAATAAAGCAGATGCCGGTGGAGTCTTTCTTTTTGGCATTCGGCAGCCCAATCTCGTCGGCAATGCGCCGAACTTCGGTTTTTTGGAGCTCGCCCACCGGGAACAGCGTTTTGGACAACTGCGCCTGGTTCAGGCGGTGCAGAAAATAACTCTGGTCTTTGGCCGGGTCCAGGCCTTTGAGCAGTTCGAACCGCTGGCTACTGCCGTTTTGCCGGACGCGTGCATAGTGCCCGGTCGCCATTTTCTCGGCACCCAGGCGCATCGCGTGGTCTAAAAAGGCCTTGAACTTGATTTCGGCGTTGCACAAAATATCCGGATTCGGCGTGCGGCCCGCCTGGTACTCGCGCAAAAATTCGGCAAACACCCGGTCTTTGTAGTCGGCAGCAAAGTTGACATGCTCCATCTCGATGCCAATCACATCGGCCACGGCAGCGGCGTCCACAAAGTCGATGTTGGACGAGCAAAACGCGTCGTCATCGTCGCCCTCCCAGTTCTTCATGAAGATGCCGATGACTTCATGGCCCTGTTGCTTGAGCAGGTAGGCTGTGACTGCAGAATCAACACCGCCGCTCAGACCCACGACGATCCGCTGTTTCGCAGCCAACCTATTGACCACGCTTACTCACCACGCTCCATGGCCTGACGGTGTCGCTCCACAAACTCCTGATACGTATTGATGCCGCGCAGCTGCAAGATCGCGTTACGCACAGCGGCTTCCACCAAAACGGCGATGTTGCGGCCGGCTTCGACCTGAATGATGACCTTGCGAACGGGTATGCCCAGCACGTCCTGGTTCAAAGGCTCGTACGGGATGCGCTCGTACTCGCGCTCCAGGGTCTCGCGGCGCACCAGGTGCACGATCATTTTCAGCCGCATCTTGCGGCGCACGGCGGTCTCGCCAAAAATCGCCTTGATGTCGAGCAGGCCAATGCCGCGCACTTCCAGCAGGTTTTGCAGCAGTTCGGGGCAGCGCCCTTCGATGGTGGTCTGGTTAATGCGGTACAAGTCGACCGCGTCGTCGGCCACCATGCCGTGCCCGCGCGAGATCAGCTCCAGCCCCAGTTCGCTTTTGCCCAGGCCGGACTCGCCGGTGATCATCACGCCCAGGCCCAAAATGTCCATGAACACGCCGTGCATCGAGGTGCGGTCGGCAAAGTGCTTGGACAAATAGGCGCGCAGAACGTCGATGACAAAAGCAGCAGACTCGGGGGTCGCGAACATGGGCAAGCCAGCCCGCTCACACATGGACAGCAAGGCATCAGGTGCGGTTTGTCCGTCGGCCATGATCAGCACCGGCGGCTCCAGCTTGATGATGCGGGAGATGCGGCGCACGCAGGCGTCGTCACCCGCGTTCAGCAGATAGGCCACTTCGCGCTCACCCAGAATTTGTACCCGATAAGGGTGAATGTAATTGAGGTAACCCACCAGGTCGGCACCGGAACGCGCGGCCCGAACCGCCACCTCGTCAAAACGCCGCTCGGAAGCGCCCAGGCCAGCGACCCATTCCCACTTCAGGTTGGCGCGGTGGTCTTCAAATAAAACGTCCGCACTGATGGCTGTAGGTTTCATGCCGCAGATTTCCAGGAGGCAATCAGCTGATGCAGCGCGGGGGCATCGGTGGCGGTTTTGATCTGCTCGCGCAGCGCGCTATCGCTGAGCAGTTCGGCGATTTCAGACAAAATTTCAAGGTGTTTCTGGGTGGCCGCTTCAGGCACCAGCAAAAAGATCAGCAGGGCGACCGCCTGCTCGTCAGGCGCATCAAAACCGATCGGTGTGTTCAACTGAAAAACAGCGGCCATCGGCGCTTTGAGCCCCTTGATGCGACCATGCGGAATGGCAACGCCATGACCCAATCCCGTCGAGCCCAAACGTTCGCGTGCGAACAGACTGTCAGTGATCAGCGCGCGGTTCATCCCGTGCAGGTTTTCAAACAGCAGGCCGGCTTCTTCAAAAGCACGCTTTTTGCTGGTCGCTTCAACGCTGACCAGAACCTGAGTGGAGGGCAAAATTTGCGAAAGACGGTTCATAGGGGTCGACAAGTCGGCAAATTATGCACTTTAAGCAGGGTTTGCACGACACACGCCCATAAAAAAGCCGCCTGGTGTGGGCGGCTAGCGTCAAAGCGACCGATTGTCAGGCCATGATTGGCGCTATTACTGCGCGAACATCTGCTCCTGTCGCTTGGCCGCGACGTGGTGATGATCCTTGATTTTGGTTTTGTGCCGTGCCACCTGGCGGTCCAGCTTGTCGGTCAATTCATCGACGGCGGCATACAAATCGGCGTGTGAGCTTTCTGCAAAAATGTCACGCCCTTTGACGTGCACGTTGCATTCGGCTCGCTGGCGGCTGTCTTTTTCTTTCATGTTGTCTACCGTCAGAAGCACTTTGACGTCGACCACCTGGTCAAAGTGACGGGTAATTCGGTCCAGTTTACTGGTCACGTAGCCGCGCAGTGCGGGGGTGACTTCAAGATGGTGGCCACTGATCGTCAGGTTCATACAAAAGACTCCTTGGAAAGGAAGGCACGGGACACAAAAGCTGCCGGGTAAGGCAGCGACGGAAATTACGCGCTTGAAGTTACTATGCGCGCTAGTTCAGTACATTGCAACCTCCCCGGACACAAATAAATGCAAATTTTTGTATTATTTGGCGCATGTTTGCAAGGCCGTATTCGGCATGGCCGGGCCTTCCCGCATCCGGCTGACTTTCACAGCCCATCACCATGACACATGCGATGGCGTCAAGCGCGATCAAGTCGACAGGTAGCGCGGGTTTTTGGCGCCGCCGGCCAACTAAAACTCGCTGGCCAAGCTGGTCAAACTGGGCGAGGTGGGCAGCAAAGGCAGCCGCAGTGGCGCGGCCATGGCCAGTGATGGGCTGTGTGAACCAGGTTTTGTTGAAGCCCTGAGGCGCTGGGCGAGCGCGATGCGTCTGCGCGCAAAGACGAGTTACTGGCGTTTTTTAGCTGAATCCTTTGCCGTCTCCAGGTAGAAAGACTCCTTGTGCAGTGCGATAATCTACCCATCTTCATTACGGAGAAATCCTTGGAAACCAGCAGTACCAGCTAGCTTTCAACACCGCAGACAGACGCTCGACGTTGTTTAAGGGGTTGGAAGCGAAGCACCCCCCCTTTTTTTGTCACTGCTCTGGCAGCTTCTTAAGCCCAGACTGACACAACCGGACATCCGTCATGCTCAATATTTTCACGCTCGCCAATGGGCGGCTCTTTCAGGAAGAAATCGAGTCGCTCGAAGAACTCTCCAAGTTCCAGCCCATCTGGGTTGACCTCGAATCTCCCACACTGGACGAAAAACGCTGGATCAAGCAGTACTACGGCCTGTCCATTCCTGAAGACGCGATGGACGAGGACATTGAGGAGTCGGCCCGCTTTTACGAAGAAGACAACGGCGAGCTGCACATCCGGTCTGACTTTCTGATTGCCGACGACGAAGAGCCGCGCACGGTGCGGGTGGCTTTCATTTTGAATCTTGTCAATGACGATCTCAAAAGCAAAGGCGTGCTGTTTTCGATTCACGACGAAGACGTGCCAGTTTTCAGACTTTTGAGGATGCGGGCGCGCCGCGCGCCGGGGCTGATTGAAGATGCCAAGGAAGTGTTGCTGAAATTGTTTGACGCAGATGCGGAATATTCAGCCGACACCCTGGAAGGCATTTACGTTGAGCTTGAAAAAGTCAGCGCCAAGGTGCTGTCGGGCGACGTGACCGACGTGCTGGCCGGCGAGGTGCTAGGCGCGATAGCGCGGCACGAAGACTTGAACGGCCGCATCCGCCGTAACATGATGGACACCCGCCGTGCCGTCAGCTTCATGATGCGCAGCAAAATGCTGAGCGCCGACCAGTTTGACGACGCGCGGCAAATTCTGCGTGATATTGACTCACTCGATTCACACACCGCTTTCCTGTTTGACAAGATCAACTTTTTGATGGACGCGACGGTGGGTTTCATCAACATCAACCAGAACAAGATCATCAAGATCTTCTCGGTGGCCAGCGTGGCACTGCTGCCGCCCACGCTGATCGCCAGCGTCTACGGCATGAACTTCAAAGGTTTCTTTCCGGAGCTGGAATGGGCTTATGGCTATCCCTATGCGCTGGTATTGATGATTGCCAGCGCCGTGGTGCCAATGTGGTACTTCAGGAAGCGTGGCTGGCTGAAATAGCGCCCACGGTTGCTCTCTGCGTGTAGCACCCTGCTTGTCGAAGACACGTCTGAACACCTGATTTTTTGAGTGCGTTTTGCCATTTGACCTCCAGGCCAATATTTACATTCGCGAGCAGCTCCTGATTTTATAGCTTCTTTAAAAACTGTTCGACAATCGCCAGCGCATACCTGCTGGCCACATGGTCTACAAAACTGGGAAAGTCCACGTGCGCAGTGTCGTCGGCCCGGTCTGAAATGGTGCGAACGGCGGCAAACGGGATGGCGTAGTCGTAGCAAGTTTGCGCCACTTCGGCACCTTCCATTTCTATCGCGAGCACCTCATGCCCGACTGACCGAAAAGCACTGCGCAGGGTGCTGGACACGGCTGCGCCCGAGACAAAACGGTCGCCGCTGGCGATCAGCCCCAGGTGCGCCGGCCACGCCGATAAACACCATGCGCTGCGCGCCAAAGCGTTCCATCAGCGCAGCAGCCGCGGTGGCAGCTGCCACTTTGCCGATTTTGGACAGGGCCAGCACCACCGGCTGCCCATGCAGGTCGCCTAGCCAGAAGTCCCAGCCTGCATGAGTCACTTTGCGGAGGCGCTACAACAGCTCGATCAGGCCGTGTTGTTCTTGTGCCAGGGCGCTGAGGATGGCGGTGATAGCCATCGAATGATCTTGCCCACAAAAAAGGGCGGCTCATGCCGCCCCGTTTTTTTTCGACTGGCGATTTATTTCTTGTCGCGCAACTCACGCCGCAAAATTTTGCCGACCGGCGTTTTGGGAAGTTCTGTGCGGAACTCTATCACCCTGGGCTGCTTGTAACCGGTCAGATTTTCCTTGCAGAAGGTGCGTACCTGCGCTTCGGTCAAGTCCGGGTTTTTCTTGACGATCACCAGCTTGACAGCTTCACCTGATTTTTCATCGGCCACGCCTATGCAGGCGCATTCCATCACGCCGTCGAGTTGGCCGACCACGTCTTCAATCTCGTTCGGGTAGACGTTAAAACCGCTGACCAGAATCATGTCCTTTTTGCGGTCCACGATTTTGTAAAAACCATTGCTGTCGAGGATGCCGACGTCACCCGATTTGAAGTAACCGTCTGCTGTCATGACCTTGTCAGTCTCGTCAGGCCGTTGCCAGTAACCAGCCATGACCTGTGGCCCTTTGATGGCGATCTCGCCGGGCTGGCCTTGCGGGACTTCGTTGCCGTCGTCGTCAAGCAGCTTGAAGTAGGTGCCTGGAATCGGCACACCAATCGTGCCGCTGAAGGATTTGCTGTTGGTCGGGTTGCAACTGGCCGATGGTGAGGTCTCAGACAAGCCATAACCTTCGACAATGGGGCAACCTGTTTTCTCGAGCCACAGCTTGGCCACCGAACTGGTGACGGCCATACCGCCGCCCAGCGAAACTTTCAACTGCGACCAATCGACGGTGTTGAAGTCAGGGTGATTGGCCAGGCCGTTGAAGAGCGTGTTCACAGCCGGGAAACTGTTGACCTTGTGCTTGGCCAGCTCTTTGAGCACGGCGGGAAAGTCGCGCGGATTCGGGATCAGAATGTTTTTGCCGCCTGTGCGCATGCCCAGCATCATGTTGACGGTAAAAGCGAAGATGTGATACAGCGGCAATGCGCACACATAGACGGGTTGCACGCCCGGCTGCATGCTGGCCATGGCGGGGATGTTCCAGGCTTCGGACTGCAGCACATTGGCTATCACGTTGCTGTGCAGCAGCACCGCGCCTTTTGACACGCCGGTGGTGCCGCCCGTGTATTGCAGCACGGCCACGTCGGTCGGCTTGATGTCCGGTCGCTTGAGCGTGGCGCGTTTGCCCTGGGCCAGCGCGTCGTTAAAGCGCACAGCACCTGGCAAATTGAAGGCAGGCACCATTTTTTTGACGTTGCGCACCACATAGTTGACCAGTGCGCCCTTGAGCAGACCCAGCCGGTCACCCATGGCGCATAGGACCACATGCTTGACCGGCGTGGCAGCAACACACTGCTCCAGCGTATTGGCAAAATTCTCGATGATGACGATCGCTTTGGAGCCGGAGTCTTTGAGTTGGTGCTCCAGCTCGCGGGGGGTGTACAGCGGATTGACGTTGACCACCACAAAACCGGCGCGCAAGATGGCGGCAACGGCTACCGGGTACTGCGGCACATTGGGCATCATGATGGCGACGCGATCACCTTTGGCCAGCCCCAGGCTTTGCAGATAGGCACCAAAGGCAACTGACAGGCTATCGGTTTCGCCAAACGTGATGTCCTTGCCCAGAAAGCTGTAGGCGACTTTGGCGGCGTTCTTTTGAAAGGACTCCTCCATCAAGGCCGCCAGCGAGGGGTACTGCGACGTGTCTACATCCGTCGGTACGCCAGGCGGGTAGGATTTGAGCCAGGGGCGGTCCAAAGTGGCAGCGGTCATGATTGTCTTCTCCATTGCGATGATGTAAACAGCCCCGAATTTTCAAGGCTGGCATGGCGCTCGCCTATTGCGTTTTCCCTAGGAAGCGCCCTCAGTTTGAAAGGAGTTGCCTCAAAGCAAAACAACCAGGGCACCGTTGTAGCCAACCCGTCAGCGTTACTCAATCGCCTTGCCCATGTCTTCGATGACCTTTTTGGCATCGCCAAACACCATCATGGTTTTGTCCATGTAAAAGAGTTCGTTGTCCAGTCCGGCGTAGCCTGCAGCCATCGACCGTTTGTTGACGATGACTGTTTTGGCCTTGTAGGCCTCCAAAATCGGCATCCCGTAAATAGCACTCCCCTTGACGTGTGCCGCCGGGTTGACCACATCGTTGGCGCCCAGAATGATCGCCACGTCGGCCTGGCCAAATTCAGCGTTGATGTCTTCCATTTCGTGCACCTGGTCGTACGGCACCTCAGCCTCGGCCAGCAGCACGTTCATGTGGCCTGGCATGCGGCCAGCCACCGGGTGGATGGCGTATTTGACAGTGATGCCCTTGTCGGTCAGCTTTTGTGCCAGTTCTTTCACCGAGTGCTGCGCACGCGCCACAGCCAGGCCGTAACCCGGCACGATGATGACGGTTTCGGCGTTGCCCAAGATAAAGGCCGCATCATCTGCCGAGCCGGACTTGACGTTGCGCTGAACGGCTGAACCCGCCGCAGCCGTGCTGGCCTCGCCGCCAAAGCCGCCCAGAATAACGCTGAAAAACGAACGGTTCATGGCCTTGCACATGATGTACGACAGGATAGCCCCGGACGAACCGACCAGCGACCCCGCGATGATCAGCATCGAGTTGTTCAGACTAAAGCCAATGCCTGCTGCTGCCCAGCCCGAATAGCTGTTCAACATCGACACCACCACCGGCATGTCGGCACCGCCAATCGGGATGATGATCAGCACACCCATGACAAAAGCCAGCGCCAGCATGGCAAAAAATGCGGTCCAGCTACCGGTGAACATAAACATCAGGCCCAGACCGAGCATGACCAGGCCCAGCACCAAGTTGACCATGTGCTGGCCAGCAAAGGTGACCGGTGCGCCTTGAAACAGCCGGAACTTGTACTTGCCGCTGAGCTTGCCAAAGGCAATCACGGAGCCGCTGAAGGTAATCGCGCCGATGGCAGCCCCCAGAAACAGCTCAAGCCTATTGCCTGCAGGTATCTGGTCGGTGCCCATGCCCTTGGCGACGATGCCAAACGCAAAGGGTTCTGCCACCGCAGCCACGCCGATGAAGACGGCAGCCAGGCCAATCATGCTGTGCATGAAAGCCACCAGCTCGGGCATTTTGGTCATCTCGACCCGCTTGGCCATCAGCGTGCCCGCGGCGCCTCCAATGACCAATGCCACCAGCACATTGACCATGCCAAGGGCCTTGCCGCCTGAGGTTTCAACAATCAGCGCACCGGTGGTCAGTACGGCGATCGTCATGCCGACCATGCCAAACAAGTTACCACGCAGCGACGTGGTGGGATGGCTCAAGCCCTTCAAAGCCTGAATAAAAAAGACAGAAGCTACCAAATAAAGCAGCGTGACGATATTCATGCTCATTTTGAAAGTACCCCCACGCTTGTCACTTCGTGTACTACGCTGCCCCCCGAGGGGGCCGCTGCGCCTGCGGTCTGGCAAAGCCAGTCCCGCGACCCCTGCGTGAAGGGAACAAGATCTTTAGGTTTCACGGCATTCATTTCGCTTCTCCTTTCTTTTCTTTTTTCTTGAACATCTCCAGCATCCGGCGCGTGACCAAAAATCCGCCAAACACATTCACCGCCGCCAGCACCACGGCCAAAAAGCCCATGGTTTTTCCGAGCGGTGTCTCGGTCAGAGCGGCGGCCAGCATGGCCCCAACAATGACGATGGCTGAAATGGCGTTGGTCACAGCCATCAGCGGTGTGTGCAGCGCAGGCGTGACGGTCCACACCACGTGGTAACCCACGTAGATGGCGAGCACAAAAATAATCAGGTTGATGATGGTGGGTGACACGGCTTCCATGAGCTTCTCCAGATGACTTTTGAAATGATTGGCGTTTAAGACTTGCGTTTGATGTCGCCGGCCTGCGTCATCAGGCAAGCCGCCACGATGTCATCAGCCATGTCGATGTTCAAAGCACCTTCTTTGGTGATGATCAGCTTTAAAAAGTCGAGCAGGTTGCGCGCGTAAAGTGCGCTGGCATCTGCGGCCACCAATGATGCGATATTGGTCTCACCAATCAGCGTCACGCCGTGCTTGACCACGGTTTTGCCGGGTTCAGTCAACGGGCAATTGCCGCCTTGCGGTGCTGCCAGGTCAACAATCACGCTGCCTGGTTTCATGGCCTTGACCATGTCTTCGGTCACCAGCACAGGGGCGGCGCGGCCTGGAATGAGTGCGGTGGTGATCACGATGTCGGCATTGGCCACGCGCTTGGCCACTTCGTCTTTTTGTCTGGCCAGCCAGCTTGGGGGCATGGGCTTGGCATAGCCGCCCACACCGACAGCGGCTTCGCGCTCTTCATCGGTTTCGTAGGGCACATCGATAAACTTGGCGCCCAATGATTCAACCTGTTCTTTCACGCTGGGGCGCACGTCGCTGGCTTCAATCACCGCACCGAGGCGCTTGGCGGTGGCAATCGCTTGCAGGCCCGCCACGCCGACACCCAGAATCACCACGCGGGCCGCCTTAACGGTGCCAGCAGCGGTCATCAGCATCGGCATAAAACGCTGGTAAGCGTTGGCGGCCATCATCACGGCCTTGTAGCCGGCAATATTGGCTTGCGACGACAGCACGTCCATGCTTTGCGCGCGGCTGGTTCGGGGCGCGGCTTCCAGTGCAAATGCGGTGATCTGTGCTGTGGCCAGGCGCTGCAAGCCCGTAGCATCAAACGGGTTCAACATGCCCACCAGCACGCCCCCTGCTTTGAGGTGCGGCACCTCGGCGTCTAGCGGGCAGCGCACTTTGAGGACAATGTCGGCGGCGTAAGCGCCTGCTGCATCGGTGATCTCTGCGCCGACCGCTGCATAAGCATCATCTGGCACGCTGGCTGCAACACCTGCGCCAGCTTGCACACGGATGGTGTGGCCTTGGGTTTTGAGTTTTTTGGCCGTTTCCGGCGTGATGGCGACGCGTGTTTCGCCGTCAATGATTTCGGCGGGTACCCCAATCAGCATGGGTTTCTCCTCAATTAGACGTTGGTTTTTTCTGGCTTTTTTTGCCTGCCTGCGAGCTTACATGAGTTTTCCGACGGTTCTGAATGGGTATTCCATATCCTGTGACGGTTGAGACGACCCATCCCCGACTTTTCAAGCAGGGGCCGCAGATCTGACTCCGCCAGTCTGCAGGCGCAGCGGCCCCTCGGGGGCAGGGAGTTACACGCAGTGAGCGACCGTGGGGCCTCATTTAGCCGTTGGCATGACAAATTCAGCGCCCTTGCCAATGCTCTCCGGCCAGCGCTGCATGATGGACTTTTGCTTGGTGTAAAAGCGCACACCTTCTTCGCCGTAGGCATGCATGTCGCCAAACAGACTTTTCTTCCACCCGCCAAAGCCGTGCCAGGCCATCGGTACGGGAATGGGAACATTGATGCCCACCATGCCGACTTGAATGCGTCTTGAAAATTCACGTGCCACGTTGCCGTCGCGGGTAAAGCAGCTCACGCCGTTGCCAAACTCGTGGGCATTGATCAGCTCAACCGCCTCCTTCAAGTCCTTGACGCGGAGACAGCCCAGCACCGGGCCAAATATCTCTTCCTTGTAGATGCGCATGTCTGGCGTGACATGGTCAAACAGCGTCCCGCCCATCCAGAAGCCGGCCTCGCAACCCTCGCCTGCATCTTTGCCCGTGAAGGTGCGGCCGTCCACCAGCAGTTTGGCGCCTTCTTCAACGCCCAGGTCGATGTAGCCGGTGATGCGCTTGTGAGCCGTGCTGGTGACGATGGGGCCCATTTCGGCGTCGAGGTTCACGCCGTTTTTGATCACCAGCGTTTTGGCTCTGGCGGTCAACATCGGCAGCAGGCGTTCGGCCACATCACCGACCAGGACAGCAACAGAAATCGCCATGCAGCGCTCGCCAGCCGAGCCGTAACCCGCGCCAATCAGGGCGTCTACCGCTTGTTCGAGGTCAGCATCAGGCATGACAACCATGTGGTTTTTGGCACCGCCCAAGGCTTGCACGCGCTTGCCGTGGTGCGCGCCCGTTTCGTAAATATAGTTGGCAATCGGTGTAGAACCGACAAAGGACACGGCCTTGACATCAGGGTGCACCAGCAGCGCATCGACGGCTTCCTTGTCGCCTTGCACGACATTGAAGACACCATCTGGCAATCCTGCTTGCTGGAGCAGCTCGGCCATGAACAAACTGGCGCTTGGGTCAATCGGGCTGGGCTTCAAAACAAAGCAGTTGCCCGCAGCAATCGCCACCGGAAACATCCACATGGGCACCATCACCGGAAAGTTGAACGGCGTGATACCCGCAACCACACCCAGCGGCTGGCGCAGCGTCCAGTTGTCGATACCGGTGCTGACCTGGTCGGTAAAGTCGCCCTTGAGGAGTTGCGGCATGCCGCAGGCAAACTCCACAATGTCAATGCCGCGCGCGACCTCACCTTGTGCGTCGGTGAACACCTTGCCGTGTTCGGCAGTGATCATGTGCGCCAGCTTGTCTTTGTGGGCATTGAGCAGTTCCAGAAACTTGAACATCACCCGCGCACGGCGAATCGGCGGCGTGTCAGACCATGCCGCAAAAGCCGCCTGGCTTGAGGCCACAGCCGCAGCCACGTCCGCGCTGCTGGCCAGCAACACCTGTCCGCTCACCGCGCCGGTTGCGGGGTTGAACACGTCCTGGCTGCGCGAGGCAGCAGGCAGTGCGACTTGGCCATTGATGTAATGACCGATGGTGGGAGTTGACATAGGGAATCCTCAATCTGAAGTGATGGACAAGTCTAGGTTCGCACCGCTGATTTGATAAGCCCCACTTTATTGATTACATTGTTCACATATCTGAACAATAAGGCCTGCCATGTCGACTGACCAACTCGCGCCCCTGGTGGCTGACCTGCACCTGCTGACCGTGCTGGCCGCGACGAAAAGCTTTACCGAAACCGCCCGCCGTCTGGGAACGTCGAAAGCCTCTGTCAGCATGCGTATCAGCGAGCTGGAGCGCACAGCTGGCGTGTTGCTGGTGCGCCGCACCACACGCTCGGTAGGGCTGACCGAGGCCGGGCAGCAGCTGGTCACCGACATGCAGCCTGCGTTTGAGCGCATTGCAGGCAGTTACAGCGCAGCGCGGGACACGGTGGGCAAGCCGCGCGGCCTGGTGCGTGTCACGGCCCCTGTCGCTTTGGGCAGGCAACATCTGGCACCCATGGTGGCGGACTTTTTAAAGCACTTCCCGGAAATTCATATTGAGCTGGAACTGACCGACCGCTTTGTGAACCTGGCCCATGAGGGTTTTGATCTGGCCATACGCCATGCCCATGTTGTGCCCGAAACGCACGTGGCCTGGGTGCTGTGCGACACACGGTCAGTGCTCGTGGCAAGCGCTGACTATCTGGCCCAGCGCGGCATACCCGAACACCCAAACGATTTGACAGCGCATGACTGCCTGCTGTATTTGGGCGACCAGGCCGGTAGCTGGACATTTGCCAAAAACAGCAAAAAAAAACCGACGGAGCGGGTGGGCGTCAACATCCGTGGGTCGCTGAAAGCCAACAACAGCGAGGTGCTGCGCGACGCTATTTTGGCAGGACTGGGTATTGGCCTGCTGCCAGACTTCAGCTTACCCATCACCGCCAAGGCACAGACCCGTCTGATCCGCGTGCTGCCAGACTGGCAGGTGCAGGGCTTTTTCGGTGACAAAATTTACGCGCTGCGGCCGTGGTCAGCCCAAGTGCCTAAGGCGGTGCAGTGCCTGGTGGAGCATCTGCGGGGCAGTTTTGCGCAGGGGTTTGGCTCTGCTGGCGCTGGCACATAATCTCCCCCCATGAGAGCCCGATTCAAACCCAGCGTCACCGTTGCCGCCGTCATTGCCCAAGACTTTGATGGCATTCAAAAATTCTTGCTGGTCGAGGAAGAAACCCGCGACGGCCTCAAATTCAACAACCCGGCGGGCCACCTGGATCCGGGTGAAAGCTTGCCGCAAGCCTGCGCACGTGAAACGCTGGAGGAAACTGCCTTTCACTTCATACCGACTGATGTGGTCGGCGTGTACATGTCGCGCTTTCAACGTGCCGGTGCAACCGAGCCCAGTGGGCAAGAAGACATCACCTACCTGAGGTTTGCATTTTGCGGCGAGCTGGGTGCTCATGTGGCGGGGCAGCCGCTGGACGAAGGCATAGTGCGGGCCGTGTGGCTGACAGCCGATGAGATTCGGGCCAGTACAGACAAGCATCGCAGCCCCTTGCTGCTCCAGTGCATGGAAGATTATTTGGCGGGGCAACGTTTCCCATTGGCATTGGTGACAACCGATGTCTCTGTGTTCGCGGGCTGATGCCGATGCCCGCCCCGTTGACGACTGCCATCACCTGAGTACTGCCATGCCCACTGAGACGCTGCTGACTTACCTGTTCGTACCCGGTGACCGACCGGAGCGCTTTGCCAAAGCGGTGGCCTCGGGCGCCGACCGCGTCATCATTGATCTTGAAGACGCGGTAGCGCCCGCCAACAAAGCAGCAGCGCGCAGCACCATTGCCGAATGGCTACAAAGCAACAGCGACCAGATTGACAAGGTGCTGATTCGCATCAACGATGCAGCAACCGCCTGGCATGCCGGCGACCTGGCTTGGGCCCAGGCGGTGCAAGCCACATGTGTGATGCTGCCCAAATGCGAAGCAGCAGATCAGGTGGCAGCGGTACTGGCCTGTTTGCCGCCCCATGCCAGCGTCGTGCCGCTGATAGAAAGTGCGCGCGGCCTGGTGGCGGTGTACGACATCGCCAATGCAACCGGCGTTACACGGCTGGCCTTCGGCTCGCTGGACTATATGGTGGACATGGCTGTCGATTCCGGCAGTCTGGCGCTGGACCATGCGGCCACACAAATCGCGGTGGCATCGCGTGCTGCCGGACTGGTATCGCCGATAGCGGGCGTGACGCCCGACCTGGACCCGGCCCGTGTCACGGCAGACATGCGGCAGGCTAAAAGCCTGGGCTTCGGTGCCAAGATGTGCATTCACCCAACGCAGCTTGCCGCCGTCCTCGCAGCGCTCGCCCCCACGGCGGCTGAAGTGGCCTGGGCAGAACGGGTGATTCAGGCCTGGGCGGCATCTGGCAGCGGTGCCATACAGCTGGACGGCAAAATGGTCGATCGCCCCGTTGTACTGAAGGCCGAGCGCATCATGCTGCTGGCTTCACGCCCATAGCGTTCCAAGCGGCGGCGGAGCTGATCGCTTGCGCTTACGGTAGGCTGACACGGCGTTTTGACAGAGAAAATCTGTTTTTACGCCAGCAATAAGGCTGCAGGCCAAAGAATTTCTGGGCTAGATGCTATTTAATAAATAGCACAGCAATCGCTTTTAAAACCGTGTGACCCGTGTCGACGCTCAGTCAGCTTCGCTTGTGGGTTTGGGTGGGTTGGCCTGCTTGTCGCGCTCTTTCGTTCGACGCTGCTCCTGCGCCACGTCGTGCAGTTGCCACCACACAAACCCGGCACCCGCCGCCACCAAAAGAGCCACCTTCACAGCCATCAAGGTGTCGGTAGACGTCATGCGCTGGCCTCAGCGGGTCGAGTCGTTCGGGACAACTGGTTTGACCGGGTGACCATGGGATTTGGCATAGGCCAGGAAATCAGCTTGTGCCTTCGCCTCGGCAAGCGCAGCGTCAGCCCGTGCCATTCGCTCGAACAGTTCTGCCGTCCAGCGGGCGCGCTCGTCAAAGCTGCGGCGGGCCGGCTGGTTTGGCTCGGCCGGTACATCGCCGGGCGGCAACTTGGCCGACTGCACCAAAAACTGGTTGGCGGGCAGCGCTGCAAAGTGATGCGTCGGGTCGGCGGGGGCCACCAGGGCTGCGCCGCTGGCACGGACCAACAAAGCCAGCTTGCGTTTACCCGATACCACCGCACGGTGGTTGACCGAGTCCATCCCGATTTTTTCAAGCTCGCGGCCAATTTCGGCGTACACCAGACGGGCCGCGCGGATGGCGGGGCGGCAGTCGCGCGGCAACTGGCCAATGCCGTGTTCGGAGCGCTGGTACAGCACATCAGCGGCTTTGATCAAGCGATCAATCACGCTGGCAATGCGGTTATCAAAGACTGGGTTTTGCAGCCACGCATCAGGGTCGAGCCCAGCCTCGCGCATCCAGGCCAAGGGCAAATACAGCCGGCCAAATCGGGCATCTTCGCCAACGTCACGCGCAATGTTGGTCAGTTGCATCGCCACGCCCAGATCACAGGCGCGCGCCAGTGCCTGCTCGCCGCGTGTTCGCATGACCACGGCCATCATCGCCCCGACACTGCCTGCCACCCGAGCGCCGTAGGCCTCCAGGTCTTCAATGGTTTCGTAGCGGCGACCCTCGGCGTCCCACTCAAAGCCTTCCAGCAGGGCCGCGACCAATTCCAGCGGCAAATCAAACTCACGCACCACAGCGGCGAGCGCCCGGTCGGGCTCGTACGCCATCGGGTCGTCTGCGTATATCCGGCGCAAACGTTCATTGAGCGCGGCCAGCGCCGTCACGCGGTCGTCGCTGAAGTCGATCGCATCGTCGGCCACGCGGCAAAAGGCATACAGCGCAATGGCCGGGCCACGCACGCGGCTGGGCAACAACCGTGAAGCAGCAAAAAACGTTTTGGAGCCACCGCGCATCAGCTCCTCACACGCTTCGTAGTCAAAGCCGTGCTTGGCCTGCGACTGCGCCGCAACGCCGGGCTCGGAAGGGATGACGACGGAAGGCTGTGCGTCAGGCATCGGCTCTAGGCAGTTTTTGCGTTTTGAATTTCAGGCACCACCGTTTGCAGGGCCTTGGCTGACATCAGCACGCCGGGCATACCCGCACCGGGGTGCGTGCTGGCACCGACCATGAACAGGTTTTCAATGTCTTCGCTGCGGTTGTGTGGCCTGAACCAGGCGCTTTGCAGCAGCAAGGGCTCCAGCCCGAAGGCCGCGCCCTTGTAAGACAACAAGTCATCCTTAAAGTGCTGCGGTGTCATGACATGCGAGGTCGCAATGTGCTGGCTCAGCCCAGGCAGCAGGGTTTCTTCAAGCCGCTTGCACACTGCCTGACGGTACGGCTCAGCTTGCGTCGCCCAGTCGGTGCCACTGTCCAGGTGTGGCACCGGGGCCAGCACGTAAAAGCAGTCGCAACCGGCAGGAGCCACCGATGGGTCAGTGGCTGTCGGGCGGTGCAGGTACAAACTGAAGTCGTCGGTCAACTTGTGGTTTTTAAAAATATCGGTGAGCAAACCTTCGTAGCGCGGGCCCAACACCATGGTGTGGTGCGGCACGTCAGGGTATTGTTTGTTCGTCCCAAAATACCAGACAAACAGGCTCATCGAATGCTTGCCATTTTCGATTTTCTTGTCTGTCCAATGACGACGGTGTTCAGGCGCAATCAGGTTTTTATAGGTCCATGAGGTGTCCGAGTTGCACACCACAATGTCGGCGGCCAGTGCTTCGCCGTTGGCCAACTCAACACCTATCGCACGGCCACCTTCAACCACAATTTTGCGCACTTCGGCGTTGTAACGCACGGGCACATCACGCTCGGTCAGCAGCTCGACCATGCCCTGAATGATCGCGCCCGTACCGCCCATGGCTGAATACACGCCGAAGCGCCGCTCAAGTGCATTGATCAGGCTGTAAACACCCGTGACGGAGAAGGGATTGCCGCCAATCAGCAGGGTTTGCAGACTCATGGCCATGCGCAGTTTGGGGTGCTTGAGGTAACTCGACACCAGCCCGAACATGGTGCGCCAAGCCTTCATTTTCATCATGGCGGGCAGCGCTGCCACCAGATCGCCGATGCTGTCAAAGGCCTTGCAGCCCAGTGTTTCAAAGCCCAGTTGGTAGCACTTGTCTGCCTCTTTGACAAATCGGTCAAAGCCTGGTCCGTCTTCCGGGCTGATGCGCATCACTTCGGCCCGCATGCGATCAGGGTCGCCGTTGTAGTCAAAGTGGGTGCCATCGTGAAACCGGACCCGGTAAAACGGGTCCATCAGGCGCAACTCAACATCGTCGGCAAAGGTTTTGCCGCACAGCGCCCACAGTTCTTCAAACAAAAACGGCACCGTGACAATGGTAGGCCCGCCGTCAAAAGTAAAACCGTCCTGCCTGCGAACATAACCGCGACCGCCGGGGCCATCGAGCTTTTCCAGAACGGTAACCTTGTAGCCCATCGCGCTGAGCCGAATCGCGGCAGCCAGGCCTCCGAAGCCAGACCCCACCACAATAGCTGTTTGCTCGCCCGCCGGGCCTGAGCCAGAACCTTGAGCCACAAAGCCTGCGGAGGGTACCGCGGTCACCAAATTAAGCGGTGAAAAAGGTGAACCAGTCGTCGACATCAACGCCCCATCAATCTGCCGCCCCAGAAGTGACGAGTGGCGTGCGGTTGCGCATGGCCCAGCGCCACAAGGCCGTTGAAGGCAAGGGCAGTACCAGGAGAAAATGCTCCAAAATCGCCATGGCCAGCATACTGCCAACCAGTAACAAACCCGCTGTTTCGGCCGCATTCGTATCGATGTTCATGACACGCAAGCCCATCGAAACGAGAACCAGCGTCGCCAAAATAATCGACACGGGTAAAAACGCATTCATGGGGCGCCGTTTGAAGTAGCTGCCCATGTAGACAAGGTGAGCCGGCAAAAATTCTTCCGACAAGTTGCGAACACCAAAAAACAGGTTCAGTTTCGCACTGGTGCGCATCACCCACAGCACCAGGAAGGTCCACAGGCCGACCTGATTGGCCGCATTCCATGTGATGGCGGCAATGAGTGCGCCGCCCACCAGAATACCCAGCTCGTGCCACAAAATAGCAGCGACTGCCTGGGTAAAGCGCGGCCAGCCGCTTGGAGCAGTGCATGCGGTCTGGCGGGGGCCCGTCAACCAGCCGGTTAAAAAGGTCAGCTCATGCCAGCCCCACACCAGCAAGGCGCAGGTGAAGGCGCAGTAGGCGTTCACCACGCTCAAGGTCGCGGCTGTGTGCGACAAGCCATAAAGCGCAGTCAGGGCCAGCAGGGTCGAGATCGACACGCTCCACCGAAAGGTGGTGCGTGACATACCGTTAAGCAGCAACACAACGCCGGTGGAGAACCACCAGACAAAGATGGCAAACAGAACAGGAAAAATGAGATTCAGCACGCTCAGCTCAAATACGAGAAGTCTGATGGTGTTAGGAGGCGCGCCAGGCAGTTCTTACCAGACCGGCTGCATGCGGATTTGCGCCGGCAGTTCATGATGCTTCATGGGCAGCAGGTACAGGCGGACAAAGGTCAGTGCGCCGACCGCGCCCCAGTAGACCTGCTTGAGCCAGCCCAGCGGCCCGCCCTTCGCTTTGGCCGCGTTGATGCCGGTTTGTGCTTCAAAAAGCCGAAGCATGCCTGCGCGGAAGGCAGGGTGGTCAATGTCAAGTGACACCGGAAACACCTGTTTGGTGATCTCGTTGGTGATGCGAAACACCTCGTAGTCATACGCTGTCGGGTCCAGCCCCATGGCCGCCTTGAGCTCCGGCCGGGTGTGGTCTCGCACGTACATGGTGCCGTAAACCGCCAGCAGAAAAAACCGGATCCACAACACATTCAAACCCTTGAGTAAATGCGGCTGGGCTCGCATGATGAGCGCAAACGATTCTCCATGACGAAACTCGTCATTGCACCAGCGCTCAAACCACCTGAAGATCGGGTGAAACCGCTTGTCAGGGTTGCGCTCGAGCTGCCTGAAGATCGTGATGTAGCGGGCGTAACCGATTTTTTCGCTCAGGTAGGTGGCGTAAAAAATATATTTGGGTTTGAAGTAGGTGTAGGCCTTGGTGCGCTTCAAATCACCCAAATCAAGCCCCAGACCAAAATCCTTCAGCGACTGGTTGATGAAACCCGCGTGGCGAGATTCGTCACGTGCCATGTAGCGCATCAACGCCTTGATATCGGGGTTGGTGACGTTCTTTTGAATCTCGTTATACAAAATACAACCCGAGAATTCAGAGGTCAAAGAGCTGATTAAAAACTCGATAAATTCCTGCCGCAATTCAGGCGAAACTTTTGAAAAATGCTCAGCCACTTCAACCGCAAACTCGGGCGTGCGCTGAAAGTGGTCGTGGTTGTTATCGCCCTCGTACTCGGCCAGCATGGTGTCCCATTCGGCCCGCAGGGAGGACACATCAATGCGGTCCATCGCTTCGAAATCAGTCGTGTAAAAGCGGGGGCTGAGCAGCGTGTCCTGCTTGGCCTGAAGCGCAGCGTCCGCAGAGCTGATGGCTACAGTTGAGTTGGTGGCGGATGCTTGCATGATGCTGTCCTGAATTGACAAGTAAATGAGCGCTTAGCGGTTGGCCTGTGGCTGCATGGTCAGAAACGGCACGAACACCGCAGCGTTGGTGGGGCCAAATGATTCTAAGTCGACACGCTGGCCAGACACAGGATCGAACAGGGTTAACCGACCGTCAGTACGGGAAATAAGCTTGAAAGGCTGCTCCGAGCCGATTTTGCGTGCCGTGCGGTCCCGGGTCAGCGCGCGCAGTGCACCGCGAAAGAACCCTTGCTCACCTGTGACAGTGGTCAGCAACTGTCCTGTTTCACCGTCAATCACCGCCACCCCTCCACCCGGACTGTCTTCAAAGCGAAGCAGCCTTTCGGTGATGGTGGCTGCGGCCAGTTGATCCGGGCCATTGCCCGTGATGCGAACCAGAGCCACAGCTCCAAGGGTGAACACCAGTAAGCCAGCGACAGACCAGAGTACCCAGCGCGGAAAGGTGTCAGTCGTGCGTGTCGGCATGGGATTTGAAAGGGCTGAACTGGACATGTTCATCAAATAGTTTTACTGTAAAGCGTTAGTTTGGCAATAAGCAGCGTTGGCACTGCCCGACTCGCGCGGCGTCTGCACCAGCACACTGGTTTTACCGCTAGCTTCGGTCCAGGCTTTCTGCAGCATGGCTGCAAGGGCCTGCGCGTCTGCAATGCAACGAAGCATGGGTTCTGGCTTGGCCAGTCGCCAAGGCCGTGCGTGGGGCCACAAATTCAGCCAGCCAATCCGGTCGCCACCGCTCAAGGCCAAAGGAATGTCGCCAAACCCTTTGCCGGTCAGCAAAAGGCCAGCGGTTTCAATCCGCTTAAGGGGTAAATTGAAGGTGAGCGTCAGCACAATGCCGATGCGCATCACGATGCGCTGATCGGTCAATGTGTAGGCCGTGGTGCGTGCCGTCAGCCAGGCCAAGATACCCAGCGCGGCCATGGCCGTCAAGCCCAGTGCTGCCACCAGCAATATGCCGGCCAAGACGGTCAAGGCCGGCTCGTCCGATGAATACAGGTAAGAACCTCTGGCGAACATCAGCACCAGAAAATACACGGCTGCTTTTTTCAGGTGAAAAACCCGTACCGCGAGGTCAGAAAAATCTGGCGCGCCTTGCCACAAAATGCTTTCGCCTTTGGGCAAGGGCTCGGGTAGGCCGTAAGCCGCTTCAAACTCGTGCTCGTGGCCGTTGCTTTGAACCTTCACAGCAGCGGCTCCGCGCGCATAGGATCAGCGTAGAGCGTTCCGCCGCCGTAGTAAGCACTGATTTTTTCCTCTTCCAAAAGAGTGACCTGATCAGGGCTTTTGGTGGCAGGCACTTTTGCAAATTGAGCGGCGTAAATGCTGTGCGCCTTGACGCTGTCACGCTTAATGCGGGCAAAAGGCACAGGCAGCAGAACGCGGCGACCACCGTTTTCGGCGTTCAGTTCTACTTCAACGAAGCGGAACATCATCTCGCAGGTGTCCACCCACATGTCGACTACCTTGCCAGCAACTTTGTTGTCTGTGCCAAGCACCGGCAGCCCACGCGGGTCAGTGTCGTTTTTGGACACATCAAACCCATCCAGCACGCGCAGCGGCCGAATGATGGGGTGACCATGCAAGTCCATGTCGGGCACATCAGCGCGCATCGTGTAAGCACCAGCACCCACACCAGACGTCATCAAGTCGCCCGTTGGTATGTAAGGATTACCGTACGATCCGCCATCGCGACGCGTGTTCTGCGGCGGCTCAGGACGGTGCAACTCGGGTACGGTGACTTCTTTACCGCTCGCGAGCTTGAAGGTCTTGGGTGCAGGAATAGGCCAGCCGGTGACGGTGGCTGAGCCCGGTGGACCTTCAGACTCCATCGGATAGCCTTCGCGATGGTTTTCAAGCACCAGATAAAAAATGATGCCTGCAAAAAATAACCAAAACATATACAAAATGATTTGGGCTAAATCGACATATCCGGTGATGGCGCCTATTTGCATGATGGAACTCCTAAAAATACGATAGCGGTTGCGAAGAAACAATAAAAAAGTGGGTGACTTGCTGAAATCTTCTTAGCCTGGTAAGTCAGCCAGGCCAAAACGTTCACTTTTTGCGGGCTCACTGGCTGACGGCAAATTGGCGCGTCGAACCAGGGGGCCAATGGCTGCCAAAGTGATGAACAGCAGACAAATTTCGGTGTAGTACACAAAGCTATAACCCGTCACGGGGACCGCCAAAGCCGGGCCGAGCGAGCCCTCCAGCGCGAGAGTTGACACGGCGTCTCGCGCCGCGCCACCAAAGGCAATCGACAGGCCCGCAGCGGTGGCCTGAACAGCGCCCCAGGCGCCTAGCGCCATGCCCACGAACTCTTTTCGCTCCATGGTCATCGCCGCAGCCAAGGTGCTGACTGAAAAAAGTCCAGCACCAAAACCAATACAAAAAACGCCGCCATAAAAGAGCCAGGTGGCATCGAGCGGGGCAGCAAAAATAACGGCCGAAAAGCCGGGCAAACCGCAAACTACACCGTAAGCAGCCAGTCGGCAGGGGTCAATGCCATTGGACAGCTTGCGCGATGCAACTGCAAAAGCTACCAGTGATCCGCTGGCAAGCAGCGCCGTCAGCAAGGTTGTGGCGCTGACCGTGAGCTTGAGAATCTCGCCGCCGTAGGGCTCCAACACAATATCCTGCATATTGAAGGCCGCCGTACCCAGGGCGACCATGGCAAGAAACCGGCGCGCCTTGCCATTGCTGATAAACCGCTGCCATGCATCTTTGAACACCGGTACCGGCTCAAGCTTCAGTGCGGCGGCCCGGGCAGGGTCACGTGCCTCTTGCTTCCAAAGCGCAACCGCGTTCAGCACCAACGTCAAAACAGCGTGCCCTTGTATGACCTGAATCATCTTTTTCGGCGTGAAGTCTTGCAACATCAGGCTAAAGACAAAACTGCTGCCGACCATGCCCAGCAGCAGCATGACGTACATCAGCGCCACGACGCGGGGGCGGGTGGGCTCATCGGCCAGATCGGTGGCCAGCGCCAAGCCAGCCGTCTGTGAGGTTTGCAAGCCTATCCCGACACATAAAAATGACAATCCCGCAATCGCCTGGTTGAACCAGTCGGGTGTCTTGATGTCACCCTGCCCCGTCAACACCAGCAAGGCAAACGGCATGAAGCTCAGGCCCATGAACTGCAGCATGGTGCCCGTCCAGATGAAGGGCACACGCCGCCAGCCGAAGGCCGAGCGGTGGGTGTCGGAACGAAAACCGGTGACAGCCCGAAACGGCGCGACCAGCAAGGGAATCGCCACCATCAGCGCCACCAGCCATGCCGCAACGCCCAACTCGACGATCATCACCCGGTTCAGAGTGCCAACCATCAGGGCAGCCGACATGCCGACTGTGACCTGAAACAGGGATAGCCGAAGCAGTCGACCCAGGGGCAAGCCGGCACTTGCCGCATCTGCAAATGGCAGGTACCGCAAGGGGACACGGCGAATACCGTTTTTAAAGCTTGGGATTTTCACAAGCGCTTCCACTCCATCGCTTGGGACTTGTAAAACCCGCTCGAGATACGTTGATCCTGGCTGTGTTGCCAGCCCGCCAATACGTCATCTGCGCCCATCAGCTGGAGTAACTTTTCTTTGGCCATCGGCTCCAGCCAGGGTGCGCGGTCTTTTCTGGGGAAGAATCGGCCAACCGTGATCAAAGTGGCCAGCAAGGGGGTACGCGGGGCGAAGGTAAAGGCGATCGATGTCGAGCATCGAGCAGCCAGGCGCGAAAGAGCCGTCACCGCATCTTTGGTCTCATAGTGAATGATGGAGTCCATCGCCACGACATGGTCAAAATGCCCCAGCTTGTCGTCCAGCATGTCGCCACTGCGAAAGTCAAGCGAGCCGCCGTTCGGGAAAGATTGGGGCGCCCGCTGTCTCGCCAGTTCCACTAACTTTGGGGACAGGTCAATCGCCACCACATCCGCGCCACGCCGCGCCGCTTCAACCGCCAAGGCTCCTGTGCCGCAGCCAGCATCCAAAACCCTGCGTCCGTGCAAGTCCTCAGGCAGCCAAGACAACAACGTGGCTCGCATTTTGTCGCGTCCGGCGCGCACTGTGGTGCGAATACGGCCAACAGGCGCATCTGAAGTGAGTTGTTCCCAGGCCTTCACGGCCGTGCGGTCGAAGTAATCTTCGATCTGGCCGCGGCGGTCGGTATAAGTTGCGCTGTTCACAGTCATGTCATCGGCTCTTCAATCAAAACCCAGCAAATCAAAAATATCACGGTCTTTCATGGGTACAGCATTCAAGGGCTCAGTACCCAGCCACAGGGAGGCAGCCAGACGCATGTATTCTTTCTGGACCGCTTCCAGCTCGGGTGAATATTCCATTTCAAACAGCGTTGATTTTTTCAGCCTGCTGCGGCGAATCACATCCAGGTCCGGGAAGTGTGCCGCCAGCTTCAAGCCAATTTTGTTGTTGTACTTGTCAATCTGATCGGTGTCCTTGCTGCGATTGGCAATCACACCGCCCAGGCGAACGTTGTAATTTTTGGCCTTGGCACCAATCGCCTGCACGATGCGGTTCATGGCGAAAATCGAGTCAAAGTCATTGGCCGTGACGATCAGTGCACGGTCGGCATGCTGCAGGGGCGCAGCAAAGCCGCCACACACCACGTCACCCAGCACATCAAAAATCACCACGTCGGTGTCTTCCAGCAAGTGATGCTCTTTGAGCAGTTTGACGGTTTGACCCACCACGTAGCCACCACAACCCGTACCTGCGGGGGGTCCGCCAGCTTCAACGCACATCACGCCGTTGTAACCCGGAAAAACAAAATCCTCCACCCGCAATTCCTCTGCGTGAAAATCTACCGACTCGAGCACGTCAATCACGGTGGGCAGCATTTTTTTGGTCAGCGTGAATGTCGAGTCGTGTTTTGGGTCGCAGCCAATTTGCAGCACCCGTTTTCCCATTTTTGAAAACGCCGCCGACAAATTTGAAGACGTGGTGCTTTTGCCAATGCCGCCTTTGCCGTAAATCGCAAACACTTTGGCGTTTCCGATTTTCAGGTTCGGGTCAAGCTGGACCTGCAGGCTACCCTCGCCATCAAGCTGGATTTTGGTGCGCTCGCCCCGGCTTTTGATGCTGGGAAACGGGACGGTTGTTGTAGTCATACGGTAGCTCCTTCAGTTGTATCGGTGTAGACGCCTTCCAGGCGATCCTCGAGCTCGTCGCTGGCTTGGCGCAATGCCGCCAATGTTTCGGCGTCGGGTTGCCAGTAATTGCGATCAGAAGCTTCAATCAAGCGGTTGGCCACACGCATGGATGCGGTGGGGTTGAGCTTGGCCAAACGGTCACGCATGACGGGGTCCAGCAAAAATGTTTCGGACAGTTCTTTGTAGACCCAAGGCTGTACCTGGCCCGTCGTGGCCGACCAGCCCATGGTGTTGGTGACATGCACTTCAATTTGGCGTACACCTTCGTAGCCATGCTCCAGCATGCCCTCATACCATTTCGGGTTCAACATGCGGGTACGGGTTTCAAGCGCCACTTGCTCCTTGAGCGAGCGGACTGCGCCATCGCCTTTGGTCTGGTCGCCAATGTAGACCGGTGGCGTGTTGCCGCCTTTGGCCACTTTGACTGCCTGCGTGATGCCGCCCAGCGTGTCAAAGTAGTTGTCAACTGTTGTGACACCCAACTCGACCGAATCAAGATTCTGGTAGGTCAATTGAACGTCAGCCAACGCACTTTTCAGCAACGCGGTTTGCTGTACCGCGCGGCCACTGCGGCCATAGGCAAAGCCCTTGCGGCGGGTGTAGGTTTCAGCCAGTTCACCTTCATCCGTCCAGCGGCTGCTTTCAACCAGATTGTTGACGTTGGAGCCATAAGCGCCTTCTGCGTTGCCGTAAACACGCAGCGAAGCAATTTCCAAAGTGCAGCCATGCTCTTGCTGGTAGGCCAGCGCGTGCTTGCGAATCCAGTTCATCTCCAGCGGCTCGTCGGCTGACGCGGCCAGAAAAGCGGCTTCGGCCAGCAGCTTGATTTGCAGCGGCATCAAATCACGGAAGATGCCCGACAGCGTGATGACAACATCAACCCGGGGCCGGCCCAGTTCAGCCAGCGGTATCAAGGTTGCGCCAGCAATGCGGCCGTAGCTGTCAAATCGTGGCAGCGTGCCCATCAGCGCCAACGCCTGCGCAATCGGTGCACCTTCGTTTTTGAGGTTGTCGCTGCCCCACAAAACCATCGCGATCGATTCTGGCAAGGCATGGCCATCGGCCATGTGGCGGTCCAGCAGCAGTTGCGCTTGCTTGGCACCGTCTTTGACGGCAAAACTGCTGGGAATGCGGAAAGGGTCAAAGCCGTGCATGTTGCGGCCCGTGGGCAGCACCGCCGGCGTGCGCAAAATATCGCCGCCTGGCGCGGGGCGAATGTAGCGGCCGTCAAGTGCGCGCAGCATGGCATCAACTTCGGTGTCTTTGGCCAGCATGGCATTGGCGGCTTGAAGCTCGCCCATCAGCGACACAGACGCATCATCACGGCTCATGGCGCCCGCTTTGAGGGCCTGGTCAACGGTACGGTCTGCCACCAGCGCCTCTACTGATGCGCGTGGCAATTGCTGGCCGTGCGATGCATCAGCCATCGCCAGCAGCATGTCCACACGTTCTGCGGCGCTAGGCGCACGACCCGCCACATGCAAACCATGCGGAATCAAGGTGTATTCCAGCTCCAGCATTTGTTCGGCCAGCAAGGCGACACGTGCATCGGCATCGCCATGGCTTGCGACATTCCACAAAGGCTCGGCATCGGCCAGGTTGAGTTCTGCCGCTTGGGCTTGCAGCAGCACCGCGAACTCGCCGCGATCGGCTGCGTTCGGCTCCATGGTGCGCCAGCGCTCAATCGATGCTTTGAGGTCGTTCAGGCCCTTGTACAAGCCAGCTTGCGCAACTGGCGGCGTCAGGTAGCTGATCAGCGTCGCGCCCGACCGACGTTTGGCAATCGCACCTTCAGACGGGTTATTTGAGGCGTAGAGGTAAACATTGGGCAAGTCGTCAATCAGGCGGTCTGGCCAGCAGGTGCCCGACATGCCGCTTTGCTTGCCGGGCATGAACTCCAGCGCACCGTGGGTGCCAAAGTGCAGCACGGCATTGGCCTTGAAGTCCTCGCGCAGGTAGCGATAAAACGCTGAGAATGCATGGGTCGGCGACAAGCCTTTTTCAAACAGCAGGCGCATGGGGTCACCTTCATAGCCGAAGGAGGGTTGCACCGCCACCATCACGTTGCCAAACTGTTTGCCCAGCACCATGATGGCGCTGCCATTGCTGAGTTGTTTGCCCGGAGCTGGGCCCCACTGGGCTTCAATCTCTTTGAGCCAACGTTCACGCTTGACGTGATCGTCAGCAGCAATCAGCGTATGAACATTCGCGTCTGCGCCGTACTCGGCTGCGTTGCCTTTCAAAATACTGTCCCGCAACGTGTCAATGCTGTCCGGCATATCCACCGAATAGCCCTGCGCTTTCATGGCCGTCAGCGTGTGAAACATCGACTCGAACACCGACAGGTACGCGGCGCTGCCAATGTTGCCAGCGTTCGGTGGGAAATTGAAAATAACGATGGCAACCTTACGCTGGGCAATTTCCGTACGCCGCAAAGCAATCAGCTTGCTGACTCTGGCGGCCAGCATGATGGCGCGCTCGGGGCAAGATTGCATGTCTTGCGCGTTATCGCTCGCCTTGAAGGTACAAGCGTGGTGGCAGCCTGTACAGGTCACGCCAGCGGTGCCAGGGCGACCTCCAAACACGATGGGGCTGGTGGCGCCGTCGAGCTCGGGAATCGCCAACATGATGGTGCTTTCAACCGGCAGCAGCCCACGCTCAGAGCCGCCCCATTGCTCCAGGTTTTGAAACTCGACCGGGTGTGCGGCGACGTAGGGCACATCAAGCTTGGCAAGTACTTCTTCGGCTGCCTTGGCGTCGTTGTAGGCTGGGCCGCCGACGAGTGAAAAGCCAGTCAGTGACACCACGGCATCAACGGCAACCTGGCCGTCTTTGAAAAAGAAGGCATCGATCGCTGGGCGTGAATCAAGACCCGATGCAAACGCGGGGACAACCCGCAAGCCGCGTGACTCAAGCGCAGCAATCACGCCGTCATAGTGGCCTGCATTGTGTGACAGCAAATAGGAACGAAGGAGCAGTACGCCGACCGTGCCCTTGACTTGGTCAGCAGGCAGACCAGGCAGTGCGGACGGGTCGTCAGAGAACCGGCCTGCCAAGCGCGGGTGGTAGACACCGACTTCCGGGTATTCCACAGGTGGCGGCACCTTGACGAGCCCACGCAAGCCCCGGCGTGGACCGTCGGCGCCCCGATCCACCACATGGCGAATCAGATTGAACATGTTTTCGTCAGAGCCGCCCAGCCAATATTGCAGGGTCATGAAATACGCACGCACGTCTTGCGCAGTCCCCGGAATGAAGCGCAGCATTTGCGGGATGCGGCGCAGCATTTTCATTTGCGCAGCCCCGCCAGTCGCAGCTTTTTCTTTGTTACCGCGCAGCTTTTTCAGCAGCGCCATGGGACCGCTGGCCGGCTTGTCCATGTCGAACTTGCCCAGGCGAGTTAACTTGACCACTTCGGCCGCTGACATCATGCAGATCATTGCGTCGCAATGGTCACGCCGGGCGCGCAGGTCATCCAATATGGGGAGGAAATGATCTTCCAGAAACAGCATGCCGGCCACCACAATATCGGCTTGGGCGATGTCGGCTTTGCACCGTGCAATGGCAGCGTCATTGCCTGCGTATTCAGAGGCGGCATGCATGGACAGGTGCAGGCCGGGGATCTCCCGCATCAGCGACGCATGCGCGCGCTGGGTTGAACTCGCCAAGTGGGTGTCCATCGTCACAACCACAACCCGGATTGGCGTTGTGTTTTGCGCCCTTGCCGCTTTTGCATCAGCGGCTGAAATGAGCTTTTGCATCGTAAAGTGTCTCACAGGTGATTGAGGGCAGACCCATGTCCCTGGCGTAGATTTCGGTGTTGCGACGAGCCTTGCCGCGAACGAAAAATGGAATTTTCTTGAGTTCTTTTTCAGCCTCAGCGTCCCAGACTGCAACCGCCACAGCCTTTGCCGTGGCGGCTTGTTCAATGGCTTCAGCGGAGGTTTTGGCCGCGCTTGAAATAGCCTGGCTTGTTTCCAGTGTTGCAGCGGCCTTGCTGACAACGGCGGAAGGAACTGCAGATTTACCCAGGTGCGATGGGCTGGCATCTTCATGAAACTCCGCGTCGCCGCGGAACATGCCAATCAGGTGTTCTTCAAGCCCCATCATGAGGGGATGCACCCAGGTGTCAAACATCACGTTTGCGCCCTCAAAGCCCATTTGCGGGGAGTAGCGCGCCGGAAAATCTTGCACATGAACCGGCGCTGAAATCACAGCACAAGGTATACCCAAGCGCTTGGCGATGTGTCGCTCCATTTGTGAGCCCAGCACCAATTCTGGTTGTAGCTCGGCAACTTTGGCTTCGACTTCCAGGTAATCGTCTGTGATCAAAGGCTCAACGCCATACAGTTTGGCGGCTTCGCGGACTTCCCTGGCGTGTTCACGGCTGTAGGTGCCTAAGCCAACCACGGTAAAGCCCAGCTCGCGGCTGGCAATGCGGGCAGCGGCAACAGCATGCGTGGCATCGCCAAATACAAACACGCGCTTGTTGGTCAGGTAGGTCGAGTCGACCGACTTGGCATACCAGGGCGCACGGGCATCAGCGCTCGCGAGCACCTTGCTCGCGTCAACCCCCGCCAATTGCGCCACTTCGTTGACAAAGTCGCGGGTGGCACCCGAACCAATCGGAACCACTTTTGTTGAGGGCTGACCGAAAGTGCGCGTCAGCCATTGGGCGGCAACCGACGCAATTTCAGGGTAGAGCACGACGTTGAAATCAGCATCCCCCAAGCGTGAAATGTCTGCTGGCGTTGCGCCCAGTGGCGCGACCACATTGATGTCAATGCCGAGTTGGCTCAGCAGACCCGTGATTTCGCGCAGGTCATCGCGATGCCGAAAACCCAGTGCGGTAGGGCCGAGGATGTTGCAGCTTTTGCGGCCATTGCTAGCCGGCTTTGTTCTGGGCTGGGCCAGCGAGCGCACCAATTGATAGAAAGTCTCAGACGCGCCCCAGTTTTCCTTGCGCTGGTAGCTGGGCAGTTCAAGCGCCACCACCGGGATCGGCAAATCCAGCGCCTTGGCCAGACCGCCCGGGTCGTCTTGAATCAGCTCTGCCGTGCAAGACGCGCCAACCAGCATGGCCTTGGGCTTGAAGCGCTCAAACGCTTCACGCGCTGCTGTTTTGAAGAGTTCAGCGGTGTCGCCACCCAAGTCGCGCGCTTGAAAGGTGGTGTATGTCACTGGTGGGCGCTTGGGGAGGCGCTCAATCATGGTGAACAGCAGATCGGCGTAGGTGTCGCCTTGGGGTGCATGAAGCACGTAATGCACGTCTTCCATGGCAGTCGCAATGCGCATCGCCCCGACATGGGGCGGTCCTTCATAGGTCCAGAGGGTGAGCTGCATATCGTGGTGCTAAGCAGCTAATTTGAGACGGCGAACCAGCGGCCGACTGAACAGCTCTGCCAAATCCGGGGCTTGGTCGTAGCCTTGAATCGGCGTGAACACCAGCTCAATCGCCCATTTGGTGGTCAAGCCTTCTGACTCAAGCGGATTGGCCAGCCCCAGGCCGCAAACCACAATATCCGGCTTCGCGGCACGGCAGCGGTCCAGCTGGTTTTCGACATGCTGGCCTTCAGATAAAAAAGTACCTTCTGGCAGCAAAGCCAGCTCTTCAGCCAAATGCTGGCGGTGCAAATAGGGTGTGCCGACCTCCACCAACTCCATCCCCAGTTCGCGCGACAAAAACCGGGCCAAGGGGATTTCAAGCTGAGAATCAGGAAAGAAAAAGATGCGCTTGCCAGCCAGTTGCGTACGCTGGCGAGCGACTGCCGCACTGGCACGTTGGCGAGCGGGCTCAGTCACCGCGTCAAAATGGTTTTTCGCCACATTGAACAGCGCTGCGGCCGCCCACAGCCATTGGTTTGTCCCCTCAATACCCAGCGGGAACGGCGCTGGAATGCGCTGCGCACCGCGTGCCTCCAGGGCTCTTGCCGTATCGGCTAAAAATGGTTGCGCCAGCAGATACCGGGTGTTCGGGCCAATCGCTGCCAGGTCGTTGGCCTGGCGAGGCGGGAAAAAACGAACCTTGCCCATGCCCAGCTGATTGAACAGCCGGGCAAATTGGTCTTCCACGACATCCGCCAGGCTGCCAACGACCAGCAAGTCTGGCGCATCAGACATCGCATCGGCTTGCGGCAACACGGGCACCATGCTGGCCAGGCAAGCGTCTTCGCCTTGCGTGAAGGTGGTCTCTATGCCGCTGCCTGAATAATTCAGCACCCGGACTTTGGGTGAAAACGTGGTTGACAAGCGCGACGCAGCCCGTGCCAGATCAAGTTTGATCACCTCCGACGGGCAGGACCCGACCAGAAACAGCAATTTGATTTCTGGGCGGCGCTCCAGCAAGCGGGTGACGACGCGATCCAGCTCCGTGTTGGCATCAGCCAGGCCAGCCAAATCGCGCTCGTCAATGATGGCCGTGGCAAATCGTGGCTCGGCAAAAATCATCACCCCGGCTGCGGACTGAATCAGATGTGCACAGGTACGGGAGCCAACCACCAGAAAAAATGCGTCCTGAATCTTGCGATGCAGCCAGATGATGCCGGTCAGGCCGCAAAATACCTCACGCTGGCCGCGCTCTTTGAGCACTGGCGCGTCAGTGCAACCAGTGGCCGAAGCGCTGCGAATCGGGATGACCGCGTTCATGCAGCGACTCCTCTACCTGCCATGGCGGCTTGCTCCCTGGCATGGTCCAGCCGAGCGATGCGCAGTTTCCATATAAATTGCCCGGCGTTGACAACATACGTCGCATAAGCCGCCAAAGCCAGATACATCAACTGTTGGGTGGTCAAGGCATCGGTTGCCAATGCGGCCAGGTAGGCCGTGTGCAGTGCGAGTACCAGCATGCTGAAAACGTCTTCCCAGTAAAAGGCCGGGGCAAACAGGTAGCAGTCAAACACCACTTTTTCCCAAATACAGCCAGTGATCATGATGGTGTAAAGCGTGATGGTTTTGATCACAATCGACCAAACAGCGATGTTTTGGCCTTCGCCGGTGGCCAAGTAACGCAGTACCAGCACCAGACTGACCAGGAACACCAGAAATTGAATCGGCGCCAGCACGCCTTGCACCAGCGTCCAGACCGATTGGTCACGCTTGATACGCTCCTCCGGCGTATACAGGGCTCGCGACGCAGCCGCCGCGGGCGCCGGTTCATGCCCATGATTCATCTCTTTGTTTTGCTCCATGGACATAATTTAACGCTCCAAATTCAAAGTGTCAACTTATATTGACGTAAATTTACATTGACAATAGTCGCTGCAAAAAATTTACCTTGAATCAGTAGAAACATGATTGACCGAAGTCGTTTTCGCTTGTACAAACCTCAAAGGTCTAGCCAAGTTGGCTTCAAAGACTACTCGTGGCGCCGTTTTTTAGGTCAGGACTTGGTAAAAATCGGCAACGCAACAACGCACGGACAGAGTCAGTGCCGAGATGTGCCACTTATTGCGGGCGAGGAACGGGAAGAAGAAATATGAATTTACAGACCAAAACGGACTCTGCCCGAACTGCCGAAGCAAATCACTCTCAAGACGCTGGCGCGCGGGGCGATGACTCCGGTTACGCCCAAGACAGCCAAGCCACTGCGCGTTTGGCCACCGACGCCAACCGGGAGGCTGTTGAGTTACGGCTGGCCTTGATTTCCCGGGCGATTGAAGACGAGATCATCCCGCGCCTCATGCTGGCGCACCCTACCGCAGGCGATTGCCTGCCCGTGGCATCACCCACCAGCACACCACAGGTCGGTCAGGATGAGGTCAGGGCTTTTGCGAAGCTGGTGCTCGAACCAGACGAAAACGTGGCCCATGCCTGCATTGAGGCCATGCGTACCAGCGGAATTTCAGTCGAAACCATTTACACCGATTTGCTTGCGCCGGTCGCTCGTTACCTGGGTGAGTTGTGGGAGGACGATCTTTGCGACTTCACGCAGGTCACCGTCGGATTGGGGCGCTTGCAGCAGGTGCTCAGGGAACTCAGCCCGGCCTTTGGCCAGTCCAAGGTCGAAACCAGCGGAAACCGCGTGTTGCTTTTACCTGGGCCCGGCGAGCAGCACACCTTCGGCCTGGTGATGGTGGCCGAGTTCTTCAGGCGTGCAGGCTGGGACGTTGGCGGCGGCCCCTGGGAGGCCGGGGCCGACCCTGTGCTGATGGTCAAGCGTGAATGGTTTGACGTGGTCGGCTTTTCGCTTGGCAATGTGGAGCAGCTCGACGACCTCGCCGCATGCATCAAAAGCGTGCGCGCAGCAGCCTTGAATAAATCGATCTGCGTTATAGTTGGGGGGCCACTTTTTCTGGTCAATCCAGAGTACGTTGCCTACGTGAATGCAGATGCAGCGTCGACCGACGGCGCGCAAGCGCCAAGCTTGGCCGCGAGTTTGGTGGCTGCTGCGCGAGAACAAGGCGCTGGCGCGGGCAATCTCTTGGTCTCTTAGGGCGCTGCTCTTCTTGCAGTCTGCCCGACCCCACCGAAGTTAACCGTATCTCCAGGCACATGTGAAGTCACCGCAACAGACAACAAAAGAAATCGCCATCGGGCAATTTGACAGCCCCGAGATGTTTCTAGCAGGTCTAGACGCGCAAACCACAGCTTCTTTAATTTCCGCTGCTGCTGACGTCGCTCTCATTTTGGATGAGCACGGGGTGATTCAGGATGTCGCTTTTAGCAACAACGAGCTGAAATACGGCCACCATGACTGGCTGGGCAAACCTTGGCTTGACACCGTCACCGTCGAAAGTCGGACCAAAGTTGAGGAAATGCTCAGCGAGGCCTTCAGCAACGGCAGTGCCAAGTGGCGGCATATCAACCATCCATCGGCCGACAGCGCCGACCTGGCACTTTTATACACCATCGTCCCGCTGAGCCGCGAGGCCGGCCCACACCGCTCGGTCGCCTTTGGCCGCGACTTGCGCGCACAGGTGGCGCTGCAACAACGCCTGGTCAGTGCTCAGCTGTCGATGGAGCGCGATTACTGGCGCTTGCGCCATGTGGAGACGCGCTACCGATTGCTGTTCCAGGTCGCCGCCGAGGCTGTGCTGATACTGGACGCCACGTCTGAAAAGCTCGAAGAGGCCAACCCAGCCGCCTACACATTGCTGGGCGACAAAGCGCGGTCCCCCACGTGGATGCTGAATCAAAGCCTGGACGCCTTAAGCGTGCCTGCGGTGTTGCAAATGTTTGCCGCATTGCGCCTGCGTGGGCGGGCCGACCCGATCACCGTGTGTTTTGCAGGCTCTTCTGATGTTTACACCCTGTCAGGGTCGCTGTTCCGGCAAGAAAACTCGACCCATTTTCTGATCCGGGTCACCCCCTTAAAACCGACCCAGGCCTCTTCTGAAAGCAGCATGGCGCAACTGCTGCTGCGCGTGGTTGACAACTGCCCAGATGCCTTTGCTGTGACCGACCTGGACGGCCGGGTGTTGACGGTCAACCGGGCTTTTCTGGAACTGACACAACTGGCCAGCGAAGCCCTGGTGCGCGGCGAGCCCTTGCAAAAGTGGCTGGGCCGCAGTGGCGTCGACATGAACGTGCTGATTTCCAACTTGCGCCAGCGCGGCACCGTCCGCTTGTTTGCCACCACACTGCAAGGCGAGTACGGATCGACAGCGGATGTCGAAATTTCAGCCGTCAGTGTGACGACTGGCGACCAACCATGCCTGGGCTTCACGATTCGAGACATCGGCAGACGCTTGACGAACGAACCCCTGAGCAGCAAGGACCTGCCGCGCACAGCCAGCCAGATGACCGAGCTGGTGGGCCGCGTTCCACTGCGCGACATCGTGCGTGAAACCACTGATTTGATTGAAGACCTGTGCATACAGGCCGCGCTGGAATTAACAGGTGACAACCGCGCGGCCGCTGCCGAAATGCTGGGTTTGTCCCGGCAAAGTTTGTACGTCAAGCTCAAGCGTTTTGGCGTGAACGATGCGTTGGCTGAAAACTGACGGGGCTCAAAAAATAAGTTGGGCGCTACTAATTCGGTAGCTCTTCACCCATGTATCTAGTGGGCTTCAAGCCAAAAATCTACCTAACCTCGACGGTTTAGATGGTTCAGGCGCCGCTCAGGTCCTGATTGAGCATGTCCAGTTGCTGTCGGTTGATGCCCAGCATGGTGGCAGCCTTGTTCAAGTCTGCGCCAGCCCGCTCCATCGCCATGCGGATGAAATTGCGCTGCAAAACCTCCGAGGCACGCCGCATCAGCTCGGGCAGTGCGGCACTGCCGACCTGGTCACACAGCACCTTGACCGCCGCCTGCATCGGCTCGACCGTCACAGAAATCTCGCCGCCAGTCGTGGGCGTGAGGCGAATGCTAAAGCCGATACAAGGCGGGTCAATCTCACTGAGCAAGGTGGCCGCTACTTCAACCGGCCTGACGATAGCATCACGTGGCAGCACGTTTGAGGGCGCATAGCCTGTCATGCCTTCGCGGCTGACCCGCGCTAACAGGTCGGCAAAGGGCTCGTTCGGCAAGCTGAGCCAGTCCGACAGGGGTCGGCCGCGTACCGATGCCTCGGTGCTGGCTTGCACCAGCTTTAAAAACGCCGGGTTGGCCACCAGCACGCCACCGTCTACATCGGTGACCGCCACGCCGTCGCTGGCGCTGTCGACCAGCCGCGCCAGTGTGGCGCCGAGGTTGCCCGACGAGCCCAACTGTTCGGTGGTTCTGATTCTGACCAGCAATTGCTGCGAGTCAACGACCCGGAAGGGTGTGGCTGTGACGCTGGTACTGGTGACGCGGCCCACAAGCTGGGCCCGCGTTTCGGTCGACTGCCCGGTTGCCAAGGCGCTGTTCAGCGCTGCGGTGACGATGTCGCGCGAATGTCGCTCAAAACCAAACGCAGCGTTTTGCCCAACCACCTGGGCCAATGACAAGTCAAACAATTCAGTCGTGCTTTGGTTGGCTTCAATGATATTGAGCGTGCTGCCATCCACCACAATCACCGCATCAGTCGCCACTTGAAACAGCAGCCGGTAGCGCGCCTCGGCCTGCCGTGCCTGGGCGTAATTTCGCTCCATCTCACGCTGCGCGCCTATGAATTTTTGCTGCAAAGCCGCGCTGATGCCCAAGTCACGCCCCACGGCCAAAATCGGCCCACGCGCCCCCAGCCGCATGGCGGTGTAAGCCACGGGCACGATGGCACCGTCACCAGCGGGGTGATTGACTTCGCGTTTTCGGGTGGCGCAGGTCGGTGAGGCTTCAGCCATCAGCCGCTCGACTTTGGCTTTGCACTCGCTCGTCACGGTATCTGCCCACCGATGACCGACCCAGGTGTGGGCGTCGCTGGCCAGCGGTGTTGATGCACGCTGGTCCACACGCTGCACCACGCCGGCCTCGTCAATCACCAGGGCGATATCGCCGCCCAAAGACACCATGGTTCGGGCAAGCTCGGGCGCCCACTCAGACAATGACTCTGAAAAGGTGGATGCTGCGCTCGCTTCATTCGAACGGATCGCGTTCATTGCCTCGGTCATGACTTCACCTTCAACCTAAGTTTGGCCACCCATCAAGATGGACGGCAGCCTGTCATGCCAAGCGTTGCGGTTGCTTCACATGACGTGTCAACAGACTCTGTGACTGTTTTGCATCAGTTGAGTGTAAGTGTAAATATAAATTGACACAAGCAAATGTCAATTAAATAATACACGCATGCTCACTTTGGCCCCGCGCCCGTCCTTTGCAACAGTCACAGAACTGTTCAAACCCATCACCTGGTTCCCGCCGATGTGGGCGTTTGCTTGCGGCGTGGTTGCCTCTGGCGTGGCCATGCAGGGCAAATGGTTGCTGGCGGTGGTGGGTGTGGCGCTGGCAGGACCCTTTGTGTGTGCCACCAGTCAGGCCGTCAATGACTGGTATGACCGTCACGTCGATGCCATCAATGAGCCGATGCGGCCGATTCCTTCGGGACGTATGCCCGGCCAATGGGGGTTTTATATCGCCGTGCTGTGGACGCTGATCTCCATGCTGGTGGCTACAGTGCTCGGTTTTTGGGGCTTTTGCGCAGCAGTAGTGGGCTTGCTGCTGGCCTGGGCCTACAGTGCTCCGCCGATTCGCCTGAAAGAAAACGGCTGGTGGGGCAATGCGGCCTGCGGCTTCAGTTACGAGGGCATTGCCTGGGCAACCGGCGCTGCGGTAATGGCCGGTGGCGTGATGCCCGACAGTCGCTCGCTCGCGCTCGCCTTGCTCTACAGCATTGGCACCCACGGCATCATGACGCTGAACGACTTCAAGGCGGTTGACGGTGACCGGCAAATGGGCGTGCGGTCGCTGCCGGTCCAGCTGGGCGTGCAAAACGCGGCTCGCGTGGCTTGCGGCGTGATGATCGCGTCGCAATTGGTGGTCGTGGGCTTGCTGCTGATCTGGGGCAAGCCGGTACACGCTGCCTGGATCGCGGGATTGATGGCGGCACAACTGATCATGATGCGTCGGTTTTTGGCCAGTGTGACAGAGCGCGCCCTGTGGTACAGCGGCTTTGGCGTGCCCCTGTTCGTGGCCGGCATGATGGTCAGCGCCTTTGCGCTGCGCGGCTTGATCGAAGCTGGCATGTGATTGATTTGATTTTTAAAAGGTGAACAACATGAGTCCTAACAACACTTTTGGCGAAACATTTGATGTGGTGGTGGTCGGTGGTGGCCCCGCAGGTGCAACTGCAGCGCATGAGTTAGCCCAGCGTGGGCGGTCTGTGTTGCTGCTGGACCGTGCAGGTCGCGTCAAGCCCTGCGGCGGCGCGATTCCGCCGCGCCTGATCAAAGACTTTGCCATCCCAGACAAGCTGCTGGTGGCCCGCGCCACATCGGCACGCATGGTGTCGCCCAGCAACAACAAGGTGGACATCCCCATCGACAACGGCTTTGTCGGCATGGTCAACCGGGAAGAGTTTGACGAATGGCTGCGCGAGCGCGCTGCCGACAGTGGTGCAGTGCGCCGCATTGGCACGTTTGAGCGCATTGAACGCGACCCCGACGGCATGGCGGTGGTGCATTTTGAAGCCCGTGACCATGCGCAAAAATCCGGTGCCAAGGCGGGTGTTTATGCGGCACGGGTGCGCGCCCGAAGCATCATCGGCGCAGACGGTGCGCGGTCTGAAGTCGCCCGCCAAACCGTGCCCGGTGCAAGCCACCCCAAATGCGTTTTTGCTTATCACGAAATCGTGCGCGCCCCCGAGGTCAAACCGGCCGGCTATAGCGATTCGCGTTGCGATGTTTATTACCAGGGCAAGCTGTCGCCTGATTTCTACGGCTGGGTGTTCCCGCACGGCGACACGCTGAGCATTGGCACAGGCAGCGCTGACAAAGGCTTTTCATTGCGCGGTGCAGTCGGTCAGCTGCGCCAGATTTCCGGTTTGGAAAACGCCGAAGTCTTGCGTCGTGAAGGCGCGCCGCTGCCCATGAAGCCCCTCAAGCGCTGGGACAACGGCCGTGATGTGGTGCTTGCAGGCGATGCCGCAGGTGTGGTCGCACCGGCATCGGGCGAAGGCATTTACTACGGCATGTACGGCGGCCAGCTGGCAGCGCAGTCGGTGCATGAACTGCTGGAGACCGGTGATGTGAGCGTCTTGAAGCTGGCGCGTAAACGCTTCATGAAAGAGCACGGCCTGGTGTTCGGCGTTTTGGGCATCATGCAGTGGTTCTGGTACGGCAGTGAAAAACGCCGCGAGCGCTTCGTCAAGATCTGCGAAGACCGCGACGTGCAGCAACTGACTTTTGAGTCTTACATGAACAAAAAACTGGTGCGCAAAAAACCCATGGCCCATGTGCGTATTTTCATCAAGGACATGGGTCACTTACTTGGTTTGGCCAAGGTTTGACGGCCTTGATGCTGGCATGGCTAGAACCGTGGGTCGTGGGCGGCGGGCTGATCGACACGATTATTGTTGTCACGTTGCTGGAAGTCGCCGCATTGCTGGCCTACCACCACCAAACAAAACGCGGCTTGGCGCCGCGTGATTATTTGCTCAATGTTGCATCAGGCATGTGCCTGATGTTGGCGTTGCGTTGCGCCATGCTGGGTAACAGCTGGTACCTGATTGCTGCGCTGCTGACCGGAGCGGGTGCCGCGCACACTGCTGACATCGCCTGGCGGCTAAAGCAGCGTACGCAAAACCGCTAAATCAGCCTGCCTTCTTCACGTAAGAAGAGCACCAGCCCTTGGCGGCAACCTGTTTGCCAGCAAACAAGGGGCATGCGCCAGCCGCTTCTTTTGGCTTGCCAGCGTACAACTGGCAGTTGGCGCAGTTTTGCTCTTTGGTGTGTTTTGGATATTTCTTCGCATCAACCTTGGTGGTGTCTGCGGCATAACCCAGGGCAGCAGCGGTAGGGTCTTTTGCGTCGACCATGGCAGGCGCTTGAGCCATTGCCTGGGTGGCTGCCAGCACCGATGTACCGGCTGCAACTTGCATGAAAAATACACGACGTGTGGTGTTGTTCATTGGAATCTCGTTTTAAAAAGTGGGGGTGGGGATGAATTGCTAGCGGGCGAATGTTGCCACATAAATACCAGAGCGTCTATTTTCCAGACGATTAGCAGCGCTGTTTTGTCGGTTTTAAGCTATTTCGGCCGACGATAGCGGTCATTTCTGGAGCTTTGGGGGATTTCACCTGACAAACAAGCCTCTAGGCCAATAGAAACCTTGGCCAGCAGCTATTAAAAAAATAGCATGAAAACACTCACCGAGCCAGCACCTCTTTGGGCAGATTCACAATAAAGTCCGTCAGCCCCTTCGCGTCGCTGGCCGGGCGCATGTGGGCCAGCATGGCTTGGGCAGCTGCTTCGCCATCGCTTTTGTTGAAAGCCGCGACGATGTGGCTGTGCTGCTCAAACGACGCCTTGACCTGCCCCAGCGCGCCGAAGGCATGGCGGCGGTAATAGCCGGTGCGGGCGCGCATGCGCAGCACTTCCTGGCGCAGATAGGGGTTGCGGCTGGCGCGGTAAATCAGTTCGTGAAATTGCAGGTTGCTGTGCTGCCAGCCGGCCATGTCGTCGGCCTCGGCCACCGCGCGGCTGTTGGCGTGGTGGCTGGCGATGGCCTGGCGCTCTTCAGGCGTCATGCGCTGGCAGGCCAGGCGCACGGCCACGCCTTCCAGTTCGGCCAGCAGCTCCCACAGTTGCAGCAGTTGCTGCAAATCCATTTTGGCCACCACCATGCCGCCGCGTGGCAGGCTGGTCAGCAGACCTTGGGCTTGCAGCAGGATCAGCGCCTCGCGTATCGGCGTGCGGGACACCTTGTATTGGCTGGCCAATTGAGCCTCGTCAATCGGGTCGCCCGGCAGCAGCGCACCGTTTTTGATGGCGGTTTCAATCTCCAGGCGGATCTTGTCGCTGGCTTTGGTGAACTTGGTAGCCGCTGCGGGCTTGGCCACCGCTTTGACTGTTTTCTTTGCAGGCGTCATAAACATGGGTTTCCCAGGTTGCTCTGTATGTTTTATTGTTGTATATTTATATTTATAAGATTTTAACAAATACACGTCAATCCCTCTTATGCCCAAAATCCAAGCCTCCAGCGCTCTGGCCCGATTTCGCGTTCTCGACCTGTCGCGCGTGCGCGCTGGCCCCAACTGCGTGCGCATGCTGACCGACTTTGGTGCGGACGTGGTTCGCATCGAGCCGCCGCCCGGCATTGACCCGAATGAGGCCATGTTTGCCGCCAACCGCAAAGGTGGGGATTTTCAAAACATCAACCGCAACAAGCGGTCCATGACCCTGAACCTGAAAAAACCCGGCGCTCGCGACCTGCTGATGCGCCTGGTAAAAGATGCCGATGTGCTGGTTGAAAACTGGCGGCCCGACGTTAAAACCAATCTGGGGCTTGACTACGAATCGTTGGCAGCCGTGAATCCGCGCATCATTTTGGCCAGCATTTCAGGCTTTGGGCAAGACGGCCCGCTGGCAGGCCGCCCCGGGTTTGACCAGATCGTGCAGGGCATGGGCGGGCTGATGTCGGTCACGGGCTTGCCGGGACAAGGCCCCGTGCGCGCCGGGCTGGCAGTCGCTGACATGAGTGCTGGCCTGTACGCTGCGCTGGGTATTTTGACGGCTCTGCTGGAGCGCGAAGTCTCTGGCGTTGGCCAGTGGGTGCATGCATCGCTTCTGCATTCGCAAATCGCCATGATGGACTTTCAGGTGGCGCGCTATTTGAACGACAACGACTTGCCGGTTCAGGTCGGCAATGACCACCCGACCAGCAGCCCGATGGGTTTGTTTGAAGCCGCCGATGGCGTGTTCAACCTGGGTGCATCGGGTGAAGGCAACTGGGTGCGCCTGTGCAAGCTGCTGTATCGGCCCGAGTGGCTGCAAGACGAAGAATTCAAGACCGAACCGCTACGCGTCAAGCACCGCGAGCGCCTCACGCCTTTGCTGGCTGATATTTTTAAAACCCAAAGCGTGCAGCATTGGGTCAAGCTGCTCAACGATGCGGGCGTACCCGCTGGCCCGGTGTACACCGTCCCTCAGGTGTTTGAAGACGAGCAGGTCAAGCACCTGGCCGTGACGACGTCGCTGGTCACTGACTTTGGCAAGGAAATGCACTACATCAACCAGCCCGTGGTGCTGCAGCGCACACCGGCAACCGTGGTGGCGCAGGCACCAGGTTGGGGCCAGCACACCGATGAGGTGCTGGCTGAAGCGGGTTATTCCGAAGCTGACATTGCACAGTTTCATTCGGACGGAGTGGTTTAAAGCATGGCTGATGTGACCCACTATGTTCAAAGCCACGTGGCAACGATCACGCTGTCTAACCCTGGCCGCTACAACGCCATGTCGCTGGCGATGTGGGCTCAATTGGCCGACACGCTGGATCTTTTGAGCCATGATGGCGCGGTGCGCGCTGTTATTTTGCGGGGCGATGGCGACAAGGCTTTTGTGTCGGGCGCAGACATCAGCGAGTTTGAGACCCAGCGCAATGACCCGGCCAATGTTGCCGCCTACGACGTCGCGGTTGACCGTGCGCAAACGACACTGGCGCAGTTCCCCCGCCCAGTGATTGCGGCCATCAGCGGTATTTGTTATGGCGGCGGCTTGGGCCTAGCCATGGCTTGTGACATGCGCTACGCCGCGCCGAACGCACGCTTTCGCATGCCCGCGGCACGTCTGGGCCTGGGCTATGCGCTCAAGGGTATGAAGCGGCTGGTCGACGTACTGGGTATGGCGCGCGCCAGCGAGGTGTTTTACACCGCCCGCGTTCTGGACGCTGCTGCGGCAGAACGCTTTGGGGTGGTCAATTCAGTGCATGACGATGTGTTTGCCCATGCCGCGCAAACGGGTGCAGAAATTGCAAGCAATGCGCCGATGACCATCGCAACGGCCAAGCGCGCTTTCAGTACCCTGCTTTCTGGCAGTCTTGACGCTGACGTGAAGGCAGTGGACGCGCAGGTGAAAGCCTGTTTTGCCAGCAGCGACTATGCCGAAGGCCGCAAGGCGTTTGCCGAAAAGCGGGTGCCGAATTTCACGGGTCAGTGATGTGTAGATTTTGTTGTGTGTTTTTTTACCTTAACGGAGCTTGAATGATGACCAAAAGCATGAACCTCTTTTCAGCGATCACAGCCGTCGTCTTGACGGCTCTCACCACCGCAGCGCACGCCATCGGGCCAGCACCTGCGCCACTAGCCCAGCGCGAAACGCTGACCGTCGGCTTTGTCAAGGTCGGGCATCTGTCACCCATGCTCAACATTGAAGAAGAACTCAAGAAGTTCAACATCGACGTCAAGCGCGCCGAGTTTGTGCGCTATGCCGATGCACGCACTGCCCTGCTGTCCAACTCTGTCGATGTGTCTGCCGTGGGCCCCGGTGACCTGGCGATTGCTGCATCGCAAGGCAGCAAGAACCTGGTCGGCCTGACAGGTGTGGGTGGCTCACTCAAAAATCTGGTGGTCCGCAAAGGCGTGGTCATCAATGACTGGAAAGACCTGGCTGGCAAAAAAATTGGCATTGCCCCCGGCTCTGCCGTGTGGTTTCAGTGGGCCATGACCATGATTGAAAAAGGTGTGCCCTACACCTCGTTCACGCCCGTCAATATTCAGGGCGGCGGCACGGCCTTCTTGCAGGCATTAAAGCGTGGCGATATTGACGCCATGGTGCTGTGGGAGCCGTTTGAATCACAAGCTGTGGCCGAAGGCGACGCTTACTTTGCCAAAGGCCTTGAGTACAGCCAGGCCAAATCAGTCGGCGCCGAGCTGGGTATGCTGGCTGCCTCACGCGAGGCCATGACCAACAAGAAGGAAGCGGTTCGCCGCTTCTTGTGGGTGTATCTGAATGCCGAAGAGCAGATGGCCAAAAACAACGACGTTTTCGCCGATGCCTATTCAAAGTACACCGGCTTGCCGATTGCGATCACCAAAGAGTCGGCCAAAATCATCAAGCTGGGCGGCGTGCTGACGAAAGAGCAGGTGCGCCTGCAGGCTGATGCAGCATTCAAGCAAGGCATCGTTCAAAAAGATGTTGCAACCGATGCAGCTGCGTTGTATGACGACAGCATGGTGCGCGAGATCAAGCGCTAAGCCCAAAACAGTCAAACCAGTCACAACCCAAAGCACGAAACATGTCAAGCTTGAAGCAACTCGTCGTTGGTGCAGTGGTGCCTGTGGCCGTGCTGGTGTTCTGGCAAATTGCTGGCAGCCAGCCCAACATGGCTGGTATTGTGCCCACACCGCTCGCCGTGTTGGAGGGCTTCAATCAATGGGTGTTTGGCAAGCCAGGCCTGGGACTGAACCCGTACTTGGGCACCTGGCTGTCAAACGTCCAGTACTCGGCCATGCGCGTAGCGCAGGGCTTTGCGCTGGCGACGCTGCTGGGCGTGCCGCTGGGCTTGATGATCGGGTGGAGCAAGCTGGCTTCGCAGATGTTTGACCCCTTCATTCAAGGCCTGCGGCCCATCCCCATCACCGCCTGGTTGCCGTTTTCAATTGCGCTGTTTGGCATCCGTGACATGGGTTCGATTTTTCTGATTTTTCTGGGCGGGTTTTACGCCATCGTCGTCAACACGACTCAGGGCGCGCGCGATGTGGAACGCAACCTGATGCGCGCCGCCATGATGATGGGGGCGACCCGCATGCAGCTGCTCAGGCGGGTGGTTTTCCCATCGGCCATGCCGTCCATTTTTACCGGGCTGCGCATCGGTTTGGGCATTTCGTGGACGGCCGTGATCGTGTCTGAAATGGTGGCCGTCAAGTCCGGCCTGGGTTATGTGCTGTGGGACGCGTACTACGTGGGTCGCATGGACATCGTGCTGGCCGACATGGTGTCGATTGGCGTGATGGGCTACCTCAGTGACCGCCTGATTGTGTTCGCAGAGCAGCGGGTGCTGCGCTGGCGCATGCTTCAAAACCATTAAACCTGCCCCAACATTCCCAAGCCAGCATGTCCGCCATCCATATTGAAAAACTCGACAAAACGTACCCGACAGAACCGCCGGTGCAGGCATTGGCCCAGATTGATCTGGATGTTCAAGACGGTGAATTTGTCGCGCTGCTGGGCCCGTCGGGCTGCGGCAAGTCAACGCTGCTGAACCTGGTCGCGGGCTTTGAACAAGCCAGCGGCGGCATGCTGCGTGTGCACGGCCAGCCGGTTGACAAACCCGGGCCAGAGCGCGGCGTGGTGTTCCAGGAGGCTGCGCTTTTTCCGTGGCTCAGCGTCTGGGAAAACGTGATTTTTGGGCCCAAAACCCAAGGCCAGTCGCCCAAAGACTATGTAGAGCGCGCCAACGACATGCTGCGCATTGTGGGCCTGTCAGACTTTAAAAATCACCTGCCGGTCCAGCTCTCAGGCGGTATGCGCCAGCGCGTGGGCATTGCGCGCATCCTCACACTGGGCTCCCGCGTGCTGCTGATGGACGAGCCCTTTGGCGCACTGGACGCACAAACCCGCTTGACCATGCAAGAGCTGTTGCTGTCGGTGTGGCAGCAGCTCAAGCCGACCATCGTCTTTGTCACGCATGACATTGACGAGGCGCTGTTTTTGGCAGACACCATTTATGTGATGTCGGCACGCCCCGGCCGCATCCAGGCACGCATGACGGTGCCGCTGGCCCGACCGCGCACGATTGAAGACACCACGTCGGAAGCGTTTAACGCCATGAAGCGCGAGATTCTTCAACAAATCAGGCATTGAATTTTCATTCGTCAACTTATGGCCAACCCCCGCATTCCTTACCGCTTTTCCAACGAAGGTCCGACCCTCACACCACCTGCCGGCGGCAACATTCTGGTGCACCTGGTGGTCAACGTCGAGCACTGGTCGTTTGACGCGCCGATGCCGCGCACCATCATCACGCCGCCACACGGCAAAGAAACGGTGCCCGATGTGCCCAACTTCAGCTGGGTCGATTACGGCATGCGCTGCGGCCTGCCGCGCATCATTGACGCCATCACGTCGCGCGGCCTCACCGCATCGACCAGCTTTAACGCCAGCGTGATTGACGCCTACCCGCGCGCCGCTGAAGCCATGCACAGCGCAGGCTGGGAGTTCATTGGCCACGGGCTGCATCAAAAGTCGCTGAACCATGCCGGGGCCGAGCAAGAGGTCATCAAAACCTGCCTGGACATGATTGAACGTTTTACCGGCACGCGCCCGCGCGGCTGGCTCGGTCCGGGCCTGCGAGAAAGCCACGACACGCCCGAGAACCTCAAGGCGGCAGGCATCGACTACGTGTTTGACTGGGTGGTCGATGATGTGCCCAACTGGATGAGCACAGCACATGGCCCGCTGCTCAGTTTGCCTTACAACCTGGAGATCAACGACTCCATCATTTACGCGATTGAAAAACATTCGTCCGACGAGATGCTGGAGCGCCTCAAACGCACCGTGTCGCTGTTTGAGCGTGAAGCCAAAACCGCGCCCAGAGTCCTGACATTGGGCCTGCACCCGCATCTGATCGGTGTGCCGCACCGCTTTGGCTCATTTGAGCAAATGCTGGACTTGCTGATGAAAACACCCGGCGTTTGCTTTATGCAAGGCCATGACATTGCCGACTGGTACACCGCGCAGGTGGCCGCCCCTCAAACCCCATAACGAATCAACAAGGCAATAAAAATGGACTTAAAACTTCAAGGTCAGCGCGTGCTGGTCACGGGCGGCTCCAAGGGCATTGGCTTGGCCATTGCCACCACCTTTGCCCGTGAAGGCGCTGTGCCCATCATCGTGTCGCGGTCCGGCGAAGCGCTGGCCAAAGCCGTGGCCAGCATCCAGCAGGTCACAGGTGTGACAGCACAAAGTGTCGCCGCAGACCTGGGCACCCAGGCCGGTATTGATACGCTGATGACAAGCGCAGGCGCGATCGATATCTTGGTCAACAACGCCGGGGCGATTCCCGGTGGTGCGCTGGCCGCGGTAGACGACGCCAAATGGCGCGCCGCCTGGGAGCTCAAGCTGTTTGGCTACATCAACCTGATACGTGCCGTGCTGCCGCACATGGAGCAGCGCGGCAGCGGCGTGATTGCCAACATCATCGGCATGGCCGGCGCTGTGCCGCGCGCCGAATACATTTGCGGCTCCACTGCCAATGCCGCGCTGATGGCGTTTACCCAGGCGGTTGGCGCCACCAGCCCGCGCGCCGGCGTGCGGGTGTTTGGCATCAACCCATCGCCGACCCGCAGTGACCGCATGGAAGGCATGCTGCGTGCCCAGGCCACACAAAAGCTGGGCGATGAAAACCGCTGGATGGAGCTCACCGCCAAAATGCCGTTCGGCCGCCTGACAGAGCCGCAAGAAATCGCAGATCTCACCGCCTTCAGCTGCTCGCCGCTGTCCACTTATTTGTCCGGTACGGTGATCAATGTCGATGGTGGCCAGATGTACGCCACGCCGCAGTAAATTTATTTTTAAAATATTGAATGATCAAGCAAAACAACCACAAATATGAATTTACCGAGCTGCGCGAAGGTGTTCGCGCGGTGGTCACGCAGTTTGACTCGCGCTACTGGCAAGAAGTTGACGAAGCGCGGGCGTTTCCTGAAAAGTTTGTCACCGCCTTGACCGACGCGGGTTGGCTGTCGGCGCTGATTCCCGAGGAATACGGTGGCTCCAGCCTGTCCCTGACGGAGGCCAGTGTGGTGATGGAAGAGATCAACCGTGCGGGCGGCAATTCAGGTGCCTGCCACGGCCAGATGTATGTGATGGGCTGTGTGGTGCGTCACGGGTCGGCCAAACAAAAGCAGGACTTGCTGCCGCGCATTGCCAGTGGCGAAATTCGCATGCAGTCGATGGCAGTGACCGAGCCCACCACGGGCAGCGACACCACCAAGCTCAAAACCACTGCCACGCTCAAGGGCGACCATTACGTGGTGCAGGGGCAAAAGGTCTGGACATCGCGCCTGCAACATTCTGACTACATGCTGCTGCTGGCGCGCACCACGCCGCTGGCCGACGTGAAAAAGAAAACCGAAGGCTTGTCGGTGTTTCTGGTCGATTTGCGTGAAGAAATCGGCAAATCCATCACCGTTCGGCCGATCCGCAACATGGTCAACCATGAGACCAATGAAATCTTTATCGACAACCTGCGCATACCGGTTGAAAACCGCATCGGCGAAGAAGGCCAGGGCCTGAAGTACATCCTGGACGGTCTGAATGCAGAACGAATTTTGATTGCCGCTGAATGCGTGGGCGACGGTTACTGGTTTGTTGAAAAAGCCAGCGCTTACGCCAACGACCGGGTGGTGTTTGACCGCCCTATAGGTAAAAACCAGGGCGTTCAGTTTCCGATTGCACGCGCATTTGTGAATGTGGAGGCTGCCAGCCTGATGCGCTACCGCGCCTGCGAGCTGTTTGATGCGGGTTTGGCCTGCGGGTCTGAAGCCAACATGTCCAAGCTGCTCGCGGCTGACGCCTCATGGGAGGCCGCCAATGTGTGCCTGCAAACGCACGGCGGCTTTGGTTTTGCAGCGGAATACGATGTAGAACGCAAGTTCAGGGAAACCCGGCTGTACCAGGTCGCGCCGATTTCAACCAACCTCATCCTGTCGTATGTGGGTGAGCATGTTTTGGGCATGCCCAGATCGTATTGATATGACAGTTGCAACACCGGCCCTTGAAGACTGGGTAGGCCGCCAGCAAACGGTGCTCGATACCATCAGCCCGGTGCAGGTGCGCCAGATGGCGGCGACGCTCAATGACGCGGCGCGCATGCAGCGGCCAGACATGGCACCGTTGCCTGCAGGCTGGCACTGGCTGTACTTCAACCCGCTGGAAGTACAGTCGCTGCTGGGGGAAGACGGTCACCCGCAACGGGGCAGTTTTTTGCCGCCGGTTGACTTACCACGCCGCATGTGGGCAGGTAGCAGGCTGACCTGGCATGGCTCCTTTCATGTGGGGGCCAGCGTCAACAAAGCTTCTGAGATTGTCAAAGTGACGCGCAAGACCGGCCGCACCGGCGAGATGGTGTTTGTGACGGTCGCACATCGCTATTCAAACGCTGCCGACGATCAAGCGCTGCTGCTGACGGAAGAGCACGACATTGTTTACAGGGGCATGCCCAGTGAGCCGGAAAAAGCAGCGCTGCTGGCAGTGGCTGAGCAAATCCGCTCGGGCGTGCACAGCTTTGAGCGTACGGGTGAGCACAGCCTGGCCGTCAACGCAGATGCGGTGATGCTGTACCGCTACTCTGCCGCCACCTTCAATGGCCACCGCATTCACTACGACGCGGACTATTGCCGCAGCGTCGAAGGCTATCCGGGCCGGGTGGTGCATGGGCCGCTGATTGCCACACTGCTTTTGGGTTTCATGGAAAACCAGGTGGCGCCAGGGGCGCGCATCCAATCGTTCGAGTTTCGCGCCATGCGGCCTACTTTTGACTTGAGCGGCTTTCATCTGCACGCGTCGAAAACAGCAGTCGCAAATGTCTGGCAGCTCTGGTCAACCAACAACACCGGACACACCGGCATTGAAGCCAGCGTGACGCTGCAATGAGCGGGCAGAAAACACGGCCTGTCATCGTGGTGGGTGCAGGCCCGGTTGGCTTGCTGTGTGCGCTGGAGCTGGCGCGCCGGGGCGTGGCCGTCATGGTGATAGAGTCCGAGCCCAGCACCACCATCGACCTGCGTGCCGGAACCTTTCACCCGCCCACACTGGAGATGCTGCAAGCATCCGGCGTGACCGACGCGATGATGGCCATCGGCATACAAGTGCCGCGCTGGCAGTCGCGTGACCGCGAGTACGGCTTGATTGTGGAGTGGGACTTGTCGGTGCTGAAAGACGACACGCCGTTTCCTTTCCGGCTGCACCTGGAGCAGCATCGGCTGACACCCATCTTGCTGAATATGCTGCTGGAATACAGCCATGCGCAGGTGCTGTTTTCGCATGCGTTCGCGTCGCTGGCGCAAACCGCTGATGGCGTCACAGCGCTGGCCAACACACCGCAAGGCGAGGTGCGTGTTGAAGGCAGCTGGCTGATTGGTGCAGACGGTGGCCGCAGCCTGACCCGCAAAGCCGCAGGCATTGGGTTTGACGGCTACACCTGGCCTGAGCGCTACAGCGTGATCAGCACCACCCATGACTTTGCCCCAGCGGGCTATGCCGACAACGCCTACATCAGCGACCCGGAGCAATGGTTGGCGTTTTTCCGCATGCCTGACAAGGGCCCACCCGGCCTGTGGCGCATGACGCTACCGGTGCAGCCCGACATGACGGACGACCAAGTGCTGGCCCCCGCGTTTGCGCAAAACGCGATCAACCGCGCCATCAACGCCCCCGCATCCACGCGCTACCCCATCGTTCACCAAAGCGTTTACAACGTTCATCAACGGGTGGCCAACCAGTTCCGCGCCGGCCGCGTGCTGCTGGCTGGGGACTCGGCGCACGTCAACAATCCGCTGGGCGGCTTTGGGCTGAACAGCGGTATTCATGATGCGATCAACCTGGGCGACAAGCTGGCAGCTGTGGTGCTGGGTTCTGCGTCCACCGACGTACTTGACTTGTACGAAAGGCAGCGCCGCACCGTGGCCATGGAATACGTGCAAAACGCATCCATCAAGAACAAGCAGAACCTGGAAGAAAAAGATTTGCCCACCCGGTTAAAACGCTTTGCCGAGCTGCGGGACACAGCGGCCAGCCCACAAAAGTCGCGTGAGTATTTGCTGATGTCATCCATGATCAACAGCATCAAACGTGCGAATGCCATCACTTGACCTGTCTCACGTCACTCCAACATGTAAAGGCCACCATGACCACCACCCAACTGACGCGACGCCTCCAACTGACCAGCCTCGCGCTGGCTTTGCTTGACGTATCGGCATTCGGCCACGCACAAACAACGAACTGGCCACAAAAACCCATCAAAATCATCGTGCCGTTTGCGGCGGGCGGCAACACCGACGGCATTGCGCGCCTGACGGCCGAGCGCATCTCCCAGTCGCTGGGCCAGCCTGTCCTGGTTGAAAACAAGGCGGGTGCCAATGGCGCCATCGCGGCGGACTTTGTGGCCCAGTCGCCGCCTGACGGCTACACGCTGTTCATGGCTGCCATGCCGGTCCTGGCCATACTGCCGTCCATCAGCAAAACCAAGTTCGATCCAGCGCGCGATTTTGTGCCCGTCAGCAATGTGGGCAGCAACCCGTTTGTGATCGCCATCAGCAGTTCCGTCCCCGCCAAAAATGTGCGGGAGTTTGTGGCTTACGCCAAAAAGAACGACGGCAAGCTCAACTTTGCTTCCGGTGGTGCCGGCACTGTGTCGCACCTGTCACCCGTGCTTTTCCTCAAGCGCGCCGGCGTGAACATGACCCATGTCAGCTACAAAGGCGGCGGCCCTGCCGTTGCTGATTTGCTGGGCGGCCAGGTGCAGATGTATTTCGGCAACTTGTCCGAGCTTGCGCCCCATGCAGACGGCGGCAAGATCCGCATCATCGCCGTGTCCAGCCTTGAACGCGCCAAACAGATCCCCGACGTACCGACATTGGCAGAATCGGGCTACCCGGGTTTTAAGACTTTGACCTGGAACGGTATCGTCGCGCCGGCCGGCACACCGCCTGCCATCGTCAACCGCATCGCAGAAGCTGTGCAGTTGGCCGTCAGCAAGCCCGAGATGCGTGCGCGGCTGTGGCAACTGGGGGTAGACCCGATTGGCGATACCCCTGCTCAGTTTGCCAATACGCTGCGTGCAGATTCAGCCACCTGGGCCGAGGCCGCCAAAGCCAGCAATTTGAAAATTGAATAACCCTTTTGTCGATACATCCATGACCGCCTCGCTTGCCCGCACGCCCAGCACCGACACGATCGCTTACCGCGCCAAAGTGGCCGTGGTGGTGCCCGCCACCAACACCGTGGTGCAGCCCGAGATGGAGGCCATGCGCCCACCGGGCGTGACCAACCACGTCACCCGCATGCATCTGCCGCCGCGCCCCTACGACGACCAGGAAGCGTATAAAAAAGCACTCGAAACCGAAGAAGGCAACCTGGAAGACGCGCTCAAACTGGTGATGGTGTGCGAGCCGCATGTGGTCGCCCACGGGCATTCCATTCATTCGTTTCGCGGTGATGGCCAGCGCGCCATCGACGAAGAAAACCGCCTGGAAGCCTTGTGCGGCGTTCCCTTTATCACGCCGTCACGCGCGGTGTTGGCAGGCCTTCAGGCGATTGGCAACCCCAAACGCATTGCCATCCTGACACCGTACTGGCCGCCAGCAGACAACATGATTGCAGACTTTTTCAGGTCCTGTGGCTACGACGTGGTGGCCACGCATGGCTTGAAATCTGTTGGCCCCACCGCCGTGGCGCGCTTTAGCCGGGAGCAGATCATGCAGGGTTTTGAAGACACCAACACTCGAGAAGCCGAGGCGCTGATTCATGTCGGCACCAACCTGCCGGTGTCTGGCATGACAACCGAGATTGAAAAGAAATTTGGCAAGCCGCTGATCGGCGTCAATGTTGCCACCTACTGGCTGGCCATGCGCAGGCTGGGCATCAACGACAAGCTGGCTGGGATGGGCTTGTTGGCTGAAAAGTATTGAAAAACTACTGACGCCAAGCCGCCTTTCACAGCGCCTTTCATAGCGTCTTTCATCGCTTGTTTACTCCGGCGTGATCCCCGCCTGCTTCACCGCACTGCCCCACTTGATCGTTTCAGTACGGATGAAATCTGCAAACTGCTGCGGCGTGCTGCCAACAGGTTCTGCACCGGCCTTGGCCAGCGTTTCACGCACATCTGGCATGGCCAGAATTTTGACGATTTCGTCATGCATGCGCTTGACGACTGGCGCTGGCGTGCCAGCGGGTGCCATGATGCCGGTCCAGCCTGTGACGACCACTGACGGCAAACCAGCTTCGGTCGTGGTCGGCACATCGGGCACGGCATCAGAGCGGCGCGGCTGGCCGACGACCAGAGCGCGCAGCTTGCCATTTTTAACCTGCGGCACCAGTGCCGGCATGGTGCCAAAAATAAAATCGACCTGGCCGCCAATCAGGTCGGTGATGGCTGGCGCTTCACCTTTGTAGGGCACGTGCAGCATCTTGACGTTCGCCGCAGCAGCCAGCAGTTCAGCCGCCAGCTGTGACTGGTTGCCAATGCCTGCTGACGCAAATTTGATGGCCTCAGGCTTGGCTTTTGCGGCGGCAATCAGTTCAGCCAGTGTTTTGTAGGGCGAGCTTGCCGGGACGACCAGCAAGAAAACAATAGAGGTGGTTTGCGTGACGGGCACGAAATCACGCGGCACGTCATAAGGCACTTTTTTATAGACATGCTGGTTGATGGTCAGTGTGCTGGGCGAGGTCATCAAAAAGGTGTGGCCGTCGGTGGCGCGCGCTGCGGCCTCCCCTGCAATCATGCCGTTGGCACCGGCCCGGTTGTCCACCACCACCGTTTTGCCCAGCGCGTCGCCCAGCTTTTGGCCAATCAGGCGCGCCGCAATGTCAATGCTGCCGCCGGCCGACTGCGACACGATAAAGCGCACGGGTTGGGTGGGCCAGGCGCTTTGCGCGTGAAGGGCGGTTGAGGCCAGGCAGGCGGTGGCCAGCAGACCGGACAGATATTTTTTCATGGGTGATCCAATCTAAGCGCTTCAGGGATAAAAACTCACCAGCTGGCTGACGTCGCCGCAGGTGTCGATGGTCAGAATCGCGTCACGCAGTTGCCCCGCACGCTGCCGGCCCCATATCGGCTCGGCCAGGTCAAGGTATTTGCGTTCAAGGTCTTCGGTTTTGTGGGGGCGAGTGGGTTCACCGCTGGTGATGTGGCATTGCCCGCGCAGTGCGCTGCCGCCTTTCAGGTGCATGACGAGCGAGACGCGCTGGTCGGCAGGGTAAGACGCGCTGTAGCTTTCGTCTTCGGTGACAAAAACTTTTGCCGCCAGCGCCATGACGCGTGGGTCGGCCACCGCTGTGTCAGAAAAAGCCTCCAGCCCGTTGCGCCCGCCCACCAGCAGCGTCGCCACGGCAAACGGAATCGAAAACCGTGTCCCAAACCAGTCCTTGGGCTGCTGGTTGGCCAGGTAGGCCGCCAGACGGTATGCGCTCACATCAATACGCACCACCTCTTCTGGCTCAATGCGGCGCGGTGCCTTGGCCACGGCATCAAAAAAAGCATCAATGGCCGAGTGCACATAACGGGCAGTCGGATACAGCTTGAGGTAGCCCTCCATCAGCAGCCAGCGCTGGCCCAGGCCTTCGATGGCTTTTGCACCTGAAAAGCCGTCGCCCAGCACCAGGCTGAAGGTGGTGTTGACCCCGTCTGACGGGCCACTGAAACCTGACTCGGCAAGCCGCGCCGCCATCTGCCCCATGAATCCACTGTGGCCCGCATACCAGTTGCGCACAGTGGCACCGTCCAGCATGGTGTGGCGGTTGGTGGCCATGCAGGTTGATGCGGCCAGGCTGGCCAGGTTGCGCAGCTGGTGCGCGGGCATGCCCGTCAGCCGTGCTGTGGCCAGGGCTGCGCCCACCACGCCAAAAGTGCCGTGCGGGTTGATGATGAGCTTGATCTTGGTGGCCATGCCAATGCGCGCGACCACCTCGTAAGCCAGTGCGATGGTGGCCAGCACCGAGCGCCCGCTGCGCCCAAGTTCTTGCCCCACGGCCAGGGCAGCAGGAATCACTTGCATGCCCGGGTGGCCGTTGGCCAAAAAGTTGCCTTCGTCGTAGTCAAGCCAGGCACCGGCAATGCCGTTGAGCATGGCTGCGTCCAGCCGGTTGGTGGTGCAGCCCTTGCCAATCACCCAGGACTTGCCGGGGGCGGCGCTTGCGACCTGCTTGTCCGACAGCGCCACCAGTTCAGGAGTGCGCATGCCGCAGGCCAGCACCGGGAAAGAGTCAAGCAAAATCTCGCGCGTGCGCACCAGCACCGCCTCGGGAATGTCTTCTTCGGGTGTCAGGCCAACAAAGCGGGCGAGCTGGTCGAGGTAGTCGCCTGCGCCAGGCGCGGCTTGGGGAACATCAGGCATGGGTGTGTCAAAGGCGCTGGTCAGTTGGCCTGTATGCCAGCGACCCGCACCAGTTTGCCCAGGCGGGCCACGTCGGTTTTGATCAGGTTGCCAAATTCTTCCGGGCCTGCACCGACCAGATCAAAACCCAGGCTGGCCAGTTTGGCCCGCAGCGCTGGGTTGGCAATGGCTTTGGCAAACTCACTGTGCAGCTTGCGCACAACCTCTGGCGGTGTGGCGGCGGGGGCGACGATGCCGTTCCAGGCGGCATAGCCGTAACCGGGCAGACCTGCTTCGGCAATCGTCGGCGCGTCAGGCATGGCCGTCGAGCGTTTGGGCGTGCTCACGCCGTAAACGCGCAGCTTGCCGTCTTTGACAAACGCGATCACGTTGGACATGCCCGAAAACATCAGCGGCACCGTGCCGGCAATCACATCGGTCAGGGCTGGGCCCATCGCCTTGTAGGGTACATGGGTCATCTTGACGCCTGCGGCCTCAATAAAAAACTCCATCGCCAGATGCTGGGCAGAACCTGATCCGGTCGATGAGTAATTGATACTGCCGGGCTTGGCTTTGGCCAACGCGATGAGTTCGGGAACGGTTTTTGCCGCAAATGCCGGGTTGCCCACCAACACCAGCGGCACGGTAGATGTCAGGGTAACGGGTGCAAAGTCCTTGATCGGGTCATAGGGCAGTTTGGCGTAGAGGGCCGGGTTGGCAGCCATGATGCCGTCGTTGGGCATGAACAGCGTGTAGCCGTCGGCTGGCGATTTGGCGACAGCTTCAGCGGCAATGATGCCGTTGGCGCCGGTGCGGTTGTCAACCAGCACGCCCTGTCCAGTTTGCTCGGCGACCTGCGCGGCGATGGCCCTGGCAATGGTGTCAACCGCACTGCCAGCGCCAAAGGGGACGATGAGTTTGATGGGCCGGTCTGGAAACGACTGCGCAGCGGCAGGAAGAGGTGCGCACAGCAAGGCCATGGGCAGCAAGGCCCCTGCGATGGCAGTTCGTCGGTCAAGTCGCATGCAAAGCTCCAAATCAGGTGTTCAGAAGGTCGTGGTGCAGAATAAATTATTCTTAATCAATTGCAAAGTATATTTATAAACATTCCGTGAATAATTTTCACCACCCACACCATGACCGGTTCACCAACCCCTGCAGCCGCCAGTACTGATTACCTTGATGAGTTGACCGCGTTCGTCTGCTCGGCGCAGTTGGCTGACGTGACGCCCAGGGCCTTGCAGCATTTGCGCTATATCGTGGCAGACACGCTGGCTGCTTGCGCGATTGGCAATCAGCAGCCTGAAATGCAGGCCATGCTGGCGCAGCAGCTTGAGCTTTCAGGCGCTGGCCAGGCTGCGGTGCTGGGGACGGGTGCCAGCCTGAACCCGATCGATGCAGCAGCCCTGAACGCGGCGGCGGGCTGCTGGCTGGAGCTGGACGAAGGCAACCTGACCAGCAATGGCCACCCCGGCATTCAGGTGATTCCCGCCGCGCTGGCAGTGGCCCAGCAGCTGGGCAAAAGCGGCTCAGACTTTTTACTCGCCTGCGCTATTGGCTACGAGGTTTGCGCCCGCATCGGCAGCGCCTGCGACATGCGCATGTGCCTGCACCCGCATGGCACTTACGGCGTGGTGGGCGCCGCAGTCGCCGTGGGGCGACTGATGGGCTTAGATGCCGTGCAGATGCGGGAGCTGATCAATCTGGCCGGCTCATCGCCCATCGCCGGTAACCGCCAAAGCATGAAAGACGGCGCGACACTGCGCAACTGGTACGCGTCGCACAGCGCCACCATGGGCCAGACCGCCGTGCGGTTGGTCAAAAGCGGTTTTACCGGGCCACTCGACGGGCTGACGCCCACCTGTGACGAGGTGCTGTTCGACAACTTCAAACCCGATGTGCTGGTCAAGGACCTGGGCTCGCGCTGGCTGCTGGGCGAAGGCTACATCAAGTTGTACGGCTGCGGCCGCCCGATACACGCCGCTATTGATGCCCTGCGGCAGGCGCTGGCACCTTTGGGCGAGCCTTCCTGCTGGCCACTGGCCGACGAGATTGAACGCATCGAGGTGCGTGGCTTCAAGTTTCTGGCTTTCCTGAACCGCCGTGACATTCGCAACGCCTTTGCAACGCGCTTTTCAACGCCGTTTGCCATGGCCAGCGTCATCGTCAACCGCAGCCATGGGCTGACATGTTTTGATGATCAAGCCGCTGCAAACCCCGTCATCACGGCACTGACGCAAAAGGTTGACCTGGTGGAGGTGGACGACTACAGCGCGCAGTTTCCGCATAAGCAGCTGTGCGACGTGCGCATCGTGCTCAAAAGTGGCGTGCAACTGGCGGGGCATTGCGACACCATTCGCGGCGAACCCGGCAATCCAGCTGACCCGGCCGAGTACCGGGACAAATTCATGGACCTGGCGCGCCGCGTGTGGCCTGCAGATCGACTCGACGCGCTGCATGATGAGGCCCTACATGTCGACCGGCTGGCCAGCATGCGGGATCTGGGTGGCTTTAAGGTTCGTTGACGTTTAACGTCGTCGTTGTAAGGCTGGCAGCGCACGCCGCGAAGCGGCAACCTCATGATGTGTGTCCGTGTGGGCCGACCAGTTAAACCGAAGCGTCACGGAACGCCCTCAGAACTGTATTAATGCGCGTCTGATAGCCAGATCCCTGCATCTTGAACCATTCGAGTACATCTTGATCCACGCGCAGCGAAATGGATGCCTTGGAAGGCAATGGCTTCAGTCCTTTGCGAACCAAGCCGCGAACAATGTGCTTTACTTCAACCTCCGGGTGTTCGGGCGTCGGCTTCACATCGCCAGCGCCAGACTTATGGCGCGCCCAATCAGTTTTGGATTTCATCGAAGTAGATTTGCGACTCGCGCTTGGTTGCTTTTCGGAACGAGATGACGCGGATTTCATATTCATTCTCCGTATGTACGACTGAAACAGTGATGCCAGCGAGCAA
>CANJWZ010000017.1 GCA_947478725.1 Comamonadaceae bacterium
ACCTGCATGATTTCTTTGGTGATGCCCTGGATTTTGATGTCCATCTGCAGCGCGGTGATACCAAACGTGGTGCCCGCCACCTTGAAGTCCATGTCGCCCAGATGATCTTCGTCACCCAAAATGTCGGTCAACACGGCAAAGCGGTTGTCTTCCTTGATCAGACCCATGGCGATTCCGGCCACGTGGGCTTTCATCGGCACGCCAGCGTCCATCAGCGACAGACAGCCGCCGCAGACCGAAGCCATCGACGAGGAGCCATTGGACTCGGTGATTTCAGACACCACGCGCATGGTGTACGGGAACTCCTCTTTGCTTGGCAGCACAGCAATCAGCGCGCGCTTGGCCAGACGGCCGTGGCCAATCTCGCGGCGTTTTGGTGAACCGACACGGCCCGTTTCGCCGGTGGCGAACGGAGGCATGTTGTAGTGCAGCATGAAGCGGTCTTCGTAGTCGCCGCTCAGCGCATCAATGCGCTGTGCATCGCGCTCGGTGCCGAGCGTGGTCACCACCAGCGCCTGGGTTTCGCCACGTGTGAACAGGGCTGAACCGTGGGTGCGTGGCAACACGCTGTTGCGGATTTCAATCGCACGAACGGTGCGCGTGTCGCGACCGTCGATGCGAGGCTCGCCAGCCAAAATCTGGCTGCGAACGATTTTGGCTTCGATGTCAAACAGCATGCCTTCAACCGCGACATGGTCAAACGCAGCGCCGTCGGCCTTCAGTGCAGCCATGACCTCGGTGGTCACTTCGCGGCAGGCCTGGGTGCGGGCTTGCTTGGCTCGGATCTGGTAGGCCGCTTGCAGCTTGGCAGCCGCCAGTGCGCCGACTTTGGCAATCAGGGGTTCGTCTTTGGCCGGTGCTTTCCAGTCCCAGACCGGCTTGCCCGCATCGCGCACCAGGTCGTGAATCGCGTTGATCGCGATATTGCCTTGCTCGTGGCCGTACACAATCGCGGCCAGCATGATTTCTTCCGACAGTTGCTGGGCTTCAGACTCGACCATCAGCACGGCGGCTTCGGTACCGGCCACCACCAGGTCCATCTTGGAATCCTTGAGCTGGGTTTTGCCGGGGTTCAGCACGTACTGACCATCAATGTAGGCCACGCGCGCAGCGCCGATGGGGCCGTTAAATGGAATGCCAGAAATGGCCAGCGCCGCGCTCGATGCGATCAGCGCGGGAATGTCGCCTTCCACTTCAGGGTTGAGCGACAAGACATGAATCACGACCTGCACTTCATTGAAGAAGCCTTCAGGAAACAGCGGCCGAATCGGGCGGTCAATCAGGCGTGACGTCAGCGTTTCAAATTCACTGGGGCGACCTTCGCGCTTGAAAAAACTGCCGGGGATACGGCCAGCAGCGTAGGTTTTCTCCAGGTAATCCACCGTCAGGGGAAAGAAGTCCTGGCCGGGCTTGGCGTCTTTTTTCGCCACCACTGTGGCCAGCACCACCGTGCCGTCCATGTCGAGCTTTACGGCACCACCCGATTGGCGTGCGATTTCACCGGTTTCCATCGTGACCGTGTGCTGGCCCCACTGGAAGGTTTTGCTAACTTTGTTAAAAATACTCATGAGTCATCTCCAGAAATATCGCGCACTTGAGGCAGTGCGAAAGGCCCGGAATGTTGGCTAATGGAAACTTTGCCATTCCAGAAACACTTAATTGGGGTCAGAGTCCAATTAAAAACTTCTGGAATGACACAGCTCGAATCCGTTTTGCCGTCTTTCCGAATGTTTTAAAGTAAAAAACGCCTGAGCTAGGTGACTAACTCAGGCGTTTTCAATAAATTTATAACTTACTTGCGCAGACCAAGTTTGGCGATCAGCGCGGTGTAACGGTCAGCGTCTTTGGACTTCAGGTAGTCCAGCAGCTTGCGGCGACGGCTCACCATACGCAGCAGGCCGCGGCGACCGTGGTGGTCTTTGGCATGGGTTTTGAAGTGGGGCATCAACTCATTGATGCGACCGGTCAGCAAGCCGACCTGGACTTCCGGGCTGCCCGTGTCACCAGGGGCACGCGCGTTGGACTGAACAATCTCAGCCTTGATGGATTTTGCGATCATAAAAATACTCCGCACCAAAGTGCAACTTGCGAGCGACACAGTCTTCTCACCGTGAGATTTAACCGTTTTGTCGTCGTGTATCACCCAGCAGCGCCGGGCGAAGCCTCAGATTATAGCCCAAGCCAGTGTTCCAGCCGCTGCGCTCCCAGCCGCAGGCGATTCAAATCCTGGCTGGCAAAGCACCAGCGCAGCCAGCCTTGGGCATCAGCGCCAGCGTTGACCATGAATGCATTTCCGGGTGCCAGGCCCAATCCGGCCTCCAGCACCAGACGCTTGGCAACCGACAAAGAGTCACCAAAGCGCGCCTGATCGCTCAGTCTGAAGAACGCGTACATGCCGCCCTTGGCCGGCGCCACTTGAACGCCAGGCATGGCCTGGAGCAGCGGCACCAGCGTGTCTCGGCAGGTCTTCAAGTGCGCCACCACCTGCGGCGTCACCTCCAGCGTACGTTCGATCGCGACCAAACCGGCACGCTGAATAAAGACCGGCGAACAAGAGGTGTTGAACTCAATCAGCTTGCCCATTTGCTCCGTCATGGCCGGCGGCATCACCAGCCAGCCGAGCCGCCAGCCGGTCATCAAAAAGCTTTTGGAAAAACTGTTGACGACGATCAGCTGATCATCGGGTTCAGCAACATCCAGGAAACTGGGCGCGCAACCGTTGGGCGTAGCGTCAAAATAAAGCCGCTCGTAGACCTCGTCCGCCAAAATCCAGGTCCCGGTCTTGCGGCAGTGCGCCAGCAAAGTTTGTTGTTCGGCGCGCGACAGCGTCCAGCCCGTCGGGTTGTTCGGCGCGTTCAGGACCAGCAGCCGGGTTTGCGGCGTGACAGCGTTCAGCAGCTCGGCCATGTCCAGCTGCCACGCGCCTGCCGTGGGCTTCAGGCTGACAGACCTCACCACCGCGCCCATGATGGCCGGCTGCGCGGTGAGGTTGGGCCACACCGGGGTGACGACCACCACCTCGTCACCACTGTTGACCAGCGCCTGTACGGCCAGCATCAGGGCATTGACACCACCGGCTGTGACGGCAATCCGTTCTGCTCCTATTTTTGCAGCGCCTGACACCCGCAATCCATTTGTGTAAGCAGTAATCGCATCGCGCAGCTCGGGCAGGCCCAGGTTGTGCGCATAAAAGGTTTCGCCCTGCTGCACGGAGGCGATGGCGGCGTCACGGATGAACTGCGGCGTGACTTCATCGCTTTCGCCAAACCAGAACTTCAGCACATCGCTGCGCCCCATGCCCGCATTGGCAACCTGACGGATCATGGACTCTTCAAGATTTAAAACGGCCTGACGCATGGTGACTTTCCAATAGGACGGTAAAAGAAGTTAAAGAATAGTTAAGGCCTGACCATTTTGCAGCTTGTGGGCATCGCTGCCTTGTTGCTCGCAATCGTCTTGATCACCCGAAAGCCGTAGCCGGAACCTTCCACGTCAAACTTCACGCCTGCATCGCCCAGCTTGCCCATTTGGGCCACCAGCAAAGGCTGCTGGAACTGGTGATCAGCCGCGCGCATCGTACCCGTTTGCCCCGCCATCGATACGGAAGCATTTTCCATCTGCGCAGCCACGGCACCGGCTTCGATCGAGCCGGCTTTTTCAATGCTCTGCGCCAGTGCTTCGATCACCAGTTGCATCCGCATATGAACGTAGTCATCTTTTGCAACCGGAAAGCGCTGGCGAAACGACTGGTAAAAAGCTTCTGATGGCGCACCGGCAGCATTCGGAAACCACTCCGCCACGGCAATCACCTTGCCCACACCCGCGTCGCCAATCGCCGCTGGCGCTCCCAACGCGTTGCCATAAAAGGTGTAGAACTTGCCGTCAAAGCCCACGTCTTTGGCGGCCTTGATCAGCAGCGTCAGGTCATTGCCCCAGTTGCCTGTCAGGACCGCCTGCGCCCCGCTGGCCTTGATTTTGACGGCATAGGCAATGAAGTCTTTGACCCGGCCCAGTGGGTGCAGTTCGTCGCCCACCACTTGCAGGTCTGGCCGCTGCGCCGTGATTTGCCTTTTGGCTTCTTTCAATACCGACTGGCCAAAGCTGTAGTCCTGCCCGATCAGGTAAATGCTTTTGACAGATTTGTCGTCTTTCAATACTTCCATCAAGGCCGTCATGCGCATGTCAGCATGGGCGTCAAACCTGAAATGCCAGTAGCTGCATTTGTCATTCGTCAGCGCCGGGTCCACCGCCGAATAATTTAAAAACAGCACCCGTTTGCCAGGCTCACGTTCGTTGTGTTTGTTGATCGCGTCGATCAGCACCGCCGCGGTGGCCGACGAATTGCCTTGCGCGATGACCGTTACCCCGTCGTCGATGGCCGCGCGCAAGGCACTCAGGGCCTCTTCGTTTTGGCCTTTGCTGTCGTAGCGCTCGATCAGCAGCGGCCGCGCACCACCCGGCAGCTTGACACCACCGCGCCCATTGACGCGCTCGGTAGCCCACACCAGGTTGCGAAAAACGGCTTCGCCGGTGTTGGCAAACGGGCCTGACAGGCTTTCAATCAGGGCCACTTTGACAGGTGCAGGCTGGGCGCTGGCCATAGACGAAACCGCCAGGCAAAGCCCGGCCAAAAGACACTTGAAGGTCATGACTATCGATACTTACTATTGATTTAGGAGCTGCTCGCGCCCAATTTTATTAGGCTGCAGACTTGTTTAATGCGAAGATGCTTGCAAACTCCAGCGCGGCAAGACGTCGAAAGTGTAGCCGCCCTGCAAGGTCTCCAGCCCCGCTTGCAGCCGCATGCCAGCTGCCAGCGCAATCATGGCGCCGTTGTCGGTGCACAGGTGCAGCTCCGGGTAGTGCACCCGAATCTTGCGCTTGGCGCATGCCGCGTTCAGCTCGCTGCGCAGCAGCGCGTTGGCACCCACGCCGCCGGCCACCACCAGCCGCGTCAAACCCGTTTGCAGCATCGCAGCCATTGATTTTTTAACCAGCACTTCCACAATGGCCGCTTGTGTCGATGCAGCCAGGTCAGCTTTGCGCGCGTCAACGTCGTTGCCGAGTTTTTTGGCCTGCGTCAGTACGGCGGTTTTCAATCCGGCAAATGAAAAGTCGAGATTGCCGCTGTGCAGCAATGGGCGCGGCAGCTTGAAAGCCGCAGCGTCGCCGCCTTCTGCCAGCTTGGCCAAATGCGGCCCGCCCGGATACGGCAAGCCCATCAGTTTGGCCGACTTGTCAAAAGCCTCACCCGCAGCGTCGTCAATGCTTTCGCCCAGCAACTCGTAACTGCCAACACGGTCAACCCGCATCAGCTGGGTGTGGCCGCCAGACACCAGCAGCGCCACGAAGGGAAACACCGGCGGGTCCGCGCTCAAAAAAGGCGACAGTAAATGCCCTTCCAGGTGGTGCACGCCCATCACCGGCTTGCCCAGCGCCGCCGCCATGGCGCAGGCCGCCCCAGCGCCAACCAGCAGCGCGCCGGCCAAACCGGGGCCGCGCGTGTAGGCCACCACGTCAACGTCTTTTAAAGGGATGGCTGCCGCTGCCAGCACCTGCTGTGTCAACGGCAAAACGCGGCGAATGTGGTCGCGGCTGGCCAACTCGGGCACCACGCCGCCATAGGCTTGGTGCATGTCAATCTGGCTGAAAAGCGCCTGCGACAGCAAGCGCGGCACGCCCAGGCCAGAACAGTCCACCAGTGCGACACCGGTCTCGTCGCAGCTCGATTCAAAACCTAAAACAATCATGCGCCCAGTGTAAAGGCGGCACCTGGCATCACGGCTGCGCGGCCAATGCCTTCCTGACGTTGGCAGCCTGCGATGGCGACACGGCCTCGGCCCGGTTGCCCCAGTTGCTGCGCACAAAGCTCAAGACATCGGCCACATTCGCGTCACTCAAGCGCCACTGTGTCAGCAATTGGCTTGAAAAATTGATGTTTGGCGTGAATATTGCAAAGTGAACACATGACCCCGTCACAGTCGCTTCGCCTTGTCGTTATTGCACCAGATCTGGCTGAATCAGATGACGACGAGCGGTCGGCAGCGTTGGCCGAACGCTCCCGCCAGTTGCGCATTGGCCTGCTTGAAAACGGCTACAACGTCATTGCCGTGCTCCCGGCAGACACCTTTCTTGACGAGCGGCTGGCGCAACTTCAGCCTGACATGATCATCATTGATGCCGAGAGTGAAGCGCGCGACAGCCTGGAACACGTGGTGATGGCGACCCGGTATGCGCGGCGGCCGATTGTGCTGTTTACCAACGACAACGACACCAGCCATGTCAAAGATGCGGTGGCCGCAGGCGTATCGGCCTACATCGTGGCCGGCTTGTCGCCCGACCGCATTCGCCCGATTTTGGATGTGGCAATGGCCCGCTTTGAGCACGAACAGGGCTTGCGCCTGGAACTGGCCCACGCCAAAACCGAGCTGCAAGACCGCAAGGTGATTGACCGCGCCAAGGGCCTGCTGATGCAGCGGCAGGGCCTGAGTGAGAAAGTCGCCTACGACCGACTGCGCAAGGCTGCAATGGACAAAGGCCTGCGCCTAGGCGAAGTCGCGCAGCGCATGCTGGATGCGGCCGATCTGCTGGGCTGAGCGCCAGGCCGGGAAATCCCTTATTGGTGCAGCGCACAAATGCGGTGCAGTCTTCAAGCTGGACAAGACCAGACTGCAAGACGCTATCAAGATAGTAGCTAGTCACCCAATCATATATAGGACCTCAGGCACTTTTTATTGATAAAAAAGCTGGTTTTACTGATTTCCAAAGCCATTCAAGGCTATGAAAGGCTCTTGAAGGTTCTTGGCACAGGTTTTGCTCACACTGCTTTATCGGCCAGCGACTTCAACGGCGAAGTGACTGGCTCCATGAACAAAGGCGTTCGAACCCTGCCCCCGCTTGACTGCGGCGGCACCGGTCGAACGCCTTTTTTTCTTTTTGCTTCCCGACCTCTTTTTCAACTTTCCAGGAGTTTTTGAATGACTGAACTGCTCAAACCTTCCATCACGCGCCGCCATGTGTTGCAAGCGGCCGCCGTTGGCGCTGTGGGTATCAGCCCCGCCCTGCGCGCTGTGGTGTACGCCCAGGGCTCTGATGCGCCTGAAAAGAAAGAGGTCAAAATTGGTTTTATTCCCCTGACAGACTGCGCGTCGGTGGTGATGGCCTCGGTGCTGGGCTTTGACAAAAAGCATGGCGTCACCATCGTCCCCACCAAGGAAGCCAGTTGGGCCGGCGTGCGTGACAAGCTGGTCAGCGGCGAGCTGGACTTTGCCCATTCCCTCTACGGCCTGATCTACGGCGTGCACGCAGGCACCGCTGGCCCGAAAAAAGACATGGCCGTGCTGATGACGCTGAACAACAACGGCCAGGCCATCACGCTGAGCAAAAAACTGGCCGACAAGGGCGCGGTTGACGGCCCGTCACTGGCCAAGCTGATGAAGACCGACAAGCGTGAATACACCTTCGCCCAGACCTTCCCCACCGGCACCCACGCCATGTGGCTGTATTACTGGATGGCGGCCAATGGCATCAACCCCTGGAAAGACGCCAAAGTCATCACCGTGCCGCCACCGCAAATGGTGGCCAACATGCGGGTTGGCAATATGGACGGTTTTTGCGTGGGCGAGCCCTGGAACCACCGCGCCATCATTGACGGCATTGGCGTGACCGCCATCACCACCCAGGACATCTGGAAAGACCACCCAGAAAAAGTGCTGGGCAGCACAGCCGAGTTCGTCAAAAAGAACCCGAACACCGCGCGCGCCGTGACCGCCGCCATTCTGGAAGCGGGCAAGTGGATTGATGCCAGCCTGAGCAACAAAGCCAAGATGGCCGAAACCATTGCCGACAAGAGCTACGTCAACACCAGCGTGGACGCCATCAACCAGCGCATTTTGGGCCGCTACCAAAACGGCATGGGCAAGACCTGGGACGACCCGAACTACATGAAGTTCTCAGGCGATGGCGCGGTCAACTTTCCGTACCTGTCTGACGGCATGTGGTTTTTGACCCAGCACAAACGCTGGGGCTTGATCAAAGACCATGTGGACTATCTGGCCATGGCCAAGCAGGTCAACCACATTGACATTTACAAGCAGGCCGCTAGCGCAGCGAAAGTCAGTGTGCCCAAAGACGTCATGCGCAGCAGCAAGATGATGGACGGCGTGGTGTGGGACGGCAAAGACCCTGCCAAGTACGCCGACAGCTTCAAAGTCAAAGCCTGACATCCAGCAGCCGATTCACCTTTCATCAGGCACACACCATGGTTGCTGCTGTTTTTCATGAGGTCAACAATGCAGGCAGCTCAGGCGCTACTGATTCAGGAGCTGCTCGCACACATAAACAGGGGTCTACAGCCCTAAAAGATATGTCAACTACCGAAAACACTGCGCCAGTAGCAGCCTCCAGGCCAACGCGCGACCTGTCGTTCATTTGGATGGGTATCATGCCGCCCATTTTGGGCTTTGCATTTTTGGTCTTGCTGTGGATGGCGATATCCATCAGCAGCAAAGGCAGCATTCCATCGCCGAGCGCCACCTTCAGCCAGGCGGTCACGATCTTCAGTGACCCGTTTTACAGCAAGGGGCCCAACGATCAGGGCATTGGCTGGAACATCCTGTCGTCCCTCAAGCGGGTGGCGCTGGGTTTTGGCCTGGCCGCCATCGTCGGGATTCCGGTGGGTTTCATGATTGGCCGCTTCAAGTTTTTGAGCAGCATGTTCAACCCGCTCATCAGCTTGCTTCGCCCGGTGTCACCGCTGGCCTGGTTGCCGATTGGCTTGCTGGTGTTCAAGGGTGCCAACCCGGCGGCCATCTGGACAATTTTTATCTGCTCGATCTGGCCGATGATCATCAACACCGCGGTGGGTGTTCAGCGCGTGCCGCAAGACTATATGAACGTGGCACGGGTGCTGAACCTGTCTGAATGGAAAATTTTCACCAAGATTTTGTTTCCGGCGGTGCTGCCCTACATGCTGACTGGGGTGCGACTGGCGGTGGGTACCGCCTGGCTGGTGATTGTGGCGGCAGAGATGCTGACAGGCGGCGTCGGCATCGGCTTTTGGGTCTGGGACGAATGGAACAACCTGAATGTCAAGAACATCATCATCGCGATTTTTGTGATTGGCGTTGTGGGTTTGATCCTAGAGTTTGCGCTGATCAAAATCGCCACCGCCTTCACGTTTGAAGAGGTAAGAACTTGAACCACTCCCGAAGCGCCTTTGGCGCTTCCCCCTCAAGGGGGCGCCACCAGTGGCCCGGCAAAGCCGGTTCCACGGTCGCCATGAACTAGGAAAATACCATGTCATCACTCACTTCCAAGTACATCGAAATCCAGAACGTCGAACAAACCTTCAAGACCAAAAAAGGGCCGTTCTGCGCCCTGAAAAACGTCAACCTGACAGTCGCCAAAGGCGAGTTTGTCGCGCTGATTGGCCACTCGGGCTGCGGCAAGTCAACCCTGCTCAACCTGATCGCCGGTTTGACCAGGCCCACCGAAGGCAGCCTGATTTGCGCCAACCGCGAAATCGCCGGCCCCGGGCCAGAGCGGTCAGTGGTGTTTCAAAACCATTCACTGCTGCCCTGGCTGACGTGTTTTGAAAACGTATACCTGGCGGTTGAACGCGTTTTTAGCAGCAGCGAGAACAAAGCCCAACTCAAGGCCCGCACCGACGCCGTACTGGCCATGGTCGGCCTGACAGCCGCCGCCCAAAAGCGGCCCGGCGAAATCTCAGGCGGCATGAAGCAGCGCGTGGGCATTGCGCGTGCGCTGTCGATGGAGCCCAAAGTGCTGCTGCTCGACGAACCCTTTGGTGCGCTTGACGCCTTGACCCGTGCCAAGTTGCAAGACGAACTGCTGGCCATTGTGGACAAAACCCACAGCACGGTGGTGATGGTGACCCACGACGTGGACGAAGCCGTGCTGCTGAGCGACCGCATTGTGATGATGACCAACGGGCCGCAAGCCACGATTGGTGAAGTGCTGGACATCCAGCTGGCGCGTCCGCGCAACCGGGTAGCACTGGCTGAAAGCACCCAATACCTGGCTTACCGCAAAGCGGTGATTGACTTTTTGTACACCCGCCAGGCGCATGTTGAAAAGCTGACCGCTTGACGCTGCGCGATTGCCACCGCGCCCGGCCCAATGATTTCATGTGTGTGCAGCTATTAAAAAAATAGCAGACTGCATCAATGAAATAACTTCAAGCAAATAACTTGACCGACAGACCGACCCGGTTTAGTATTACATTCGTAATAACGGAGTCACATCATGCACATGCTCAAACTCACGCAAATTGGTAATTCGGTCGGCGCTATCTTTCCTAAAGACTTGCTGGCTCAAATGCGGCTTGAAAAAGGTGACGATTTTTATGTCACTGAAACGCCTGACGGCTTGCGCATCACGACCTACAACCCTGAATTTGAAGAACAAATGCGCCTGGGTCGCGAGATCATGAAAGAGCGCCGTGCGGTGCTGCGCGAGCTGGCCAAATGACAAGCTGGCGCTGGATAGACCGCACCGTATTGATCGCCATCCACGACATGCAGCTGGCCGAGCACGGAGGCGGCGCGGGCCTGCGCGACGGCAATCTGCTTGAATCAGCCTTGGCCAAACCGGAAAACCTGGCTGCCTACGGCAACCCTGATGCAGCAGCCCTAGCCGCTGCTTACGGTTACGGAATTTCGCGCAACCATGCATTTATCGACGGCAACAAGCGAACCGCGTTGGTGGCGGCAGAGCTGTTTTTACAGCTCAATGGTTGGCGCCTGGTTGTCGATGATGCGGATTGCGTATTCACCATGCTGGCCGTTGCTGCTGGCGAGATCACAGAAGACGCTTTTGCCGACTGGCTGCGCCTGCATACCCATAAAAAACCCGCCAAATAAGGCTTTAGCCCAATAAATACTTGAGTCATATGCTCATTTATTTATAGCAATTTTATAGTTTAACTAACGCTTCAGCAGGGCTGCAAACAAGCAGTTGATGACTGTCGTTCAGGCTTTCGGTTAACACCAGCAAGTCCTGGTCACCCGTGATCAACAGCCTTGCCTCGGCTGCGATGGCGGCGTGAATGAACATATCGTCCTTGGCGTCACGGCTGAAAGTCGTGTTAGCCATGCCCTGCGGCACATCGACCCAAATGGCCGCTGCACTGATGTCGTGCAAAACGGCTTTGCGTTCTTCCAGTGTGGTGTAGCGGTCAAACTTGGGTTTCCACAGGCGTGACTCAAGTTCTGCAAAAGTGGCGTTGGTGAACACCAAGTGGTGGTCCGTCAGCGCCTTGGCCAGCAGCTTTGCGGGCACGCCGTCAGGCGACAGTGCGGCACTGATGATGACGTTGGTGTCGATGACAATTTGCATGGCTTTGTCGCCAAAAGCCGAAAGTTCAGCTCTCGTCGCTCAGCAACTCGTCGAGTTTGTCTTGCGTCAATCCACGTTCGCGCGCCGAGTTAGCCGTGGCTTGCAGCGTTTGCTTGAGGCGGTCGGCATAAAACGCCCGCATGTCGTCGTAGTCTTGCGCCGACACCATCACGCCCACGACACGGTTGTGACGTGTGATGCGAACAGGCTCTTTTTGAGCCATGTCGATCATTTGCCCGAACTGGGTTTTGGCGTAGTTGGCGCTGAGAACTTGCATGAGCACATGCTAGCAGATTATTGGCACGAATCGTTCGATTTGAGCGATATTTGAATATTACTTGCCGACACAATCCGCGTAATACCGCAGCTTGCCTTTGGCATCGACCTGCTCCACCAAGCCGTGAATGTCGGTCTCAAAGCCCGGGCACTGGGCGTTGAACTCACGCGCAAACTTCAAATAATCCACGATTTTTTTGTTGAATACTTCGCCCGGAATCAACAGCGGAATACCCGGCGGGTAAGGCGTGACCAGGCCAACCGTGATGCGGCCTTCCAGGTGGTCAATCTCGACCCGCTCGGTGGTGCGGTGGGCAATGTGGGCGTAGGCGTCGCTGGGCTTCATGGCAGGCTGCAAATCGCTTTGGTAAACCTCGGTCGTCAGCCGGGCGATGTCGTACTTGGCGTACATGGTGTGAATGTGCTGGCACAAGTCGGCCAGGCCCATCTTTTCGTACTTGGGGTGCTTTTGGCAAAACTCGGGCAGGATGCGCCACATGGCGGCATTCTTGTCGTAGTCGTCCTTGAACTGCTGCAAGGCGGTCAGCAGCGTGTTCCACCGGCCCTTGGTGATGCCGATGGTGAACATGATGAAGAAACTGTACAGACCCGTTTTTTCAACGATCACGCCGTGCTCGGCCAAAAACTTGGTCACGATGCTGGCCGGAATGCCGGTTTTGGCAAACTTGCCATTGAGGTCCATGCCCGGCGTGACGATGGTCGCCTTGATCGGGTCGAGCATGTTAAAGCCGGTGGCCATTTGCCCAAAGCCGTGCCAGTTGTTGGCGCCGTTTTTGGCGGTCTTGGCGCTGCGCGATTCGCCTTTGATGATCCAGTCTTTGGCGTTGCCAATGCCCTCTTCGCCAACGCCGTCGCCTTCAAACTTGTCCGGCCCCCAGACCTTGAACCACCAGTCGTCGCCATACTCGGCGTCGATTTTCTTCATGGCGCGGCGAAAGTCGAGCGCCTCGGCAATGCTTTCTTCTACCAAGGCGGTGCCGCCCGGCGGCTCCATCATGGCGGCAGCCACGTCGCAACTGGCAATGATGCTGTACTGCGGCGAGGTCGAGGTGTGCATCAAGTACGCCTCGTTGAACAAATGCCGGTCCAGCTTGACATCTTGCGAGTCCTGCACCAGCACGTGGCTGGCCTGGCTGATGCCGGCGAGCAGTTTGTGAATCGACTGGGTCGCATAAACCACGGCGTTTTTCGGGCGAATGCGGTTTTTGCCCATGGCGTGGTAACTGCCGTAAAACGGGTGAAACGCCGCGTGCGGCAGCCAGGCTTCGTCAAAGTGCAGGTTGTCGATATAACCGTCGAGCATGCCCTTGATGGTCTCGGTGTTGTACAGCACGCCGTCATAGGTGGACTGGGTCAGCGTCATCACCCGCGGCTTGATTTTGTTGATGCCCTTGACGCCCTTGAGCAGCGGGTTGGCTTCTATCTTGGCGCGAATCGCGTCGGGTTCAAACTCGCTTTGCGGAATCGGTCCGATGATGCCAAAGTGGTTGCGCGTCGGCTTGAGGAACACCGGAATCGAGCCGGTCATGATGATGGCGTGCAAGACCGACTTGTGGCAGTTGCGGTCGACCACCACCACGTCGCCCGGTGCCACGGTGTGGTGCCACACAATCTTGTTGCTGGTCGAGGTGCCGTTGGTGACAAAAAAGCAGTGGTCAGCGTTAAAAATACGCGCCGCGTTGCGCTCACTGGCGCCAATCGCACCGTCGTGGTCCAGCAGCTGGCCCAGCTCTTCGACCGCGTTGCACACGTCAGCGCGGAGCATGTTTTCACCATAAAACTGGTGGTACATCTGGCCCACCGGGCTTTTCAAAAACGCCACGCCACCCGAATGGCCGGGGCAGTGCCAGCTGTAAGAGCCGTCTTCGGCGTAATCGAGCAGCGCCTTGAAGAACGGTGGCTGCACGCCTTCAAGGTAGCTTTTGGCCTCCCGCAGAATATGGCGCGCCACAAACTCGGGCGTGTCCTCAAACATGTGAATAAAGCCGTGCAGCTCACGCAGAATGTCGTTGGGGATATGGCGAGAGGTTTTGGTTTCGCCGTAAACGTAAATCGGCACGTCCAAGTTTTTGCGGCGCACCTCTTCAATGAAGTTGCGCAAGTTCAAAACTGCCGGGTCCAGGTCAGGGCCGGGGGTGAATTCTTCGTCGTCAATTGACAAAATAAAGGCGCTCGCCCTGCTCTGCTGCTGGGCAAACTGGCTCAAGTCGCCGTAGCTGGTGACGCCAAGTACCTCAAAGCCCTCTGTCTCAATGGCTTGCGCGAGGGCACGAATCCCCAGGCCAGAGGTGTTTTCAGAACGGAAGTCTTCGTCAATGATGACGATGGGAAAGCGAAATTTCATGGCGATAAAGATGGTGATGAATAAAGCGGCAACAAAAGCGTGAGCGAGAAGGACTTGCGAAGTGTACGGAGATAATATGGCATTGGACTGGCACGATGCTACATTGGCCGCAAACTGTGTTTGACGGCCTGCAGACTGATCTCTCATGACCAAAGTATCGGCATCGACAAGCTCAGCCCCAAAAATGGTCCCGTCGAACAAGGCTTAAAAATGGATGTCATCAATGTTTTAGGCAAACCACTGGTGCCCTGCTCGTACGACCCGCTGACGGGTTACTTCAGGGACGGCTGCTGCAAGACAGACGAGACCGACACCGGCTCACACCTGATTTGCGCCCGAGTCACCGCCGAATTCTTGGCGTTTTCAATGGCGCGCGGCAACGACCTGACCACGCCCCGCCCCGAATACCGCTTTAAAGGCCTGCAGCCCGGCGACCGCTGGTGCCTGTGCGCCACCCGCTGGGCCGAGGCCCTGGCTGCAGGCGTGGCCCCACCCGTGGTGCTGGAAAGCACGCACGCAGCGGCTCTGCGCTTTGTGACGCTGGAACAGCTCGAAAACCACCGCTTTGGCGAAGCCGCGCAGTAGCAAGCTAGAATGGAGAGCTAGCGGAAGGGTGGATGAGCGGTTTAAGTCATACGCCTGGAAAGCGTACGTGGGGTTAAACCCACCGCGGGTTCGAATCCCGCCTCTTCCGCCAGTTTGTCGATGCGAAAGGCTGCAAAAACAGCCTTACCCCCGGTAGAAGCCCCCAGACAAGCCCCCCAAATGCTTGCCTTTGGAACTCACGACATTGGTATGGAGGTAAAGATGGTCAGACTATTGGTTTGCTTTCTGTTTGCACTCTTAACAGGGCCTACAGCCGCCTTGGCTGCCACAACAAAGCTCAAGCAGGCTAAAGTGCAGCCCGCCGTGCTTTCGTGCACCCCATCGAAGTTCAACTCAATGGCGCACACTGTTCACCATCCGGCCGAGCGCATGCGAACGTCGTTGGCTTGGCTGAAAGCCCGCAACAGCATATGCACCATGGAGGAGAAGTTGTACATTCGGTCAAATCTGGGACATTGGCTGGGATCAGCGCTGACTGCAGAAATCGAGAGTGCGCTGGACTGATCATTCAAAGTTCTGTGCAGGCAGCACAGCGAGAACATGAAAGCCCGGACATGTCCGGGCTTTTTAGTGAATTGTGGGAATGCCAAGCCAGGCTTTGTCAGACATTTGTTAACGCATCAAACGCGCCATGTCATTGAAAAGACCATCTCGCTTATCAGGTCAAAGCGGTTTTGACGCGTTGCGGCGACATCGGCAAAGCACGCAGTCGTTTACCCGTGATTTGAAACACGGCGTTGGCGATCGCCGGTGCCACAGGCAACACCCCAATTTTCCCCATGCCAGTAGGCGCCGCATCAGACTTGACGAGCTTGGTATGGATTTCAGGCATGTCACTCATTCGCAGCACGGGGTAGTCATTGAAGTTCGATTGAACCGGCGCTCCGTTTTGGATGGTCAATTCCTCAAGCAGTGCCACCGACAAACCAAATACGGCTGCCCCTCAAGTTGGGCCAACACGTTGGTGGGTTGGATGGCCATGCGCAAGGGTTTGTAGTAGCCAGGTATGGCCTCGCTTGCAAGAGAGGCTTGTCCGCCATTTGACAAAGGCAGGGCAGTCAGGGTGCCTTGTCCCATTGCGGCAGTGGGCACCATCAAGCTGATGCTGTTATCTGTGCGAATCGTGATCCAAGCATTCAGTTTGAATGCGTTGTCAGCGGCAAGTGCATCCTTGCCGTTCATGCTCACGCCACCGAGTGCCAAAGAAAAGGTCAAGCCGCTGGCGCTGGCCAAAAATGTTCAGTGCTTCATGGCGTTTGTCTGTTGAGTCGTGGATATGATTTACGCCTCCTTCGCAGCACCTTGCACAATTTACCCAGATTGGCAGCAGCCACATTGCGGCACTTACTCGGCCACCCAAGCTTTTTGTAATTTGTGCTCGCCATGAAGAGACGGACCTTCAATCGTGGTGATTTTTTTATCCACTACCGAAGAGATTGGCGTGACACAAGAACGCGTTGACTTGCCGTTAACCTGGAGCGGCATGGTGCTCATGCTTGACCTTTTATGTTTCAAATGAATTGTGTGTAAGAGATATTCTTAATTTAGCGTTTATTCTGATCAGGGTTTGCACTGGCCTGTGTCGCTCGTGTTTAAGTGACGCCTACAAAACACTACCAGCACGTCATGGCCTGCGCGGTGCGGCCAGCATGGCAGCCCATAACTTGGCTGGTGTGAAGGGCATGTCGATGGGCGGTGCGCCCACCTGGCGCAATGCGTCAGTGACTGCGTTGGCCAAGGCCGGTAACGAGCCCGAGCAACCCGACTCACCAACGCCTTTGGATCCCAACAAATTGAGCGCTGTGTGCACGGCATGGGTTTCGTGGTGAAAGTGGCGCACTAAACCGCCCGCACGCGGCATGGGGTAGTCCATGTAGGAGCCCGTCAACAGTTGGCCGGTTTCGCGGTCGTAAATGGCATGCTCGCCAAAGGCTTGCCCCATGCCCTGCACCACCCCGCCTTGCACTTGGCCCAGCACCTGCTCAGGTGAGATGACCAGACCCACATCATCAACCGCCCAGTAGTGCGCCACCTCGGCCACGCCGGTGGCAATATGGATTTCGACCTCTGCGATATGGCAGCCATTGGGGAAGGTCATCCCAGAGGTGGCCTCACCCACGGCATGTACTTGGGCCGCTTGAGCGCCCAAGCTGGTGATCCAGTCGGCAAAGTGCAAACGGCGTTTTGCGCCACCCACCTCTTGCCACTCACCTTTGACATGGGTGATGTCTGCTTCGACACATGTCCACAATGCCGCGATGGCGGGCTTGGTCTGGGTCATCAATTGTTGGCACAGGTTTTTGATCGCGCTGCCCACGCCGTACAAGGTGCGCGAGCCACCGGTGGTGTTGCCCACCAGGCCTTGTTGGGGCTCGCCAGCGAGATAGCGCACGGCACTGGCGGGCAGGCCGATTTCGTTTTCCACAATTTGTGCAAAGCTGGTTTCGTGGCCTTGGCCCGAGGCACCGGTCAGGGCATGCAGCGACAGAACTCCTTGCGCGTCAAAGCTGCCACGCACTTGGTCTTTGGCAGCACCGCCTGGGCCAGACGCCTCCAAGTAATAAGCCAAGCCGCGTCCGAGCAAACAGCCGCGCTGTAAAGCATCGGCGCGGCGCTGGGCAAAGCCTTGGGGTTCGCTCATGCCGATGGCGTGGTCCATCACCGCCTCAAACTGGCCGCTGTCGTACACCGTTTGGTTTGCGGTAGTGTAGGGAAAGGCTTGGGGCGATATGAAGTTTTTCCGGCGAATGGCCAGGCCGTCCAGCCCGTGTTGGTGCGCAGCGTGGTCGATCAAGCGGTCGATGGCATAAGCAATATCAGGCCGCCCCGCGCCCCGGTAAGCAGACACCGGCACGGTGTTGGTGAAGTAGATGTGGGACGACATGTGAAGGGCCGGCACTTGATAGGCACCACCCATGGTGATGGACAGGTTGCGCGCCCCAATGTGGGTACTGTAGTAGACGTTATAGGCACCGACATCGACCTGATTTTCAAACCGCATGGCCAAGATGTGGCCTAGCGCGTCCAGTGCAATATGCCCGTGCAAGCGCAGTGCACGGCCATGCCAATCGCTGACAAAAACCTCCGAGCGCGAGCCCACCCAACGCACCGGCTTTTTGAGTTGGCGCGTTGACAGCATCACCAAAAGATGCTCGCTGTAGGCCGTACCGCGCAGCCCAAACGAGCCTCCCACATCATGGGTGTGCACTTCCATGCTTTCGTGCGGCCAACGCGTGATGGTTGCCAAAAACCCCGCCATGCCGCTTACCCCTTGGGTGGGGGTATGCACGTGAGTCACGCCCTTGGTCTCGTCATGCCAGGCCCATACCGTACGCGGCTCCATCGGCGAGCCCACCAAGCGTTGGCTCTCGATGGCGATATCGCTGACAAAATGGGCTTTGGCAAAGGCCGCATCCACGGCAGCGCGGTCGCCTGCTTCGAACTTGACCGAGGTGTTGCGCGGCGCTTTGGCGTGCAACTGCACCGCCCCAGCGGAGGTGGCGTCTTCAAAGGTGACCACCACGTCCAAGCTGTCATAGTCGATCTGCGCCAGTTCGGCTGCGTCTTGCGCTTGCAGGGCCGTGTCGGCCACCACCCAGGCTACCGGTTGGCCAACGTACAAAACCTTGTCATGCGCCAACACCGGCATGTGGCACACCGTTTGCGGTTGTCCTTTCGGGTCATTGACCTGCACCACATTAGGCAAGTCGGTAAAACCCGCGGCTTGCACGTCTTGTGCGGTCAGCACCTGTCGCACACCTGTGGCGGTATGCACCGCGCTCATGTCCAAGCGGGTGATGCGTGCATGCGCATGGGGCGAACGGATGACATGGCCAAAGAGCATGCCCGCCGCCTGTGCGTCGGCACTGAACTGACCGGTGCCTGTGATCAGACGTTGGTCTTCTTTGCGCAGCAAAGCGTGTGGGGTGACGGCGTTCATGGCGCGCCCCCTAGCATGGCTTGGCTGGCTTGCTGCACTGCGTGGATGATGTTGACATACCCCGTGCAGCGGCACAGGTTGCCCGACAAGCCCTCGGCAATTTCCGCCGGCGTTGGTTTGGGGTTTCGCCTCAACAAGTCGACCGATGCCATCACCATGCCTGGTGTGCAAAAGCCGCATTGCAAACCATGGCACTGCGAAAACGCTTGCTGTACAGGGTGCAAGCCATTGGCACCCAAGCCTTCGATGGTGGTGACCGTGCACCCATCGGCTTGCATTGCCAGCATGGTGCACGACTTGACTGCTTGGTTGTCCACATGCACGGTGCAACAACCGCATTGCGAGGTGTCGCAACCCACATGGGTGCCGGTCATGCCAAAGGTGTCGCGCAACAAGTCGGCCAACAAAGTGCGCTCGGGCACATCGGCGTCGCGGGGTGTGCCATTGAGGGTAAGGTTGATTTTCATCCGAGGGTATGGCGCTGCTCAGCAACGCGGTTTTGAGTTGTCAAAAAGCTTGGCAGGCTTGCACCAGCATCAGCATGGCCAAGTGGGTGCGATAAGCCGCTGGCGCATGCACGTCGTCAATCACGTCATCGCGCTGCAAGGCGGGCGTGGTCGTGCCCTTTGCCAAGGCTTGCTCGGCTTCATGCCAACGAAACACGCCATTGGCAACGCCCGTGACGGCCACCCGCCACCCACCATGATCTGCGCCCGCAGGAGGGTACTGCGCCACAAACACGCCGGCCATTGCATAGCCCGATGCAGGGTGTTTGAATTTGGCGTAGGCACTGCGCAGTGGGGTGCGAAAGCGCACGCCAGTGATGATTTCATCGGGTTGCAAAGCAGTTGCAAACATACCCAGAAAAAAATCGTCGGCCGCAATGCTGCGCTGATCGGTGACGATGTCCGCTTGCAAGGCCAATGCGGCAGCGGGGTAATCTGCACTGGGGTCGTTGTTGGCCAACGAGCCGCCCAAGGTGCCGCGTGCACGCACCTGCGGGTCGCCAATCAACCCTGCCAGTTGCGCCAAGCCGGGCATGGCTTTTTGCAAGCCCACATGAGCGGCCACGTCTTGGTGGCGCGTGGCCGCACCCACCCACCAATGATCGACTTGTTCACGCACACCGATCAGGTCAGGTAAGCGCGCCAAGTCAATCAGCGCGGTAGGCGCGGTCAAGCGGTGCTTCATCGACGGTAACAAAGTCATCCCCCCCGACAAAACCTTGGCTGCGTCGTCGGCACGCAAGGCCGCTGCCGCCGAGGTCACCGATTCGGCGCGTTGATATTTAAATGCATACACCTGCAACTCCTCCATAAAACCGGGTCTCCGGCTCAGCTTGCAATCTAACCTAAATGCGGGCACACCTTGTAAACGGTTGCGACTGGGGGTGTACTGAATTTTTAGAAGTCTACGCCAACAAATAAGGTAGGCCTGATAAATTCAGCATTGCAGCGTTAGGCTAATTTGTTGAAGTGGCGTTGGTGCCGGATCGACAGCAAGTAAATGGTGGTGTCAAAGCGTACGTACAGCAGAAGGTCATGTGAGATCACATATTTGCGTATCTCACCATCTTTAGCCATTTGACCGAAAACCTGACGGGGATTGAGGACTCCGAGCTGATCAACTTCTTGGTCATCCGTCAGTCCTGAAAAAACCAATGTTGACGGATAAGTGCGTGGTATATATCATGTAGCATACCATCCAGTAAAGGGGCTCAAAATGCAGCAAACCGCAAAAATATTCGCCACAGGTCGCAGTCAGGCTGTGCGCTTGCCGCTGGAGTTTCGTTTCGACGTGTCGGAAGTTTTTATCCGCCACGACCCTGTCACGGGCGATGTGGTGCTGTCGCGTAAACCAACAGACTGGCAAGGCTTGCTCGACGTGGTGGCAAACAACAAAGATGATGACCTGTTGATCGAGCGCCGCCAAACCCATGCGCGACGTGACCCCTTTGAGGGCGTGGACGAATGAGCCAGCGCTACATGCTTGACACCAACGTCGTCAGCCACATCATGCAAGGGCGCGATGCCCAATTACTGGCGCACTTGACGAAAGTACCCGTGGGACAGGCCGTCATGTCGAGCGTCACCCTTGCAGAGCTGGAATACGGTTTGCACCGCAAGGGGCAACCCGTTCGTTTGCGCAATGCCCTGAGGCAAGTGCTACTTCGAATAGACGTGTTGCCTTGGGATGAAGGCGTAGCAACTTGTTATGGTGAGTTTTGTGTCACGCTGGAAGCCCAAGGCATCAACCTCAGCGACTTTGACATGATGATCGCTGCCCACGCGGTCACAGCAGATGCAACGCTGGTCAGCCGTGACAAGGCGTTTGCACAGGTGCCCGGGGGCCGCTTGAGGCTGGAGATTTGGTAGCCACAATGACGTGCGCCCTGCTCTACAGCGCGGCCGCCGCTCAGACCTGGGCCTTTACCGCACGGCAGCGCATCGCACATTTGGATTCGAATGGTCGGCGGGTGCTTAGCGCTTTGTCGCCGGGTCAGAGACTGCCGTCGTCAAACGTTCCGTAAGCGAGATTCTCCGGTCGCATGGTTCCGGCACCTGGCAGAGGCGCCTTCAATATCGCTTCGATGTTGAGAACACCCGCTCCGTAGTTGCCCTCGTCATCTGCAGTCCAGTTGCCGGGAGTAACGTATCTCGTTGCCAAGTATTTGAATACCTTTGGTATCTGCCAGAGGCCAGTTGGTCCATATTTATCGCGAAGCGCATCTATGCCGTGCCATGCAAGCCAAAGGGCTGCTGCACCAGAGCAGCAAGCAGTTGCATAGGATGTGCCATCTCCAGTCTGGTCTGCTAATTCGGTGGCGGTTGTCTTTGGGGGCAATGACTCAGCCCGAATCCGCCTGATGCTGTCGGCAGGCCCCGACAAATCGACATGGATGCCTTTTGCGGCGCTGCGCCAAGGCTTCAGCCCCGGGCCCACTCCTCCCATCGTGACACAACGATTGAATCGCCCGGGATAAATGACCTCGCCCCAAACCTGCCCCGCAGCGCAAACAACAATCAATCCCGCTTCATAGGCGGCGTCGAGTGAAGCCGCCAAGCTCTTTGATGGTCGAAGGGCACCCAGCGAAATGTTCACCACATGGCAGTTTGTCGCGATGGCCTTGTCAATGGCATCTCTGACACTGTTTTGCACATGGTCAATGATCACAGAATCCGTGACCCGAAAAGGAATGATTTGGACGCCCGGCGCAACACCATAAAAAGGCCCCCCGTTTGCCGTCGGGTAGTACCCTGCAATGGCGGCGCTGATGCGCGTACCGTGCCCAGGAAAGCCGGGCAGGAACGGGTCTCTTGGGCCATCCGTATCAGCAGAACCGTCCCAGAAGTCTTTGCCTTCATCAGCACGCACGGTACTGCTTTGGCCATGTTCCCAGCCAAGTGCGGCATGCTCGGTATATCCAGTATCGATGTGTGCCACACGGATTCCCGCCCAAGGCAGGGAGCCCGCAAAGTGCGGGTCGGCTGCAAACATGCGCCATGCGGCAACCGCATTGACTCCCCTGTCATCAATATGCCAGTCATACGGACCGGCAAAGCGTTCTGGAACGAAGGCCGCCTCGTCGATTTTCTGTGGGGGCGGATTGACCGCTATCACCTTGGGTGAACTCATCAATTCCCCATCCACCACCATCGAACCACGTGTTGTCAGCGCGACGTATGCGTCCATCAACAAGCGATTGGTGTGCGTGGCACCCCAATTTAGCAAGCAGGCATTCCAGGCATCGGAAGATGCCAAATTCAGTTTTTGGCAGATGCTTTGTTCCACCGCATGTGGAATCACAAACACGTTCGCAGAAGGCCCCGCGACAAGCGCGGACATAGTGCCCTCAGGAGAAAGCACAGCCTGTAGTCGCTTCAGGAACTGGAGTTGCTTGGTCTTGCTGTCTGGTAACAGTACGGTCGTGATTTCGACATTTGTAAGGTCATTGACATAGTCACTCATGAAATACCTCCTGTGGTTGAATAAATTTCTAAATAAGCCTGAACACCTTCATCACCTCATCCCCCAGGTGATTGATCACCTTCACCGCCACCCGCACCGCTTTGTTGTTGGTGTACGGCTTGTCGTACAGCAACACCAACTAGGCCATGGCAGCGCTCGCCGCGTCGATCTTTTTCTGGCGACTGCTGCGCGGTTGCATTGGCGCGTACGCCCAAAATTTCGTGATGGTTCATTTGTCATCTGCCCCTGTACCGTGCCTATCGACCACATCCCGCAGCCCCGCGGCATCACCCACCACCACGTCCCATGCCCAGGTGCCAAACCCGCCATGCACATTGACTGCCTCAACCCATTGCGCCAGTGCGGCTCGCTTTGCCTGGTCTTGCGGTGAATCCACGCCTTTGATCTCCAGCACCAAAGTTTTGCCAGTCACGTAGCGCACCAAAAAGTCTGGAATGTATTTGCGCTTGGAGCCGTTCCACAAATACAAAATGTGAAAGCCCAGGTGATCGTTCTTCGCCCAAGCCGCCACCGAGGGGTGCGCCTCGACAACGTTGGCCGCGTACTTTTCCCAACCACTGTCCACCACGATGTGGCTCACCTGGCAGCGCGCTGTGGGTTCTGCAATCCGGGTCGTGTACCAGGTGCGCATGTCGCGGGTGCTGCCGATGGGGCGCTCACCGTCAAATACCGGCTCCAGCTTGTGGGTGTTTTGCTCAAACACGTTTTGCATCAGGTGCTGCGTGATCAGGTCAATGTGCAGCGAATACAAAATTCGCTTGCGCAGCGGGTCTTGGTGAAACAAGGACGGAATATCGATCTTGTCAGACGCCAAAAACACTTCGACCAGCCGCACCAGCTGAAACACCAAATATTCGCGTTGGCCTTTGAACTGCTCTTGCAGCAGCTCAAAGGCCCGCTGCGCCGCTTTGAACACCAGCCGTTGCAGACGAAATTCTTCGGGCAGCTTTTCCAGGTCAATTTTTACCACCTGGCTCCAGTCGGCAGCACCGCCTAAAGCGGGCGCAATGTCGGCGTGCAGGGCAACTGTGGCCGGGTCGATTTTGAGCACGCCAACTTTGGTCCATTCCACCACCAGTTGCGGGCGCACCACCTGGTCCACGCGCAAGATGTTGGGCCACTTGATCTCAAACAAATGGCGGGTGCTCAGAGATTCAATTTGCGTGCTGGGCTTGGGTGGTGGCGGGCTGCTGTCGCCATCGCCGGGCTGCATGGCAATCGACAGCGGCACACCAAACACGTTGACAAACTCGGGCAGGTACAGGCCTTTTTCGTCCTTGTCATAGGCCACGCGCCGCAGGCCCCGGCCAATCACCTGTTCGCACAGCAGTTGGCTGGTAAAGGCACGCAGGCCCATGATGTGGGTCACGTTTTTGGCATCCCAGCCTTCAGACAGCATCGCCACAGACACCACGTTTTGCAGGTCTTGCCCAGCCTGTCCGCGCTTGCCCACCGTGTCCACCAGTTCGCGCAGCAGCTCTTCCTTTTTCATGCCGCGCAGGGCCGCTTTGCGGCTTTCAGGAATGCGCGCCGCTTCGATGATCTCTTTCAAGCGCAGCTCGTAGTCTTTGTCAGAACTGGCGGTTTCGCCCAACTCGGCTTTTTCCAGCACCTTGGAATCGACCCGAAAGGTGCGGGCAGCATCATGCAGCTCTGGCCATTGGGCATGACCCTTGGCAAAGTAGTGTTCTACCCGCGCGGCGGTCTCGGTGCGGTTGCACACCGTCAACAACACCGGCGGCGACAAATGGCCCTGTGCTGCCCAGTCGGCGGCTGTTGCGCGCCAGTCGGCCCCCAGCAGGGTGTACGCCTGCTGCACCAAGGCAGGCAGCGCTTCATGAGCCTCCGCTTTACGGTTCAAGTCATTGGCCACATTGGGCTCGCGGTACAGGTGGTACAGCTGGGGCCGCAGCGTTTGTGCATTGGGCAGCGCAGCGGCGCGCACCACCACACGCGGGGTTTTAACCAAGCCGGCCTCAATCGCATCGTTCAGGCCAAAGTCAGACACCACCCAGCTGAACAAGCCCGCTTCGGTGTTGGTGCGCCCGGTGGGGGCAAAGGGCGTGGCAGACAAGTCATAGCAGCGGGTAATGCGCCGGGTCTTGTGCAGGCGGTCCAGGCCCTCAACCCAGCGGGTGGCTTCGTCGGAGTCAAAGCCTGCTGCTTCAGCATCTGCCTTGCTCATCTTGAAATCGGCGGGCGTGCGGTACGCATGGTGCGCCTCGTCGTTGATCACCACCAGGTCTTTGTAGGTGGCGAGCTTGCCCAACACCCGCTTGGTAAAGGCTTCGTCGCTTTCCTTGCCCTTTTTGACCACCGAACGGTCTTGCTGCTTGAGCGGCATCAGCGTGTGCCAGTTCTCAATCAACACATCGGCACGGTTCAACTTTTGGCGCATCGCCTCAGACGGGCACAGTTCAAAACTGTCGTAATAGTTCTCCAGGTGGCCGGGCATCAGCACCTGCAAGCGCGACTTGACCGTCAAGCCCGGTGCCACCAAAAAGATAGCGCTTGAATACTTGCGCGGCGACTTGGGGTAGGTCAACGCGTTCAGAACCTGCCAGGTGATGATCATCGCCATCACGGTGGTTTTGCCGCTGCCAGTTGCCATCTTGTTGCACAGCCGTTCAAATGCCCCGCCATCGCCTTGCACGTTAATACCCTGACGGAACTCGGGCAGCGCCTCCAGCATCCAGATCAGGGTTTCAATCGCTTCGAGCTGACAAAAATAAAACGGGTACTGGCGGCGCGACACGCCGTCTTTGTCCCACCAGTGGGTCAGCAATTCGAGCGTGACCGCAGTCACGCCGGGCCAACCAGCGGGATGGCCACTTGGCGGCGCGTGTTCTCGCGGGTGTCGATGATCTCGTAGCCTGCCGGGCGGCGCGTGGGTTCTTGGCGCAGGGTGCGGTCGGTGTTTTCAGCCCAATGCTGCTGCGGCTCAACAAAAGCCGAATTGATGATGAGCGATTGCGGGGCAGTCATCACGCGCCCCTCAAAGCGCAGTGGCGGCCACCAGCCGCATCACCTTGAGCGACTCAATGCCGCGGTCATCGACAATTTTGACGGCCACCGCTTGGTTGGCTCCCGCCTCAAACGGCAGCGACACGGTGCCCACAAAGTGTTTGAGCAAGTCCTCGTCCAGCTCGGCACGGATGTCTTTTTTGAGCTTCATCCAGCCTTCGTCTTTGCCCGCCATCGGGAAAAAGAACTGGTGCGGAAACAAACTGCGCCCGTCATAGTCGGTGTCCAGCGACCAGGCTGCAATCTTGGCCTTGCCGCCCGACACCAACTCGCCCTTGGCGGTGTCAAAGTAGTCAAAGCCATTGACTTCAACTTGCCACAGGCCGTCTGGCAAGGTCGTCAACTGCACATCGGGTTGCCCCATCAGCCAGAAGCTCTGGTTGGTGGTCGATTTGGAGGTGGCCTTCTTCAGGTCTTCGGTCAGCAGGTCGGTGTTCATTTGCGCCTTGAGCGCGGTGATGCCTTTGAGCGCATCAATGTCTTTGGCGGCTTCAGGGTCAAACGCAAAGGCACAAAACACAATCATCTTGGGCCGCGGGAACAAGTCACCCGCCTCGTCCAGTGCGTGCTCGACCTGGCGCTGCTCCAGCGCGCCATGCTCGGGGCCAAAGCTGATCACCACCCGCTCGCCAGTGTCTAGGTGGCCGCTGGCGTGCAGGCAACTGGTGCCGGGCAACACCTCCAGCTCGGCAAACTTCAGCATCTGGCCGCCCTTGCCGCGAATGCCTGCTTTAAGAAGTTCGTCGCGCCACGCATGCTGGCGGCTGGTGTTGCCGCTGCGGGCCACCGACATATCGGCCAAATTGGTCAAATTGGCCTCATGCCCTTGCGGAACTTGGGCAGCGTGCTCTTGTAACGATAGCACGGTAGGAAAAGGCACAGCCTCCACCGTGAACGGGCCGGTGATGCGCAGCTTGTCCTTGGTCTTCTCGGGCTGGTCGTACAGGGTTTCGCTGTCGGCTTGGGCGGCGATGGAGCGGTCCATCTCGGCCTGCATTTTTTGGCGGGCGGCATGAAAGCCAGCAAGCCAAGGCTGCACCGCTGCGGGCCAGTCTTGGGGCAGGTCAAACGGCACCTCCCACTCCAGCAAGGCCGCACCTTTTTTGCCCAGCGCCAGTTGTTGCCCCTTGCGGGCGCCTTCGGTCACGGTGAACGCATGAGCAGGCGGCGTGGCTGCCAGCCCGGCGTTGAGCGCAGCCAGCGCCGCCTCAATGCCGGGGTGCAGTCGCTCGTAAATGGCGTCAATCTCAGGGTTGTTGGCAATGCTTTTGAGCGTGACGTGCGGCACGGTTTTGTAGATAAAGCCGCCCTTGAGCCCTTCGTGCGGGTAGCGCAGCGCAAAGTAGTCAAAGCTGGCCGTCATCAGCCGCTGCTTGGCCAGGGTGACGGCCACCCGCGAGGTGTCGCAGGTGATCCAGCGGCGGCCCCATTTTTCGGCGACGTAGGCCGTGGTGCCGCTGCCGCATGTCGGGTCCAGCACTAGGTCGCCGGGATCCGAACACATCAACATGCACCGCTCTATGACTCTTTCATTAGTCTGAACAACATAAATCAGCCCCGAAGCCCCCATTAGGTCAGTCCAGATATTTGCAATGGGCGTAACTGAAAAGTCAGCCAAGTACTTCTTGAACCTTAGCTTCTTCGTTGTACGTAACACTCGCCCAGCTTTTACAGTGCGATAAACACCTGGCGAAGTTGTACTCCAGTGGCGTGTGGGCGCGGGCCTGAACTCAACGCCATCGACAATAAGTGGGAAGTGAAATGACTCTGAGTAGCCGTTGGATTCAATAGAAACCGATTGATAAGCGCCTAAATCGTCTTCGAGTCGATATTGGGATTCGGCGGCTCCAGTGTCAGCCTTGTCGCTAAAGAGTTGTCGATACTTCATTACCGCTTTATCTTTGGCGTACCAAACAATGAAATCACCAATTGTTGCCAATGAATTCAGCCTCGCATCTGGGCTGCTAACCGCCCCAGTTTTTCTGACTGTGATAACCGACACAAAATTTTCCAGCCCAAGAATCTCATCGCAAATTTGTCGAACCAAATGCAGGTTCTCATCCGAAATCTGCACAAACACGCTACCCGTCTCACTCAGCAAATCCTTCGCCAGCAGCAGCCGGTCGCGCAGATAGGTCAGGTAAGAGTGAATCCCCAGCTCCCAAGTGTCGCGAAACGCCTTGATCATTTCGGGCTCTTGGGTCAGGTCGGCGTCGCTGCGGTCTTTCACGTCGCGCTTGTTGGTAAACGGCTGAAAGTTGCTGCCGTACTTGATGCCGTAGGGCGGGTCGATGTAGATCATTTGCACCTGCCCGGCCATGCTTTCTTTTTGCAGCAGGCTGTTCATCACCAGCAGGCTGTCGCCCGCCACCAGGCGGTTGGCCCAGCCCCGGTCGTGTTTGTAAAACTCCAACGCCGAGCGCAAAGGAAGGCTTTCGAACGGGGCTTCAAACAGGCCGGGCTGTAACCCGGCGGGCGCCGCCTTGCCATTTTTCTGGCTGTTCTTTTTGTCCTGCCGCTTGCTGACAGCAGACAAGATGCTCACAGTGTCAATCCGCTCGTGCACATGCAGGCTGACCGTGTCAATCTCAAAGCTGGTGCGCTCGGCCTTGCCCGTCCATTGCAGATAAGGCGCGCTCATGCGGCGCAGCTCTTCTAGCGCTTGGCGCATGGCGGCAGGGTCGTCACCGGCCAGCGCGTCTTCAATCAGCTTTTCAGCGCCGGCGCGGGCGGCGTCAAATTGCAGGGCGGGGTCCAGATGCGGGTCGTAAGCCCACGGGGTTTTGGCCTGCTCGGGGTCGCGGGCCACGTTGACCAGACCGGCCTCAGGATTGTTCTTGCGGCGGTCTGGGTGGCGGTAGGCCAGCACTTGTGCAGCACCGGCACCGGCGGGCTTGGCAGTTGGCTTGTGTTGGGCGGGTTTGGGGCCTTTGGCAGCTGGCAGCGCAGCCACCACAACTGGCACAAAGGCATCGCCCAGCAAGTCAGGGCCTGATGTGTAACCCGGCGTTACACGTGCAGTAGCACCACCCCGGCCTTTGCCTTTGACCGCCTGCCCCGACTCAAGCAAGGTGTTGCGTGTTGTTTGAAAGTCTGATTCAACGACAGCTTTTAACCCGGCTGCCTTGGCAGCTGGTAAAAACTGTGACTTCAAACTGGCGTTGCCAACCGCCGCGCCATCGGCTGGCAGCAGCTGCAAAAGAATGTTTTTCAAGCGTTGTTGTCTGGACTCCGGCATAGGCTCCCTCTTGTAAGATTTTGTATCTAGCTTACACGAGGTTGATAAACCAGCAGCCAAGAGCCGTAGCGAGCCCTGCCCCTGACAGCCGCCTACACTCAAGCCCATGACCTCTGAACGCGCCAAAGCCAAAAGCCCCAAATCATTGTCTGGACTGCTACCGTTTTTGCGGCCTTACCGGGGCCGGATTGCGCTGGCGGGGTTTTTTCTGGTGATGGCGGCTGTGTCGACGCTGGTGTTTCCGCTGGCGCTGCGCAGTTTGATTGACGGTGGCCTGGTCAATGGCGACACCGGTGCTGCGGGCAAAGGCGGCCAGTTGATGGCGCTGCGCAACCATTTTTTTGAGCTGTTTGGCGTGGCGGCTGCGCTGGGCTTGTTTTCTGCCGGGCGGTTTTACATGGTCAGCTGGCTGGGCGAGCGGGTGACCGCCGACTTGCGTAACGCGGTGTACGGCCACGTGCTCAAGCAAAGCCCGCAGTTTTTTGAAACCACCCAAACCGGTGAGGTCTTGAGCCGCCTGACGGGCGACACCACGCTGGTGCAAACAGTGGTGGGCTCGTCGCTCAGCATGGGGCTGCGCAACATGGTGATGGGCATCGGTGCCATCGGCATGCTGGTCTACACCAATCCGTATTTGATGCTGCAAATCGTTGGCGCGCTGATCTTGATCGTGGCACCGACGGTTATTTTTGGCCGGCGGGTACGCAAGCTGTCGCGCGCCAGCCAAGACCGGGTGGCTGACTCCAGTGCCATTGCTGCTGAAGTATTGAACGCCATACCGGTGGTGCAAAGCTATGCGGCTGAGGGGCGCGAGGCAGAGCGCTTTAACCAGTCGTCAACCAAGGCGTTTAATGTGGCGATTCGGCGATCTTTGGCACGCACGGTGCTGGTGGCGTTCATCATCATTGCCACGTCAGCCGCATTGCTGTGGGGCCTGTACCAAGGCACGCAGGCGGTGATGCGCGGCGACATCACGGCGGGGCATTTGGGCCAGACGGTGGTGTATGTGATTATTTTGGCCAGCGCGTCTGCGGTGCTGGGCGAAACCTACGGCGACCTGCTGCGAGCCGCGGGTGCCACCGAGCGGCTGATGGAACTGCTGGACTCGGCATCGCCGATTCGTTCGCCTGCCAACCCAACGCCAGCCCCGCTGATTGAAGCCGGCAGCGCGGTTGAATTTGACGCGGTTAGTTTTAATTACCCGTCGCGGCCGCTGCAGTCGGCGCTTGGCAACTTCAGCATGCGGGTGACGCCGGGCGAAACCGTGGCCATTGTTGGCCCCAGCGGTGCCGGCAAAAGCACGGTGTTTCAGCTGTTGCTGCGCTTTTATGACCCGCAGTCAGGCCGCATTGCGCTGGACGGCGTTGCCACGCGTGACATGGCTTTGTCAGAGCTGCGCCAGCGGGTAGGCATCGTGCCGCAGGACGCGGTGATTTTTTCAAGCAGCGCTTTAGAAAACATTCGCTACGGCAAACCCGACGCCACCGACGATGAGGTCAAGGCCGCCGCTACAGCAGCGTTTGCCGATGAGTTCATCCAGCGGCTACCCGAAGGCTACGACACCTTTTTGGGCGAGCGGGGTGTGCGCCTGTCGGGTGGGCAGCGCCAGCGCATTGCGATTGCGCGGGCGATGCTGAAAAACTCGCCCCTGCTGCTGCTGGACGAAGCCACCAGCGCCCTTGACGCCGAAAGCGAACGCATGGTGCAGGCGGCGCTTGAATCGGCAATGAAGGGCCGCACCACGCTGGTGGTGGCGCACCGACTGGCAACAGTGCAGCAAGCCGACCGCATTTTGGTGCTGGACCACGGCCAACTGGTGGAACAAGGCACGCACACCGAGTTGGTGGCACGCGGCGGCGTTTACGCCCGGCTGGCGGCTTTGCAATTTACCAGCTAGCGATGGGGTGAATTGAAGCGCTGCCCTAACTATGCGTTTTTTGCATAGCTATAACCAAAGCTGGCCTTGGACTTTTGACAGGCAGGCTCCTACAGTCTGGACTTCTTTGCAAGATGCCCAACCCCGGAGTTATGAATGTCATACGCAAGCGCCGCCCAGCCAGTCGCCGTCGATCACGGCCAACACCCCCTGCCCTCGTACTTGGACGCCAGCAACTTAGGGCCCTGGGGCAACTACCTGCAACAAGTTGACCGCGTCATACCGCACCTGGGCAGCCTGGCGCGTTGGGCCGAAACACTCAAGCGGCCCAAGCGGGTGCTGATTATCGATGTGCCGATTCACATGGACGACGGCACGGTGGCGCACTTTGAAGGCTACCGGGTGCAGCACAACGTCTCGCGCGGGCCCGGCAAAGGCGGCGTGCGATTCCACCAGGACGTGACACTGTCTGAGGTGATGGCGCTGTCGGCCTGGATGTCTGTGAAAAACGCAGCCGTCAATGTGCCCTACGGCGGGGCCAAAGGCGGCATTCGGGTGGACCCGAAAAAGCTATCGCTTGGTGAGCTGGAGCGCATGACGCGCCGCTACACCAGCGAGATCGGCATCATCATTGGCCCGAACAAGGACATCCCCGCACCAGACGTGAACACCAACGAGCAAATCATGGCCTGGATGATGGACACCTATTCGATGAACACCGGCTCCACCTCAACCGGCGTGGTGACGGGCAAGCCGATTGATTTGGGCGGCTCGCTCGGCAGGCGTGAAGCCACCGGGCGCGGCGTGTACACGGTGGGCTGCGAAGCGGCGCATCACATCGGCATGGAGATCAAGGGCGCGCGCGTGGCGGTGCAGGGCTTTGGCAATGTGGGCGGTGTGGCGGGCAAACTGTTTGCCGAGGCTGGTGCGCGCATTGTGGCGGTGCAAGACCACAGCGGCACGATTTACCAGGGCGCTGGCCTGGACGTGCCGGCGCTGCTGCAACATGTGTTGGCAACCGGCGGTGTGGGCGGCTTTGCCAAAGCGGAAGTGATGGCGAACGACACTTTCTGGGACGTGGACTGCGACATCTTGATCCCCGCTGCGCTGGAGCAACAAATCACCGCTGACAACGCAGGCCGCATCAAAGCCCGCATGATCATCGAAGGTGCCAACGGCCCGACCACACCAGCTGCCGATGACATCTTGCAGTCACGTGATATTTTGGTGCTGCCCGACGTGATTGCCAATGCAGGCGGCGTGACCGTCAGCTACTTTGAATGGGTGCAGGACTTTTCGAGCTTTTTCTGGGACGAAGAAGAGATCAACGCACGGCTGGTCAAAATCATGAAGCATGCTTTTGCAGCCGTGTGGGATGTCGCGCAAGACCAAAAAGTCAGCTTGCGCACCGCCACCTTTATTGTGGCCTGCAAGCGAATTTTGCACACCCGCGAGTTACGCGGTTTGTACCCTTAACCCTTAACCCTTCAACGGGTTGATGACCGACTCACTCCAGATTCAGCTCCTGAATCTTGCGCGTGATGGTGTTGCGGCCAATGCCCAGTTTTTGCGCGGCTTCAATGCGGCGGCCACGGGTATTGAGCAATGCGGTTTGAATCAGTTTGGATTCAAACCTGCGGCTGAGCACGTCCCACACGTCGCCACAGCCTGTGGCCAGCAGGGCTTGCGCCTCCAGTTCCAGGTCGGCCTCCCAGCCGTTGCTGGCAGATCCACTCGCGTTGCCGCTCAACACGATCGGTTTGGCCCCTAGCGCCGTATTGAATGGCTCTGGCGTTGACGTGACGAAAGGCTCATCAACGTCGGTCACAGGCTCAGTCACAAGGGCAGTCGCCGCTGCCGCATGCGCCGATGCCACTGGCGGCCTGGCCAACTCTGCGCCAGCAGTGCCTATCACTTCGGGCGGCAGGTCCTTGGACTCAATCACCTGTGACGGTGCCATCACGGTGAGCCAGTGGCAAATGTTTTCCAGTTGGCGCACATTGCCCGGAAAGCCAAATTTGCTAAGCTGCTGCAAGGCCGAATCTGAAATGCGCTTGGGCTCGACGCCGAGCTGCTTGGCGCTTTGCTGCAAAAAGTGGCGGGTCAAAGTGAACACGTCTTCACGCCGCTCGCGCAGCGCAGGCAGGCGCAAACGGATCACGTTCAGGCGGTGGTACAGGTCCTCGCGGAACACCCCGTCCTTGACGCGTTGCTCGAGGTCTTGGTGGGTAGCGGCAATCACGCGCGGGCTGGCCTTGATGGCGATGTGCCCGCCCACCCGGTAAAAATGCCCGTCGCTCAGCACACGCAGCAAGCGGGTTTGCAGGTCAAACGGCATGTCGCCGATTTCATCGAGAAACAGCGTGCCACCCTCGGCTTGTTCGAAGCGGCCGCGGCGCATGGTTTGCGCGCCGGTAAACGCGCCGCGTTCATGACCAAACAACTCGCTTTCCAGCAACTCCTTGGGAATGGCTGCGGTATTGATGGCAATAAACGGGCCGTTGGCACGGCTTGAATGCTTGTGCAGCGCCTTGGCCACCAGCTCTTTGCCCGAACCCGATTCACCCGTGATCATCACCGTCACATTGCTCTGGCTCAGACGGCCGATGGCGCGAAACACGTCCTGCATGGCGGGGGCCTGACCCAGCATTTCAGGGGCTTCGGCCATGCGCTCTTCGGAGACCTCTTCGCGCTGGCTTTCTTCCACCGCCCGGCGAATCAGCTCGACCGCTTTGGGCAGGTCAAACGGCTTGGGCAGGTATTCAAACGCACCGCCCTGAAAGGCTGACACAGCGCTGTCCAGGTCAGAAAACGCCGTCATGATGATGACCGGCAGGCCTGGCAGTTTTTGTTTGACCTTGTCGAGCAGTTCCAGTCCAGAACCACTGGGCATGCGAATGTCGCTGACCAGAACTTGCGGGCCGTCGTCTTCGCCCGCCTCGGCCAGCGCAGCCAGCACCTCGCGTGGGTTGGTGAAGCTGCGCGTGGGCAGGTTTTCGCGCAACAAGGCTTTTTCCAGTACGAACCGGATCGACTGGTCATCGTCAACAATCCAGATGGGCTTCATGCTGCTTTGTCCCTTTGGAGTTCATCCACTGTGTGTCTGTCAAAAAATCAGGCGCCAGACATCAAGCGAGCTGTCACATCAAGCCTCAGGGCAGGGGTATCAGCAACTTGAAGTCGGTTCGCCCCGGGACACTGTCGCACTCTATCAAGCCGTGGTGTTGCTGCACAAAGGTTTGCGCAAGCGTCAATCCCAGCCCAGAACCGCCTTCCCGACCCGATATCAGCGGGTAAAAAATACGGTCCTTCAAAGAGTCCGGCACGCCCGGTCCATTGTCAATGACATGCAATTCCAGTGCCAAGCGGTAGCGCTGCTTGCCAAATGTCACTTGCCGGGCGATTCGCGTCTTGAAAGTGATGTGTGCGTCGCCTGCCGCAATGCGCTCGCTCAAGGCCTGCGCCGCGTTGTGGGCGATGTTGATGACCGCCTGAATCAACTGCTCACGGTCGCCGCGAAATTCAGGAATCGACACGTCATAGTCGCGGCTAAAGCTCAGCCCTTTGGGGAACTCGGCCAATATCAGTGAGCGAACCCGCTCGCACACCTCATGAATGCTCACATCGCCCACCAGGTGCGGCCTGCGATGCGGGGCCAGCAGGCGGTCCACCAGCGACTGCAGCCGGTCTGCTTCATGGATGATGACCTGGGTGTACTCGGTCAGCGACTTGTCAATGTCCATCTGCAGCAACTGCGCCGCACCCCGAATGCCGCCCAGCGGGTTTTTGATTTCATGCGCCAGATTGCGAATCAGCTCTTTGTTGGCCTGGGCCTGGTCCATCAGGCGCTCTTCACGGTCTTGTTTGGCTTGTTGTTCCAGCGGCAGCAATTCGATGATGGCTTCGCCAGGCGTGTCTGTTTGCGCCACCACCACGTGCACCGACAAGGGCTCATGACCCATGCGTTTGAGCCAGGCGTCGTAGCGCAAGGCGGCAAACTCGTTGCTGCCCGCACCTTCCAGAGCGTTTTGCAGAATATGCGGCTCGGTAAAGCAGTCTGGCAACTGCGAGCCTTCAATGGTGCGGCGCGACATGCCCAGGGCGACTTCGAGTGCCGCGTTGGCAAACAGCACCACGCCGTCAGTGCGCACCACCGCCACCAGCGTGGCCAGCAGGTCAAAGGCGTGAAAGCGGTCCGCCACTGATGGCGGCGATTTGCTGGGGAGAAATAAAGGCTTTTTCAAGCTTTCGATTTTGGCGCAGAAAGTCGGCCCCAGGCGGGCAGATGGTCAATTGTTGTTGGGCAAGCGGGAAATTTCCCGCTTCAGGCCAGCGATGTCGCTGACCTGGCGGGCAATGCTGTCTTTGAGCTCCGCCACGCGGTCAAGGTAGCGCTGGTGGTTGCGCCCTTCTATGCCCTGCTTTTCAGGTTCGCCGTTGTTGTACTCTTTTTGCTGCTCAACCAGCCTGGCTTCGGCTTTTTTGAGTTCAGATTCAAGGATTCTGCGTGCGTCACTGTCACGTGCTTTTTGCTCTGCGCTGCCAGACGATTTTGATGAAGACGGTGATGAAGTCGGTGATGAAGAAGCAACGCGCACGGCCGCTTTTTGCACCGGGGCAGACTGCACCACCGTGACGTTGCCGCCTTCCATGATTTTGCAAGCGCGTTGCTGCGCTTCTTTGGCATTGTTGATGTACTCGGTGCTTTTGCCGTCGGCAGCCTGGCAACGGTAAACCTGCGCTGACGCCGGGCCACAAGCCAAGGCCAGCAGCACAGTTGCGAACGGAATCATGGTCGAGATCAAGAATGTGTGTTTCATGCGGAACCCCAGTTGCCATGGATGGCCAAGATGGCCGATGAGTATGCGGCAAATGCGTGAAAAAGCAAAGTTGTCTGCCCATATCCCCCACCGGCCAACGAAAAAAGGACGGCTTGTGCCGTCCTTTTTTTAACCACAAAAGTGGTTTGGGCCGCTTTACAGCGAGTAGTACATGTCGTATTCGACCGGGTGAGTGGCCATGCGGAAGCGGGTCACCTCCTGCATTTTCAGCTCGATGTAGGCGTCGATCATGGAGTCGGTGAACACACCACCTTTGGTCAGGAAGCCGCGGCCCGTGTCCAGGTAGTCCAGCGCCTGATCCAGGCTGTGGCACACGGTTGGGATTTTTGCGTCTTCTTCGGGCGGCAGATGGTACAAATCCTTCGTGGCCGCTTCGCCGGGGTGGATTTTGTTCTCCACGCCGTCCAGACCCGCCATCATCAATGCCGAGAAGGCCAGGTAAGGGTTGGCCAGTGGATCAGGGAAACGCGCCTCAATGCGGCGACCTTTGGGGTTGGCCACATACGGAATGCGAATTGATGCCGAGCGGTTTTTGGCTGAGTAAGCCAATTTGACCGGTGCCTCAAAACCAGGAACCAGGCGCTTGTAGCTGTTGGTGCCGGGGTTGGTGATGGCGTTCAGGGCGCGTGCATGCTTGATGATGCCGCCGATGTAGTACAGCGCAAAGTCTGACAGACCTGCATAGCCGTCGCCAGCAAACAGGTTTTTGCCGTCTTTCCAGATCGACTGGTGCACGTGCATGCCGCTGCCGTTGTCGCCAACGATGGGTTTGGGCATGAAGGTGGCGGTTTTGCCGTAAGCGTTGGCCACGTTGTGCACCACATACTTCAGCAAAATGGTCCAGTCAGCGCGCTGAACCAGCGTGCTGAACCTGGTGCCCATCTCGTTTTGGCCTGCACCAGCGACTTCGTGGTGGAACACTTCAACCGGAATGCCAAGGGACTCAAGCACCAGCGACATTTCGGCGCGCATATCTTGCGTGCTATCGACCGGCGGTACAGGGAAGTAACCACCCTTGACGGTCGGGCGATGGCCGCGGTTGCCGCCTTCGAGTTTTTTACCGGAGTTCCATGGTGCTTCGTATTCGTCCACTTCAAAGAAAGCGCCCGACATCTCGTTGGCCCAGCGAACGCCATCAAAAATGAAAAACTCTGGCTCGGGGCCAAAGAAAGCGGTGTCGCCCAGGCCAGATGCCTTCAGGTAGGCTTCTGCGCGCTTGGCGATCGAGCGTGGATCACGGTCATAGGCCTTGCCGTCGGTGGGGTCCAGAACGTCGCAGCTCAAAAACAGCGTTGTCTCTTCGTAAAACGGGTCAAGATTGGCGGTATTGGCATCCGGCATGAGCAACATGTCAGACGCTTCAATACCCTTCCAGCCGGCGATAGACGAGCCATCAAATGCGTGACCAGAGGTGAATTTTTCTTCGTCAAAGTGAGACACGGGCACGGTGACGTGCTGCTCTTTGCCACGGGTGTCGGTGAAGCGGAAGTCAACAAACTTGACTTCGTTTTCCTTGACCATTTTCATGACGTCTGCGACGGTCTTTGCCATCAAAATCTCCAGTAAATAGGTTGTGGATGGGTTGCGAGAGGGTTGTAACTATATTCTCAGCAGCCTTGAATGCACTTTTTATGCCAAAACAAGGCCGCTTGGATTAAAAAGAACACCACGGATTGTGCCGTGAATTTTGACCGTAGCCGCAGGTTTCTGGTTTTGACAAGCCAGAAAAGCCGATCAGCGCACGTTTTCGTGCGCCGAATAAATTGCACAACTATGGTGCAAAAACTACCGCACCAATTCAGGGCCAAGTACGACGTTAAACGGCCCAAGCCCCGCCAGCAAGGCCGGGTAAGCCAGATCAACCGCCGCTGGCGCACCCTTGACGCCCAGCTCGATATGCCTGCCATAGGTCGGGTGGTCCACACTCGGCAGGCTGAAAACCTTGACGCCAGCATGTGCGGCCTCGATCGCTTCCATCAGCGGCGTGAGGGTGGCCTCCATCGAGCCTGACACGATGACCGACTTTTCAACATAGGCTGACTTTTGGTGCAGGTGGGCGTAGTGGGTGTCCAAGACCCAGGCCATCATCGGCCAGGCCATCACCGGGAAACCGGGGAGGAAATGAACCGCGCCTTGCCCCACCTTGCAGGTAAAGCCAGGAATTTTGTTGTAAGGGTTCGGAATAATGTGTGCGCCCACCGGAAACACGCCCATGTTCAGGCGGTGGATGTTGTCGTGCCGGTCTGGGTCAAACGGCACGCCCTGCTCTTTGGCGGTGTCTTTCATGCGCTCGGTGATCAGCACCTTGGCTTCGGGGTGCAGAGCCAGCTCGACGCCCAGGGCAGCGGCTGCACACTGGCGGGTGTGGTCATCTGGCGTGGCACCAATGCCGCCGCATGAAAACACCACGTCGCCGGATTCCCGCGCAGCCGCAAACGCGCGTGCCAATGTCGCCGTGATGCGGGGCTTGTCGTCGCCCACATAGTCGGCATGGGCCAGTTGCAGGCCGCGCTCGCCCAGCAGTTCAATGGCCTTGGGCAGGTGCTTGTCGGCACGTTTGCCAGACAGGATTTCGTCGCCGATGATGATGATTGCAAAGTGAGTCATGAAAAAAACAAAGGTAAAAAAAAGATTCAGGGATGCGCCGCGGGCGGGGGTAGTTCAGGCGTTGGTAAAGTTTTATCAGCTATTAATTCAGGAGCTGCTGGCACAGTCATTGGCGGGTCTGCAGCACTGTTCTTCTTGCGCAGTTGCTCTAGCGCGTCCAGTGTGAAGTGCGCAAACCAGAGCGACGAGAAGGCGAACACCAGCGTGTAGATCCAGATCGCAAGAGGCACCAAGAGGGGTGCTGCCACCACAAACATCGCACCCGATGCCCACACCAGGCTGGGCGCAGCGCCCAGATAGCCGCTGATCACGCCGATGGCCAGCAAGGAGCCCCGGTGCGCTTTGAAAATCTGCCTGCGCTCCTCCATGCTGGCATGGTCGACCAGCGCGTCGTACGACATGACGCGATAGGTCAACCAACCCCAGATCAGCGGCGGCAGCACCAGAATCAGCGGCGGAATCAGCCAGAGCGGCACAGACAGTACCAGCGCCACCACCGCCAGCAGCGTAGAGCCCAGCGACAACAGCAGACTGGCCAGCATCGAGCCGCCTTTTTTTCGCTCCAGCGCTGGAAAGCGCCGTTCGGCCACCAGCGCTACCATGGTCGGCGTCATGAAAATCGCCACAAACAGCAGCGACACGATCACGATCACCGGGATCGACAAAAACAGCAGCACGGCTGGCGCCAACACCGACCGCAGCCGGCTTAAACCCAGCCCCTCCAGCCAGCGCACCAGCATGTTGAGCAACTCAAAGCTCTCCAGCAGGCGGCCTAGCGCGGCAGCGGCGTCCCAAAAAAAGAAATACCCCAACCCCAACGCCAGCACCGCCATGATGATCAGCGGTAGCACCGACAGCGCAATCACCCGCGGGTGCAGGCAGTACACCGCAGCGCGCCAGAAGGAGTTGATGAGTTTGCCCATGGCCTAAGAATAACGCCTTGACCAGACGTGTTGCATTAGGATGAGGCCATGCCATGTTTAAACATCAACGGCCAGCAGCTTGAGGTCAGGCGCATCGAAGGGTCTGCCGCGCTGGCCCCGCTTGTTTTTTTGCACGAAGGCCTGGGCAGCGTCAGCCTGTGGACGCAGCGCGGACTGGACTGGCCGCTGGCCCTTTGCCAGGCGACCGGGCGCGCCGGGGTGGTCTATTCACGGCGTGGTTATGGGCAGTCTGAAGCGGCGCCGCCGGGCCGCCAAGAGCTGGGGCCCGACTACTTGCACAGCGAAGCCTGGGACGTGCTGCCCGCCTTGCTGGCCCAACTCGGCATTGGGCATCCAGTGCTGCTGGGCCATTCAGACGGGGCAACGATTGCCCTGCTTTACGCCAGCCGCCACCCGGTCGCGGCCTGCATCGCGATGGCCCCGCATGTGCTGGTTGAACCTGTTGCAAAAACGGCCATCATGGCGGCCAAAGCAGCCTTTGAGACCGGCGGCCTGCGCGAGCGCTTGGCCAAACACCATGACGACGTAGACGGCGCGTTCTGGCAATGGAACGACGTGTGGCTGTCAAAAGCCTTTGCCAGCTTTGACATTCGCCCTGACTGCCAACGCATCACCGCCCCCCTGCTGCTGGTCCAAGGCCTGAACGACGAGTACGGCACCATGCTGCAACTCGACGAAATCGCGCTGGCCGCACCGCATGCGCAGCAACTCAGGCTGGCCGACTGCGGGCATTCACCCCACCGTGATCAGCCACAGCCTTGCATCGAAGGCGTGATCGAGTTTTTGAACAAAGTTGGTTAATGCTCTATTTTTAGGAGCTGATGGGGCAGGTATTATTTGGCCTAGAGCCTGACTTGATGCGGGCTGTCAAAGCCTCACCCCTTCATTCAGCCTGAATATTGGCTTCTTTCGCAACAACGCCAAGTCGCTCCGCATCCACGCGGATCAGCTTCATCATGTTGGTTGAATTCATGACGTAGGGCTCCAAACCGGCGGCCTCGAGTCGCGCTTTCATGTCGGGATCGGTGAAGGTTTTGGCAACTGTCGCAATATCGGCTTCGATCTTCTTTTGAACCGCTGGCGGCGTGGCGCGTGGTGCCATAAAGCCGTAGTAGTTGTCTAAAGACATGTCCTTGAGCTCAGGGATGCCAGACTCTCGCGCCGTCGGGACATCCGGCAGGGTTGGGCTTCGTTTGGATGACATCATGGCGATGGGCTTGAGCGAACCCTGCTTGACAAATGCGCTCATGGCTGTGACGTTGGCCATGACGATGCTGATCTGTCCGCCAAGCGCATCCATGACTGCGGGTGTGCAACCGCGGTAAGGGATGTTTTGTGCTTCCAGCTTCAGGGCGTGCTTGTACATTTCCATCGAAAAATGCTGGGGGCTGGCCATGTTGCAGGCAGAGTATTGGTACTTGCCGGGGGCGGCCTTGAGGATATCGGTCAGTTCTTTGAGGTTCGTCGCCTTGATCGATGGTGTGACCGCCAGCATGGTGGCCGTCGAGGTGACCAAGCCCAGCGGCGCAAAGTCCTTGGTGTAGTCGTACGGCAGGTTTTTCAGCAGCACGTGATTGATGACGTGGGTGTTGGTCGCCAGCAGCAGCGTGTAGCCATCGGCTGGTGCGCGAAACACGAACTCGGCACCGATGGAGCCGCCACCGCCAACGCGGTTTTCTACCGTGACAGGCTGCTTCCACAGGGCAGATAGTTTTTCTGCAAAAAGGCGTGCCGTTGCATCAGCAGCACCGCCTGGCGTGAAGGTGGCCACGATCCTGACTGGCCGGCTGGGGAAGTCCTGAGCCTGAGCGAAAGGATGCAGAAAATTAAAGCTGAGCGCTACAAAAAGAAGTATTTTTTTAGACCAAGGCATATGAAGTTCCTGAAAAATTAAAAGTACAAAATGAATGTTTTGATGAATGTTTTGAAAACGAGAGAAAGACAGAACGAGATAGAGAGGGAGCAGGCGTCAGCGCTGTCGACGACACATGCGATGAATCAATTTTTAGCCAACTCAAGCGCCGGCCCATAAAACAATTCCTCGGCGTTCACCCTGCGGGGCGATATGCCTTGCTCGTGGTGGTAGCGTGTGAAGGTGTCAAGAACGTGCTTGTTTTCGGCAAAGCCGTAGCTCCAGTAATCCTCGCCCATCAGGCGTTGGGTCACCTCCAGCTCGGCCACGCTCCATGGCAAGGTCACTGCAAGATGGCCAATCTGTTTGAGCTCTTCGGTTGCCAGTTTTTTGGCCTCAAGAAAGCCTTTGTAGATGCTCACAGGCAGCCACGGATGCTTGTCAACCAGGCTTTGACGGATGCCCACAACATGCATGGTCGGAAAAATCCGCGTCTTTGAAAAGTAATCCTGCTCGGCTTGTCTGAAGTCGGGAAAAAGCCGAACCACGTTGGGGTTGCCGTTCAAGAAACACGAGGGTGCCTTCGCGCCAAACACGGCATCGAGCTCGCCGCTTTCGAGTAACTGCGACAAGGTGGCATCACCGGGGATTTGCTCAACCTCAATGCCTTCAGGCAAGGTGATGGGCGAGCGCTCCTGGCGGCCGGGTTGCTCCAGGCCGCCGCGACGCCAGCGTATGTCTTCAGGCCGCACGCCGTACTCATCAAGCAGCATGCCGCGTATCCACACATTGGCGGTGATCTGGTATTCAGGAATGCCGACCTTTTTGCCTTTCAGGTCTGACGGGCTACGGATGCCGCGGTCAGCGCGAACGTAAATGCCAGAGTGACGAAACGCGCGCGATAAAAACGCCGGAACCGCTACATACTTGGCTGTGGAGCGGGCAATATTGAGGGTGTGGCTGCTCAAGGACATTTCGCAAACATCGAATTCTTGGCCGCGAAAGACGCGGTGAAAAATCTCTTCAGGTTCCAGCGCAAAGGGAATCAGCGAACAGCCTTCCATCCTGACCCGTCCATCAAAAATACCTTTGGTTCTGTCGTAGTTGCAGCAGCCAAGGCTGAGTTCAAGTGTCTTCATATCTTCTTTTAAACGTCACGGTTGTTAATCTGCATAGTTGTTTTGTCAATCATCCCGTGGGGTGGAAGTTTTAAACACAGCCTGGCTAGCACGCAAGGCGCATGCCACAAAGCATCACGTCTTTAACGCGTCGAATGCGCCAGCGATTTTAGACCCAGCCAAGCTGCAGGCCGCCAAATCCCCAGCCGTCAACCAGCGCCACTGCCCGGCCTTCAAATCCGCTGGTAAATCAAGCGAGCCAATCCGCGAGCGGTGCAAGCCACCAACGCCGCCCTCGCCTTCAACCCGGTTCCCCACCGCTGCAATCATGCGTTTGACCTGGTGGTATTTGCCTTCTGTCAGCGTCAGGCTCAATTGGTTGGGGCCAGTTTGAACGCAGGTTGAGAGTGAATTGGAATCTGACCCCGATTCTTGTCATCGAGCATTCAGTGTTTGACTGGGGATTGGCCTTGTTCTGCCCATCAAAAGCAGTAGAAACCGTTTTTTGCCTGTCTTCAACTATGTTTTAGGCCTTCAATCCAAGAGATATCCTCACGACCAGCTCCCGAATCAATAGCAGCCAACAATGAATTGGAATCTGACTAGACTTGTTTCAAATTGTTTTTATACTAGTGAAAGCTTTTCGGCACCGCTTTGCAAGATTCCGGCACTTGTTGAAACTTACCAAGCTGGCCGACTTTAGTTAAGCGTAGGGAAAAGCTTTCCATCGGCACCGTCTGCCAGATTGGGAGTTGACTGAGCTCCGCAACCCAAAGCGAGTAAAAAATACTTTTTTGCGTTTTTAATATGCTTTTGGCCTGTAACCAAATAGATACCAGATTGCAACGCTTCTTTATTGATAGCTAATCTGATTTTTTGACCTAACAATTGGAATAATTAGCTATGGCCTCGCTAATTGAAGGATTTCAAATTCGTTGTTTCTTCGTGCAAAGAGAATCGCCCGATGAGCGAGCTCATCGGGCGATCGGTTATGGCACTTGGTTAGTGCTTAGTTGCCAAGACAAATTTAGTTGCCAGCGGCTTACTTGATAGAAACAGGATGTTACCACATGAAAAGTAAAAATCAAACTTCATACCGCTTGGGTATAGATATTGGTACGGGTTCAGTTGCATGGGCAGCTATGGCATTGGATGAAAAAAATCAGCCAACCCGCCTGATGGCCAGTGGCACGACGATCTTCGGCGAGCCAGTTCTTCCCAAAGAAATGAAGCTCAAAAACGAAGAGCGTCGTCGCGCGCGGCTCATGAGAAGGCAGACAGAGCGCAAGCGGGAACGTATATCCAAAATCATGCACTTGGCTGCTGCGCTGCAAGTCACACCTGAAAAATTAGCCTCTGCTCTGCTTGCACACAAAGAAACGCAAACCCTTTGGCAACTACGCGTTAAAGCTTTGGATAACCGGGTATCGCTCGAAGAGTTTTTTCTAATCGTATTGCGACTGGCAAAGAACCGCGGTTACAACGGTGACGCCCCAAAACCTAACCAAAAAGGAGATCTTGGAAAAGTGGGCCAAGGTCTCGAAGCAACTAAAAAATTAGTTGAAAGTCTCAAGACTACACAAGAAATCCGTACTGTCTCCGAAGCAATATGGCTCAGCCAGGCGATGTTGCCGCTAAACCAGAAGAAGTTTCGCAAGCGGGTTGAAACTGGCACCTACGTCCTGCGGAGTGACATCAAAAATGAATTTGATCTCATACTAAAGGAGCAGTTAAAACATCACGACATGTTGGGCAAGCCTTTGGATTTAATTTATCCCCCGCGAAAAGAATCATCCATAAAAACTGCGGATGGCAGGCCAAATCCGCACCCGGGCACACGATATTTCTGGGGGCACACGCCCGAAACGATTGGCGAGGCCGTCAAAGTGGCCGTGTTCTACCAAAAGCCGCTGCAACCCTTCAAAGACAAAATTGGAACTTGTACTCTTGATAAAACCAGCTTGCGCGTGGTGGCGGCGCACCCAGCACATCAAGCATTCAGAATCGAAAAGTTATTGGCCGATCTGCGCTGGGGTGACTCAAAAAGCACAGATCGACTGACATCAGATCAAAAAAACTTCTTGCGAGAAAAACTCGAATTAACCGAAAACGCTAGCTTTTCAGCAATCTACAAGGAACTCGATAAAGCGGGTCTGATGCAGCCAGATGGATTGATTCTGAATTTTCATACGCCAAGACGCGACCATTTGAGAGGCAATACAACTCGCGCGCGCTTACGGGGCCTGAAACTCCTTGAAGCGTTTGAGTTACTGACTTTGCAGGAACAAAGCGACGTATTTCTTGCTCTTGCAGATGATGTGAATTCACCAGAAACCTGGCGGCACGACGGTGCACGAGATTTTGTCGTTTCAGAATATGGTGCGGCTGTCGCTAGTTTTATAGACTTTATTGCAGATTCAAAAGACGGTCTTGACCGCTTGCGCGCCATGGCTTTTGATGCAGGTCGCGTTAGTTATGGCGCACCCGCATTGGTGGCGCTAACCAAAGCTATGAGGGATGAAAATATTGATGAGCATTCAGCCATCAACAAGCTGTATCCGCATCATCATAAAAAGCAAAATGCGACAGGCTACTTGGCGGAAGTTTCGACACTAGAACTGCGCTCGCCGGTAGTTGAGCACGCACTGCTCTACACGCGCCGCGAACTGATGGCGGCTGTGAAGCGTCTTGGCCCACCGCAATCAATGGTAATCGAGCTGGCCAAGGAGGTTAAATCAACGCTGGAGCAGCGAGACAAAACGACAAGCAAGCAGCGGTATGAGGAGAGTCAAAACAAAAAAGCCAGAGAAGCCATTCTGGATGCGAATTGTAAAATTACCAACACCAGCATACTGCGGTACAAGTTGTGGAAAGAGCAAGCTGAACACTGCCCGTACAGCGGCAAAAGGATAGGCTCGGTTGCTGACGCAGTAAGCGGCACAAACTACGACATAGAGCACATCGTCCCCAAAAGACTCCACGGTGTTGGCAATCGTTTCGAAGAAATCGTACTCGCTTCGAAACAATTCAACACCCTAAAAGCTGGTCATGAAACGCCTTATTTAGCATCCAAGCGGGTTGGGAATACCGTGTGGAACTGGGCAGATACAGAACAGGCTTTGAAGTTTATTGAAAAAGAAAACAAACAGTTCATCAAAAAGGCCAAGCTCATCCGCGACAAGACTGAATTCAGAGTTGACGAGTTGGATGACGACGCCTTTGTAGACCGCCAACTGCAAGAGACGCAGTGGATTGGCCGGATTGTGCAAAACTGGTGTTCGCAACTTTGTAACGATGTAACGGTGGTACGCGGTGGCCTGACGGCAGAATTGCGCCGAGACTGGGGCTTCCATACTGTGCTTGAACAGGTGCGCATCGCCGAGGGCAGGCACGGCAGTGAGAAAGCAAAAACGCTTTTCTATAAACCCAACCGTGTTGGTGAGTTGATATTTGACAAACGCTCAGATCACAGACACCACCTGATTGACGCATGCGTCATTGCACTGTCTACAAGGCAAAACTACACAGATGCGGTGAAAGCCAGAAATGCCCGCGCTGCTGGCCGCAAAGCTAGTTATGCAGCCCCTGAATGCCCTATCCCCAGTTTGCGCGAACATCTGGTCAAGATGCTGAATGGCTACTGCGTATGGCATGCACCAGATCACAAAGTGGCAGGTTTGATGTTTGATCAAATGCCATTCGGACTTGGTAAAGATGGCCAATCATTGTTCAAAAACAACACCAAAACCAGCAACAAGTTCAATCCCAAAATTGACAAGCTTATTGCCCATACAGATCGCCACGGCCGAAAACATCAGAAAGCTGTTTTAAAAAGCGAAGCTGCTTGTTTTCGCGTGACCGCAGCAGATGGAATTGAATCGGTAAATATTGCCCAGTTTATGCAAACGTACATGAGTGATGGGGTTCTCTACGTTCCAAGAAATGAGCGCCTGATATTCAAAGGCGATCTTTTAATCTTTAAAGATGAAGCCCAGGTTTACAAAGTCGCACAATTGAAAGAAGGTGAAGGTGTTTGCGCTGTACATGCTGTCGAAACTGCAACATTTGACGATTTAAAAACAACTGGTCTGAACAGAAGATTTAGCAGGGTAAAAGACCTGCTTGAAGCGCTCGTTGTTTGTCACCCAATTGAACTCGCCATTCACGCTAAAGCGCACAAACAGGCTCGATGAGGACTGAGCGCGTCATCGCCATTGAAAATCCCTGCCGCTTAAGCATTGATACAGCACGACTAAAAATAGATCGGGAAGGTAGCAGCACTTTTGTAGCAATCGTGGACATGGCGGTACTGGTCATTGATACCGTACAGATTGAGCTGACTGCCGGCGTCCTACGCGAACTGGCGCAATCGGATGTCGCAGTCATCGTTACTGATTCACGTCACTATCCGGTTGCGCTGGTTGCACCAGTCAAAGCACATACGCACACAGTCCGACGTCAACGCCTGCAAGCGGCACTTTCCCAAACGTTTGCAGACGTAATGTGGGCCACCACTATTCGCGCAAAGTTAAGAAATCAGGCGCGATTTTTATCAGCCCAAGGTACAACTGCGCCGCTTGCCCGCCTAGAACGCATGGCAGCGACCATTGCGCCAGGTGACCCTGAAAATTTTGAGGCGCAAGGCGCAAAGCTTTATTGGAAAGATGTTTTCAAAGACAGCTTCAAAAGAGCAAAGCAGGATGCGCCCGACACACGCAACGCAGCTCTGAACTTTGGTTATGCCATCTTGCGCGGACTGTTCAGCCGGTATATCGCCATCGCTGGTCTGTCACCCGTATTTGGGTTTGGGCATAGCAATTTTGAGAACCCTTGCTGTTTGGTCGATGACTTGATTGAGCCCTTTCGCCCATGCGTTGATGCGCTGGTAGCAACCGCTATCTATATCGAAAATGAATTCGATTCCAAGGCCAAGAAAACAATGCTCAGACTATTGGAATGCGAGGCGTTGTTTGAGCGTAAAGATGTGCAGGTTCGCTACAGAATGCACGCGGCAGTATCTGAAACCGTAAACGCTTATGTCAGAGCGCTGGAGACGCAATGTGAAAACGCAATGGCTTTCCCAAGCGGTTTCGTCCTCCCACTTGGCTGATAACGGCGAGAACGATGGCTACGACCCTGGTCCATTTTTCCGCACCATGTGGCTAATCTGCGCTTTCGATTTGCCAACCGACAGCAAGCTTGCGCGTCGCAGATACACGCAATATCGAAAACTATTATTGACCCACGGATTTGATCATTTGCAGCACTCGGTGTATTGCAGGCACTTCCCTAATTTTGAACAAGCCCGAAATATGGCAACGCGCATGGGTACAGCAACACCGGAAGACGGAAAGGTTGATTTTTTGTTTTTGACAGACAAGCAACTAGGTCTTACGCTAAGTTTTCTTGGCCCCAAGGCACGTGATGAACCCTTATTTGAAGAGCCCGAGCAGGGTGCCTTGTTCTAATACGGAAACTAAAATCCCCGCTAAATCAACGACTTAGCGGGGACATAGTCTATCAAGTAAGCCGCCGACAGAGCCTTGGAACAATGGTCTTGAGGTGAAGGTCACGCCTGTCAGTCTATCAAGTAAGCCGCCGACAGAGCCTTGGAACGGCAGAGGGTGTTCATGCCACACCTCCAATAGTCTATCAAGTAAGCCGCCGACAGAGCCTTGGAACGGTAAAGGGTGTTCATGCTGCACCTCCAATAGTCTATCAAGTAAGCCGCCGACAGAGCCTTGGAACTCCTCCTCCTGCAACAACTAGATAGTCAACAGTCTATCAAGTAAGCCGCCGACAGAGCCTTGGAACGGCAAGTACGATGTGGTGGCAACCACTGGCAGTCTATCAAGTAAGCCGCCGACAGAGCCTTGGAACAGCAATCTTTAACCCAGCCACGTTTGCCGGAGTCTATCAAGTAAGCCGCCGACAGAGCCTTGGAACCAGTGGAAAAGAGATGCTCTCCCTGACCTACAGTCTATCAAGTAAGCCGCCGACAGAGCCTTGGAACAACGCGAGGGCGATGTAGGCACTTACCACTAGTCTATCAAGTAAGCCGCCGACAGAGCCTTGGAACACCGGGCGCAGCGGGTTGTCTCATGGTTCAAGTCTATCAAGTAAGCCGCCGACAGAGCCTTGGAACAAGTTCCTCTTGCGAGAATGTCTTGCTTGGAGTCTATCAAGTAAGCCGCCGACAGAGCCTTGGAACGTGTTGGGTGCCAGGTCCGCCGTGGTGGCTAGTCTATCAAGTAAGCCGCCGACAGAGCCTTGGAACCTGGCGCGTGACATTGACAAAAACGCGACCAGTCTATCAAGTAAGCCGCCGACAGAGCCTTGGAACCTGCGTCAATGGCGTAGCGCACGTCACCAAAAGTCTATCAAGTAAGCCGCCGACAGAGCCTTGGAACCCGTGGTGGGCGAGCTGGTCTGACTTCAAGAGTCTATCAAGTAAGCCGCCGACAGAGCCTTGGAACAATAGCTGGAAATGGCGGTGCAGGACTTACAGTCTATCAAGTAAGCCGCCGACAGAGCCTTGGAACGAGGGCTTCACGGTGGGGTCAGAGTGATTGAGTCTATCAAGTAAGCCGCCGACAGAGCCTTGGAACTTTGTGAGCTTTTTTGACCAGCTTGAACTCAGTCTATCAAGTAAGCCGCCGACAGAGCCTTGGAACAGGGCGGGCGGGCTTTGGGTGAGCAGCGCAAGTCTATCAAGTAAGCCGCCGACAGAGCCTTGGAACGGCGGCGACGGTGACGATGTGGCCTTTTCGAGTCTATCAAGTAAGCCGCCGACAGAGCCTTGGAACTGACATGCACGTCTCCTTTCCTAGCGCCCAAGTCTATCAAGTAAGCCGCCGACAGAGCCTTGGAACATCGCTGGCATAGCGCCGTCACTGGGCGAGAGTCTATCAAGTAAGCCGCCGACAGAGCCTTGGAACAGTGACTTCAAACGTATGCGTCCGGCTACCACACATTGCGGGAATGCTGACATCCAGAGATAGTGTGAGCGATAAACATCATGCACACCATGGCGAGCGAGACTCGCACCACCCAAGCCCCAAAACGTCAGTTCTACTTCCCAGAGCCCGCAATAGCCGCCAAATCCCCACCCGTCAACCAGCGCCACTGCCCGGCCTTCAAATCCGCTGGTAAATCAAGCGAGCCTATCCGCGAACGGTGCAAGCCTCCCACGCCGCCTTCGCCTTCAACGCGATTGCCAACCGCTGCAATCATGCGTTTGACCTGGTGGTATTTGCCTTCTGTCAGCGTCAGGGTCAATTGGTTGGGGCCAGTTTGCACGCAGGCTGCGGCTTTGACGGGCTTGGGGTCGTCGTCCAGCACCACGCCGCTCAGCAGTTTTTGCACCTGCTTGTCGTCTACCGCGTGCTTGGCCGTGACCTCGTACACCTTGGGCACATGGTGTTTGGGTGAGCTCATGCGGTGGATGAACTTGCCGTCGTCTGACAGCAGCAGCAGGCCTGTGGTGTCCTGGTCGAGCCGCCCAACCGCTTGCACGCCCGCTGCAGCGCCGCCGCCGCGCTGGCGAATGGGCGCGGGCAACAAGGTGTAGATGCTCGGGTAGGTGCTGGGCTTTTGCGAGCATTCGTAGCCTGCGGGTTTGTGCAGCATCAAATAGGCTTTTTCGTGGTACTGCCAGTCAACGCCCTGCACTTTGAAGTTCAGGCCCGCTGCCGCAAAATCAGCCGTTGGGTCATCGACCACCACGCCCGCCACCACCACCAGGCCTTGCTGCACCAGCCCCGAGCAAACGCGCCGCGTGCCAAAGCCTTGAGAAAAAAGAATGTCTTGAAGTTGCATGGCCGATATTGTCGCCGCACGCTAACCGGCGCAAAGCGTGAAAATAGCGCTTCTCGCATCACAAAGATTTCATGTCCGCAACCCTTCCGCAACCGCCGCCGCTGGCGGCCCCCATCCAGGGCAAATTCGTCACCGGCTCTACCCTCAAACATGTTTTAAACATGACCGCCGCAGGCTCGGTCGGGCTGATTGCGATCTTTGCGGTGGACTTGCTGAACCTGTTTTACATCTCGCTGCTGGGCCAAAAAGAGCTGGCTGCCGCCGTTGGCTATGCGGGGACGCTGCTGTTTTTTGTGCTGTCGGCCGGCATCGGCCTGGCCATCGCGGTGAGCGCCGTCACCTCGCGCGCGCTGGGCCAGGGTGACCGGGAGCGCGCCAAAAGCCTGGCCGGTGCGTCGCTGGTGTTGATGGTCAGCAGCATGACAGTCGTGGCGGCTGTGGCCTTTCCTTTTTTAGACCCGCTGCTGCGGCTGCTGGGGGCCACTGGCGTGACGGCCGAGCTGGCGCTGCGATTTAGCCGCATCGTGATGCCGTCTGCACCGCTGTTGGGTGCGGGCATGTGCCTGGGCGCGCTGCTGCGTGCGCTGGGCGACGGCAAACGGTCGATGTATGTGACGCTGGGCGCGGGTGCGGCCACGGCCGTGCTGGACCCCTTGCTGATCTTTGGCCTGGGGCTGGGCCTGGACGGTGCGGCGATTGCCACCGTGCTGGCCCGCTTTGTGATGCTGGGTATCGGGCTGTATGGCTTGCTGCGCGTGCACAAGCTGTTTGCCTGGCCCAGCGGGGCGGTGCTGCGCAGCACGTTCAAGCCATTTTTTTCGATTGGCCTGCCGTCGGTGTTGACGCAAATCGCCACGCCCGTGGGCAACTCCTTCGTCACCGCCGCCATTGCGCCGTATGGTGACGATGCAGTCGGCGGCTGGGCGGTGGTGGGGCGGATCATTCCTGTCGCCTTTGCCGCGCTGTTTGCCCTGTCAGCGGCGGTTGGCCCGATCCTTGGGCAAAACCTGGGGGCGAAGCGCTACGACAGGCTGCAGTCGACCATGCGCGATGCCTTGAAAGTCGTGGTGCTTTACGTGCTGGCTGTGTGGCTGCTGATGGGCCTATGCAGCACGCTGATTGCCAGCGTGTTTGGCGCGGTGGGCCAGGGCCGCGAGGTGATTGTGTTTTTCTGTGTGTTTGTGGCGGGCAGCTACGTGTTTAACGGGGCTGTGTACGTGGCCAACGCCGCTTTCAACAACCTCGGCTACGTGCTGTATTCAACCGCCCTGAATTGGGGCCGCGCCACCCTGGGCGTGGTGCCGTTCATCTGGCTCGGCGGGCATTACTTCGGCATCAAAGGCGTGCTGGCAGGCTATGGGCTGGGGGTGGTGTTGTTTGGTGTGGTGGGCATTTGGGGCTGCTTCAAGGTGCTCGCGCAAATCGAGCGCAAGGCGGCAGCTTGACGGCTGCCTTCGGGTTCATCAAGGCATAGATCGCATCAAGGTACAGAGCGCATCACCGCACCGACCAGACCAGCGAGCCCCAGCAACACCGTGGGCAAGAACGTCAGCCCAAAGCCCAAACCGCGCTTGGCAGGGTCAGCCACATAAGCGCGCTGGTAAATGGCCCGCCCGACCAGATACACCACACCGACAGAGGCCACATACACGGGCGGCCAGTAGGCGGCGGCGATCAGCAGTGCCGGCAGAAAGCAAACCAATTGCTCAAGGGTGTTCATCTGCACCCGGGCGGCACGCTCAAAATGCTCGTTACCCGTCATGGCCGGGGCCTTGATGCCGTACTTGCCGCGCGCTTGGCCGACCAGAATGCCGAAGTAAATGAACTGAAAAACAGCCAGCAAGGCGACGATGTGGACGGAATTCATGGCTTTCCTTTGGGTTGATGACAGGCCTGAAGGCTATCAGCTTTCAGCCTGGGTTGCGACGCTGCTGCGCACTAGCGCCTGGACCCGCTTTTGCTCACGCCGCTGGCCGAAAAACGCTTTCAGCAAGGCGGCACTTTCATTGGCCAGCACGCCGCCTTGCAAGGCGGTTTGGTGGTTCAGCTGCGGCTGGTCAAACAGGTTGATCACAGAGCCTGCCGCGCCGGTTTTGGGGTCTGGCGCGCCAAACACCACGCGCTGGAGCCGCGCGTGCAGCATGGCGCCGCTGCACATGGCGCAGGGCTCCAGCGTGACGTACAGCGTGCAGTCGGGCAGCCGGTAGTTGCCCAGCGCCTGGGCTGCTGCGCGCAGGGCGGCGATTTCCGCATGGGCGGTCGGGTCGTGGCCTTCAATCGGGGCGTTGCGGCCTGTGGCAATCACCTGGCCGCCCTGCACCACCACCGCACCGACTGGCACCTCGCCGGCCTGCGCGGCCAGTGCGGCCTGGGCCAGTGCGAGCTGCATGAAGTGCTCGTCTGGCATGGCGTGGATCGGTTCGGTTGAATTCATATGCTACATATTTTATAGCTAGTCGCGTAAATTTTGATTGGTCTGCAGCCATTGTGGGTGCCAAAAACGACATTTTTTAACCACCACAGACGGCCACACAAGGCTGGGGCGGTCAGTTTTTCGATTGCGCCAGTTTGTCCATCCATTTGGCCAGTTCGCGTTCGCTGTCATTGCCTTGGCTGTAAAGCGCGTGCATGGCAGCTTGTGCTTCTGGCCGATGCTGGTTGAGTTTGACCTTGCATTGCATGGCGAGCACCCGCAGCTCAAAGGCCACGATGCCGCCCATCATCTTGTGTTGATAGTCTTCGCCCAGGCCGCGCCACTGGTCGGCGTAGGCCGGGTCGTGGTCGGCAATCAGGTGCTTGAGCAGCCGGTCTTTGTCGTCAAAGCTTTCAATGATGCTGGCCTCAACGGTGCAGTGCACCATCAGGTAGTTCCAGGTCGGCACACGGGCTAGGTCGGGGTAGACGCGGGGCGTCATGTAAGCGTGTGGGCCCATGAAAGTGACCACCGCCTTGGGCCGCGCTGCCAGGTAGCGCCAATGCGGGTTAGGTTTGGCGCAGTGGCCGAGCAACAGGGTTTGGCCGCCCTCACCTTCCCCGGCCAGCAAGTGCAAAGGCAGTGGCGTGACAAACGGCTGGCCATCGTCGTCAACTGAAATCAGGCTGGCCAGCGGATGCGTGCGTATCAGCTCATGGGCGGTGGCGTTGCCCGTTGTGCTGTCTTTGGCGATGAATTGTGGCGGCAGGTACATGGTGACTTATTTTGCCAGTCAACAGGGTCAGTCCGGATAGTCAGTCGGCCAGCCGGGCCGCGCCGTCAACACCTTTCAAGCAAGTCGCCAAAACCGGGCACGCGGTCGGTCAGGCCCAGCTGGCGCAGCGTGTACCAGTAACAGGCCACGTTGCAGGCAATGACGGGCTTGCCCAGCCAGACCGACGCGGTGGCGGCAAATGCGGCGGTGGCGGTGTTGGTGCCGCACTGCACGATGGCATCCACATCGCCATATTTTCTTTTGCTTTAAAACATACCCGCAGATGTATCGAGCAGGACAACCCCTCTTTGGCCAAAGTGCCTTAAGCACCCACCAAAAACATTGCGACGGGAATTCTCGTTACAAAATTTCTCATTCAAACAAACTGGCGAGATTTAATCGGTTTACCTTTCGAGAGGCAGTTTGTGGAATTTCATCCATAGTTATGAAGCGTATCGCCTGCGGAACTTTGTATGCAGCAAGCTGCGATCTGCAATGAAGAATTAACTCATCTTGATCTAGGCTGGCCCCTTCTTCTAGAACAATAACAGCTGCTACGACTTGCTCCCGAATCGGATCAGGAAGGCCCGTCACGAAAGCCTCGCGGACCGCAGGATGTTTTAACAAGACCTCTTCCACTTCAATGGGTGAAACATTAATACCCCCCGTCTTCAACATTTCTTTATATCTACCCATAAACACCAGGTAGCCCTCAGCGTCAATTTTTCCTATATCCCCTGTTTTGAAGAAGCCATCCTCATCAAAGGAATTAATGGTGCCGACAGGATCCTTGTAATAGCCTTTCATGATTCGGCCGCGCAAGCGAATTTCGCCTATCTCCCCAGGACTAAGGATTTTGCCGCTTTCTGGCGAGGTGATACGTAACTCAAATCCCGGCATGAGCCGACCATCAGTACTCGCTCGTTTTTCCAAAGTATCCATTGCATCGTGCATTGCGGCGAAGCCGTGACTCTCGGTCAGGCCATATATTCGTACGCCAAGGGGCATCACCGTTTGCATAAGCTCCAAGCTGACTGCTGGCGCACCAAGCGGAGTACCTTTGCGTATTGAGGTCAAGTCATAACGATAGCATTCAGGATGTTGAAAAATCGCATGAATGATATTTGCAGTACCCGCAAAAACTGTGCATCGATAGGACTGAATCAAATTAAGGCCTTCTATGGCATCAAAGTGTTCCTGTAAAACGATGTGCATTCCATGAGTCCAAGGGCCCAAGAGCATGTTCATGCAACCCATACCCCAGAAGAGCGACAAAGGCATGTAGCAGACATCATCTTCATTGAAGTGCAAGCGCACACCTATATCAAACATGTTACCGATCAGGTGTTTGTGAATAAGCATGACACCCTTAGGACGAGAAGTTGATCCAGAGGTGTACAAAAGATAGGCGACATCTTCGCCAGTAACTTCGTGGTGTAGCTTAAGGATTACATCGTCTGACACGCTTTTGCCGGACGATAAAAAGGTTTCATAAATTAGGGCATCCTGTGCAGACCGTTTTCCGAGGGTAACAACTTTACGTAATAGTGGAACTGAATTCGAATGCGGCTGCATGGCGTCCAGCATCGCTGTGAAGTCGATATTCAGAAAACCATCAGCGCAAAATAGAATGCTCACATCAGATTGGACAAGGACATACTCGAGTTCGGTCTTTGTATACCAGGTATTGAGACCTACCATCGTCGCACCTAGGTATTGAGTAGCAAAATTTATTACGAGCCACTCGATACAATTGACCATCAGAATGCCGACTTTGTCCCCTCGTCTGACACCCTGAGAATGAAGTGCTTTGGCACAATCAATGGTTAACCGTCTAAACTCCCAAAAAGTCACAGTTCGACCCTTGAAAGAAACGGCTGCTCGCTTTGGATAACGTTCTGCCATTTCTTCAATTAAAGCAGACAGTGTTTGACTCAAAGGTTCTCTCATTATTGATTTCCTTTGCTGCACTGAGCTTTCCAACGAAAGAGTCGGCGAGCGCTTCCACCCAGGACCCAGTCGCGGTCGCTTGGCGATAAAAATGCGTTGTCTTGCACGAAAGCAAGAAGCTCAGGCCAGGTGGCATCGGACTCTTCATGGCTTGCGTCACTTGCCCAAAGTACTCTGTCTGGGCCAAACGCACCAACTGCACGTAAAAACTCTCGATTTTGAGATTCTGATGAGTCTGAAAATCGCCTGAAAGAACGACTCGCGTGACTCCATTTGAGCCAAACATTAGGAAAACGCGCAAGGCCAAGCACTAACTGCCACTGTTCAAAATTTCGAGGTAAACCGCAATGGTCTACGACGAACTGAAGACCAACATATTTTTTTGCTACGTATGAAACAAAATCACCAGCATCTCGCGTGTAGATGCATACAGGAAATTCGTGGAGCTGTGCTAGTTGAAGAACGTTGTCCCAGTCTCCGGTGGTGAATCGATTTCGCTCGTCATCATTTAATAGGGTTATTCGAATAGCGCGACAACTTGGTGTACTCGCTAGAATCGCGAGCAATTCAGCCAGTTGTGGGTCTAGCCGGTTGACACGCTGCATAAAGGAAAATCTGTCCGGGTACTGCAGCGAGGCAGCAAGTGCGAGCGCACTTTGGGGTCGGTAACTGCCATTTCTTAATATGACATGCGGTTGCGGAATACCGTTTTCATCAAAGCCCCAAAGCTCGTCCAGTAATGCGCTGCGTATTCCCAAGCTATCCATAGCCGCTATCAAAAACCCCACATCTTGCTCAATAGAAATGTGGAGTTGGGCATCCAAGATATTTTGGCCTTCCTGCCCGCCCAATCCTGGCAGCCGTTTAAACTTATTTACCAACTCCATTTGCTCAAAACGCGTCATGCTGCCAGCCAGTCACTAACTCTTCCGTGTTAAAGGCTTTTGAATTTCAATCCATTGAAATCCGGCCAGAACGCAAAAGCGCGGTAAAGCGCTCATCCTCACGTTTCAAGACTTCAGATGCATGCTGTGGGGTTGAAGGTGGTGCAATCGTAATACCGCCAAGAGCCTTGAATCTAGAACCGAACGATTCGCGGGCTATAACCGTATTTACCGCATTGTTTATATTGCTAACAATATCCGGAGGCGTTCCTTTTGGAGCAGTAACCAAATAATGAATTGGGGCCTCAAATCCTTTTAAGCCCTCTTCGTCCATCGTCGGAATTTCCGGGTAGGAGGGATCGCGTTTAAGACCTGCTGCTCCGAGGACCTTCAACTTTCCAGCCTTTGCGAATTGAATGGCGCTCATCGGAAGAAAACTATAAGTCACTTCGCCGCTTGTCACATCTGGAATAATCATTTGGAATGACTTGTACGGAACATGGACCGACTGCGTCTGAGCCATGTAATTGAACATTTCAAGGTACATATGCATTGGCGTGCCAACACCAGCGGATGCATACATATACTTTCCCGGGCTAGTCTTTAAGAGAGCAATAAAGTCACGTAGATTTGCTACGGGGAGGGAATTAGACACACACATCACGGTCGTAATCCAGAGGATGTGCGAAACAGCAGCAAAATCCGTATTTCCATTAAAACCTTGCGCTTTTAGCAAGCTAGGTGCGATAACGTTCGGCATGGCACTGATCATCAAAGTGTATCCATTTGGGGCGGCACGCGCTAATAAACTGCTGGCTACTATCTGACTTGCAGATGGACGATTTTCTACGATGACCGGTTGCATAAAGATTGGCGACAGTTCGTCAGCCAAGGCTCTAGCGACGAGATCGGCAACAGTTCCTGGGGGTAGCGGTACGATAATTGTGATGGGGCGACTTGGGAAGCTTTGAGCGCTCGCAAGGCCATTTGACATTAAGGTAAAAATCGCTAACACCCAAAACAGCAATCCCCGTTTGACTTTTCCGGACATAATTTCCTCCTTTGTTGCACTACAGTAAATGTTGATTAGCAGTACGAGATAAATTTACTTTAAGTCAAGGCACGCTTGTGTTGGGTTATGGTTGCCATCAGGAAAGGTAATGGGTGCAATTTTTATGGGCTATGAGATAGATTTGACGGATCTTCGAGTGGTGGTCGCGATTGCTACTCATGGCAGCTATACCCGCGCAGCGCAAAAGTTGGGGGTTTCTCAACCGGCTGTGAGCCGGCGAGTAACATCAATTGAGCAAATGCTTCATGTGAGGTTGTTCAGAAGTGAGGGCCGAAATTTAGTTCTATCTGAGGCAGGGCTCGCTTTTTGCGATCAAGCTAAGGAGGTTCTTCAATTGATGAAGGAACTTCCATTGTCTACTGCAAATTTGTCTCATAACCCAAGCGGAACAGTTGCACTGGGGTTGCCTCCCACTACCGGTGAGCTACTAGCTCCAAAGCTCCTACCGGAATACCGATTGGCCTACCCTGACGTATTTGTTCGTCTGGAGCAAGGTTATGTCAACGACCTATTTGAAATGCTGATTGACAAGAGAATTGATGTCGCGCTGCTGACGGGGAACTTCAGTTCAGTATCTATCGACATTGAGCCACTCTATGATCACCACATTGGCATTGTCTATCCACTTGCTTGGAGAGAAAAATCTCCGCTGGATGGGGGACCGATGCCGAGCAAACTTACTCTATCTGAAGCCGCTCGCCTTCCATTAATACTACAGAGCCCCAACCAAAATACGCGCCAGATAATTGATGCGGCGTTCAGAGCCGGCGGACTCAAACCCAATGTAGTGATGGAAGTAAATAGCTTCATTCTTCAAAAAAGTCTGGTGATGCCTGAGATCGGCTGTATGTTCATGTCAAGAGCAGCTGTTACACAGGCTGACCGCTCCAGGCTAGGGTTCGCTCCCATATCAGACGCACCAATGATTTATTCAGTTTCTATAGCAACCAGGAAAACTGGCCAGCCTACCCTTGCGGCAAAGTTGATGATTCAAATGATAAAACGGCATATGGTGCAGGTATCCAAATATTACGAGCAGCTTGTGGTTGGCTGATACGCGTGCCTGCATTACCGCAATGCATGCCAGATATAAACATCAACGCAGCTTATTGGTAATAAAGTTCTCCTGAATGATAGAGTTTTGTCCAACAGAATTTCGAATTGGACCAAGGAGAGCTTTAAATGACTGCCACCCCAACACTGCAAAGTGGACTTTTCAAATTTGGAGCCGATGGACTACCACACCTGCTCGCCAATTTTTGTAGCCAATGTGACTTAGTCTTTTTTCCAAGCCGCGTTTTCTGCGGGCGTTGCAGTTCATCAGAGCTGACAAGTCTGAATCTATCCCGTTTTGGCAAAGTTCATAGCTTCAGCTTTATTGATCGAAAACCGACTTACGCCGTGATCGATGCACCCTACATTCAGGCAGAGGTAAAAATGCCAGAAGGAGTCAGTGTTTTTACTGTACTTGACCATTGTTCGTTAAATGATGTTTTCGTCGGACTTGAGGTGGAAATCTATGTGGATGAAGTGAATTCACCCAAAAGTCAGGGCAAAGTGCTGGCTTACAAATTCAGACCTGCCTCGGTTCATTCAACTGAGGAGGTCAAATGAAACGCGAAGTCGTTGTCAGTGGCATCGGTATCCATCCATTCGGCAAGTGGCCGAACAAGTCCACTTTTGACCTAACTGAGGTCGCGATCACCGGTGCAATGAGGGATGCGAACGTACAGTTTAGTGAGGTTCAAGCAGCCTATCTAGGTGCCGAATTCGCCGGCTTTTTCGATGCCAGAATGATTATCCAACGCTTTGGCTGGACCGGCATTCCAGTAAGCCAAATGCAGCAAGCCTGTGCGAGTGGTTCTGCAGCTTTTCGCGAGGCCTATCAGGCCATTGAGTTAGGACGCTATGACACTATTCTGGTGGTCGGGTATGAGAAGATGGACAGCGGTGGCCTGATACCCGGTGGCAACCCGGCACTTGATCACGAGTACCACCTGCATCACATGGGCCTTGCCGTAACGCCAGCCCGAATTGCCATGTCACTTCAGCACAGGATGCAAACCTATGGCGAGACTCCTGAAATGCTTGCTGTCGAAGCAGCACAGGCTTATGAGTATGGCTGGCACAATCCAAATGCGCAGCGCCGGATGCAAGTAACAGTTGAAGATGTCTTGTCTTCTCCTGTCATTTGTTCACCACTAACGAAATTGATGTGCTGCCCAAATAGTAGCGGCTCGGCCGCAGTGATAATTACGACGCGGGAAAAAGCACAGTCACATGGCAGCGCGCCACGTGCAATCACAATAGCTGGACATGCAGCTGGCACACCAGATTCAACTGAATTAATGGGTGGCCCCGGTGCTCATATTGGCGGAGACTATCGCTCGGGATTTCTGACTAAGCGCGTAACTGCGCAAGCCTATGAAGCCGCTGGAATCGGGCCAGAAGATGTGGATGTAGTGCAGTGCCATGCTCCATTTGCAGGTGGTGGAATCGTCTGCGCCGAGGCACTCGGCTTCTGTGCCGTTGGCGAAGGGGGGCGTTTCTTTCTCGAAGGACACGCTCGACTTGAAGGCAAGACACCGTTTAATACTGATGGTGGACTTCTGTCCCGCGGCCACCCACTGGGAGCGACAGGCATCGCTGAGATTTACGAGCTGGTCCGCCAGTTGCGAGGGGAAGCCGGGGTATTGCAAGTTCCCAACCAACCCAAGGTCGCGCTTGCACACAACACTGGTCTCGGCTCTCTTAACACCCACATTTTAAAGAGGTGAGTAAATGAATTTGAATCTTCAAGGCAAGAACGCCTTGGTCACAGGAGCTGGACAAGGGGTTGGCAGACGTATAGCAATGGAGTTGGCTGGTGAAGGATGCAATGTAATTGTGAACGACTTATTCCAGGACCGAGCCAATAATGTGGCGCAAGAAATACTTGAATCAGGATACGTTGCTCTTGCATTGCAAACCGACATTTGCGACCCTATCCAGGTTGCCTCAATGTTTGCCAAGTCTCGCGATGCCTTTGGGCCAATCGACATCCTGATAAACAATGCAGGTGTTCCACCACAAATCCGGGATGGAACCGCCGGGCGGCCAATGTTCATCAGCAGCACAGTTCTAGAGCAACAAGAGATGGTTAATCTTAATGTGCACGGAACCATGCACTGCTGCAGAGAAGCGCTACCTGACATGGTAGCGAGGCGCAACGGCAGGATTGTTAATATTATTTCTGAAGCGGGACGTGCTGGTGAGCCAAGGCTAGCGATCTATTCGGGCGCAAAGGCGGCGATCCTAGGATTCTCGATGGCGCTCGCGCGAGAACTTGGTCCTGAAGCAATCACCGTGAACTGTATTGCCTTAGGGGCAACAGAGCATGAAGGAATTAAAAGTGGCCCGCTCAATCCCTCCGCTGGGCCAGAGTTCGACGAGCAACGCGCTAAGATTTTTAAATCGTATCCAGCTGCGCAGGGTTTAGGTCGACTCTGTAGTCCAGAAGATGTTTCTGCTGCAGTAGCATTCTTGGTTTCGTCGCGGGCGGCCTTCATCACAGGTCAGAGTCTTGGTGTCAGCGGCGGTTTTCATATGCAGTAAGCGGTTTTCAATGATTAGAACTACCGACTAAGCGCAGAGTTTCAACGATCAATTCCGCTACCTCAATTGTTCCAGCCGCAAGTCTCCTCTTACGATCCGCATCAGATCTTTCAAAGGGTATACGGACTGGTGTGGATGAATCCATTGGGCGCGATTCACGCACGGTTGCTGCGAAAGCGGATACGCGATTGCAAAAGTCTTCTGCCCCTCCAAAAAGTTCTGGGTCAATCACCACGATAAAGAACCCGCAGTCTGCCAATAGCTCCTCGGAGTTGATTTGTCCTGCGAGCATTGCAAGAAGCTGTATTGAAAGCGCTAGTCCTGAACCCCTTGCCCCCCCCCAAACTGCCAAGGCCCCCTTTAATGCTTCACCAGGGTCGACTGTGGGACTACCATCAATATCGAACGCAACACCCTCTGGCAGGGGCTTTCCAAGCCTCCAGCTTAGAAGTACCTCAGCGTGCGCAATAGCTGAAGTTCCGATATCCCAAATGACTGGTGTTCCTTTTGAAGGAAAGCCAAACCCAATCGGATTCGTGCAGAATTTTCGATCAGTGCCGCCAAACGGCGCCACAAATGGGCCGCCACTCCCAGCAATCATGCCAACTAACCCTCTTCTAGTAACCATTTCCAAATAGTAGGAGAACATGCCCGTACACCAAGTATTGGATGCGCCGACAGCTGAAATTCCGGAGCTTTGCGCTTTTGAAATTGCTATTTCCGTAGCGTGGCGAGCGACAAGATACCCGACCTGGTTGCCGCCGTCAAATTGTGCGCTGATGGCTGACTCGCGAAGCAATTCGATCGGTCGGCGCTGCCGGGACATTGCTTTTATCTGCTCAGTAATGAAGATAGCACGTGCCAAGCCGCCGTAATCCAGACCCCGCAGTTCGCAGTCAATGAGGTGATCGGCTATGATTTTAGCGTCGGCATTCGTATGACTCACAGCAATCATTGCGCTTTCAACAAGCCGCCGAGCCTCATGGATGGTGAGGGTAATCATGTCATCTCCATGAATGAGTCTAAGTCACTCAACTTTAGTACGACGTTGACTACTCAGCAAGCATCACCAAGTTATAACTATCATCAATCACGGACATGTTGATATCAAATTTTTATTGTGAGCTGCCCACCCTGCCGTACCCAAACGATGGAACAAGGCCTGCTTGTTTTAGAGAATATCGCCTATGTCCGAGACTGGGGCAGTCTCAGTGAAAGGTGGGGACGCATCGCGAACAGGGTCGTTCAAATCTTCTGGTTCAAACTTGTCAGTGCGGTGCGATTCACGTAGTTTGTAATCAGCCAAAACCAACTGATTGAAGTTATTCTTTTTTTGAAATAGGTCAGGCAGGTGAGGCCTGACATAGATCGCCCCCTTTTTATCCGCGCCAAGATTGGCCCAGTAGCCTCGTGGAGGTTTCGGCACCAATTGCTCATTGGACATCTTGCCAAGCATCAGATCAAAGATACCCAAGTCATTGGCTACATGCGCCATGGGCTTGGACCAAACCAATTCGTACAGTGCTTCGCGGCTGATATTCTTTGCCGCGGTTCACTTTCTTAAACAAACAAAAAATCCGTTTAAAAAATATTTTTCTCATACGGAACAACGGCTTATAGGTCATGGGCGTGCTTGCGCTCGAAGCGCTGATCAACATTGAACATCGCGCAGCGCGCCGGCAGCATGCGTGACAGCGTCGCAGCAACTGGCCGCGACCCTGTCACGCGCTGAGGGCATGCCCTGCGCGTAAAGCGCCCTGAATTGGCGCATGGCCCGCATCAAATCCGGGCATCCTTTTTGCTTTAGATTGGTGCGTAAAAGCCTAATATGGACTTTACGCACCAAAATTAATCAAAACCGAATGAGAGACTTCAATGGAAGCACTGAAACAGGGCGCGGATACGCTTTTTATTTTGTTGGGCGGCGTCATGGTGTTGGCCATGCACGCAGGGTTTGCCTTTTTAGAGCTGGGAACGGTCCGAAAAAAAAACCAGGTGAATGCCTTGGTCAAAATTCTGGTGGACTTTTCGGTGTCCGCCGTGATGTATTTTGTGATCGGCTACAGCGTGGCCTATGGCACGACCTTTTTTGTCGGCGCCGAGCAATTGGCCGCCAAAAATGGCTATGAGTTGGTCAAGTTCTTTTTCTTATTGACCTTTGCGGCCGCCATACCGGCCATCATTTCTGGCGGCATTGCCGAGCGCGCCAAGTTTTGGCCTCAGTTGATCGCCACGGCGGTGATTGTGGGCTTTGTCTATCCCTTCTTTGAGGGCATTGCGTGGAACCAGCACTTTGGCGTTCAGGCTTGGATCAAGGCCTTCACAGGCGACGAGTTCCATGACTTTGCCGGCTCGGTGGTGGTGCACGCGGTGGGCGGTTGGATTGCTTTGCCTGCGGTGGTGTTGCTGGGCGCACGTTACAACCGTTACCGCAAAGACGGCCAGGTGTCGGCGCATCCCCCATCGAGCATCCCGTTCCTTGCCTTGGGCGCCTGGATTTTGATCGTGGGCTGGTTCGGCTTTAACGTCATGAGCGCGCAGACTTTGGACAAGATTTCGGGCTTGGTCGCCGTCAACTCCTTGATGGCCATGGCCGGTGGCACGATCACCGCTTTGCTGATGGGCAAGAACGACCCCGGTTTTGTGCACAACGGGCCCCTGGCGGGCTTGGTGGCGGTGTGTGCAGGCTCTGACTTGATGCATCCTTTGGGTGCGCTGTTGGTGGGCTGCATCGCCGGCGCTTTGTTTGTGGTCATGTTCACCTTGACGCAAAACAAATGGAAAATTGACGATGTGTTGGGCGTCTGGCCCTTGCATGGTTTGTGCGGCACTTGGGGCGGCATTGCAGCGGGTATTTTTGGCAGCAAGTCCTTGGGAGGCTTGGGTGGCGTGAACCTGACTGCGCAACTGATGGGCACCGCCCTGGGCGTGGCTTGGGCGCTGCTGGGTGGGCTGGTGGTCTACGGCACCCTGAAATGGACCATGGGCATCAAGATGAGCGCTGACGAAGAATACGAGGGCGCCGACCTCACGGTGCACAAGATCAGCGCCACGCCAGACCGTGAAGTGAGTTGGTAGCTTCCACAATTCGTGGCGTATTTCAGGCGCGGCCGTCGCGGGCTGCAATTTGAAGCGTTCGAAGCCCTTTTTACCCCGGTCAGCGCCAGTACCAAGGTTCATGATGACATGTGCATGGCGAGATATCGCCCATTGACAAAATCGCTGTCTTTGACACTTGGTCAACACATCCCTAGAATTTGACCATGGAGTCAAAGATGCAAACACCTGAGGGGTGTGATTTTGCGGAAACCGCCGTTGCCAGCGCCCGGTTGTGGAGCGGAAGGCGGATGCCCAAAGATTTGCGGCGGGCGCAAATCCTGCGCAGTGTTGGTGACGTGCTCAGCGCTTCGCGCTTGTCCTCGCTCAGCATGGTCGACATCGCAGCCCGGCTAGGCATCACCAAGGGCAACCTTTACTACTACTTCAACGACAAGCAGGACATCCTCTACCACTGCCACATGCGAAGCGTTGGCATCAGCCTTGATGCGCTGGCCACGCTCGACCCAGCTGACAGCCCCGATCAGCAACTGCGCCTGCTGCTGGTGCGCCACATCATGGGCATCATCGATGGCGGTATGGCTGGCGTGCTGCTGACCGATCTGGAAAGCCTGAGCGAGCAGCAGCGAGAAAGCTACGTGAAGCGCCGTGATGAGTTCGAGGCTGGCGTGCGTCGGCTGATCAAGGCCGGCGTTGAACAAGGCGTCATGGCCTGCGCCGATGTCAATCTGGCAGGGCGAACAATATTGGGCGCGATCAACTGGATACCCAAATGGTATTGCCCAAGCGGCCCGCTCAGCTCCAAAGAAATTGCAACAGGAATGGCAGATCAACTGGTGCGATCGGTTCAGCCGGCGCATCCTTTGGATAGACGCCCTAGGACCAAGGCCGCCAAAGCGACCCCGAAAGTCACAGCAAAACCGGATGCAAGATTGCCGTCGCTATAAGACGGTCAAGATGTCAAACAGGACGAGATACAAAACCATGGATATTCAAATCGGCGACATCTTCCACGGCCCCTCTAAAACGCTTACAGATGCCCACTTTCTGCTGTTTTCAGGCGTGACGGGCGACGTGCACCCGATCCATTACGACATTGAATACGCCAAGCAGAGCCATCACGGTAAACCGTTAGCGCACGGCCTCCTCCTGTCGTCTCTGACGGCACTGGGCGCCTCATCGGGGCGCGATTTGATCGAGGGCTTCATTTTTGTCGAGCAGGGCTGCCGGTTTCTGATGCCGGCGATGGTTGGCGATACGGTGCGACCGGAGTTCTTAGTCGAAAAAATATGGGCCGAAGAGCACCGACGCTTTTGCCGCTTCACGACGAGCCTGAAAAACCAGCGCGGCGAAAGACTGCTCGAAGGTTTTCATATTTACCGCGTGATGGAACATAAATCAACCGAGGGCCGTGGCCTATGACGCAGGAACGTGAAGTATTGACTGCTGGCAAGGCGTGGCCTGCCCACTACACCTATGTGCCTGCGTTACGCGTAGGCAACATGATCTGGTTTTCCGGCACGACAGGCACTGACGACACTGGCAAGATCACCGCCCCTGGCGACATCGCCGAACAGACACGGCAAATTTTCCGAAAATTCGAGGCCTTGTTGAAGTCAGCAGGCGGCTCATGCGACGACATCGTCCAGACCCATGATTTTTTCACCACCACCGAAAACTACAAGGCCACCGCCGCAGTGCGCCGCGAGTTCTTCAAGAACGCGGTCCCCACCTCCGCCGGGGTACTGGTCGCCGGATTGTTGCGCAAGGATGCGCTGATAGAGATTTCTGCAGTCGCTGTGCTGCGCAGCTCGCTTGTGGGGGCCGACCATGCATTCAGCCAGCCTGTGCGAGCGGCGTCATGAGACAAACGGGACAGCAGGTTTCGCCTCAGCCAGGCATGCTGGCAGGGCTTGTCGTTGTCGATTTGACGACGGTGGTGTTTGGCCCGCTGACCACGCAGATACTGGCCGACTATGGCGCCGATGTCATCAAAATAGAGCCCCCCGGCGGCGACACCATGCGCCATGCCGGCTGTTCGACTGTCAAAGGCATGGGTGCGATTTTCCTGAACTTAAATCGTGGGAAACGCTCGGCCTGCGTAGACCTGAAAACAGCGGGCGGGCTTGAAGTGATGTTGCGGCTGTTGAGCAAGGCCGACGTGTTTGTGCACAACGTTCGGCGCGGCGCGATGGACCGGCTGGGCCTGTCTTATGCCGCCGTATCTGCCATCAATCCGAAAATTCTTTACTGCACGGCAACCGGGTTTTCAGAAAACAACAGCCGCGCCGACGCGGCGGCGATTGACGATGTCATACAGTCTGCCGCCGGGATTGCATCGCTCAATGCAAATGCCGATGGCGTCCCCCAATTTGTGCAAATGCTGCTGGCCGACAAGGTTGCAGGCCTCGGATTAGCGTGTGCGGTTTTGGCCGCCTTGCACCGGCGTTCGGTGACCGGTAAAGGCGGGCTGATAGATGTCCCCATGTTTGAAACGCTTGCTGGCTTCACCTTACTCGAGCACTTGCAGGGCGAGAGTTACGAGCCAGCCATAGGCGGCGTCGGCTATCCCCGCGTCATGGCAGGCGGCGGGCGGCGCGTATACCGCGCAAGAGACGGCTACTTGTCCATGACGCCGTACAGTGGCCCGCAATGGGCAGAATTTTTTCGCGAGACCGGCCGGCCGGAGTTGGCGACGGATGCTCGCATTACCGATCCGGCAACGCGCAATGCGCATGTGTCAGAGCTTTATGACTTGATTGCAGCTGTCGCCGGTGATCGCAGCGTGCAGGAATGGGTGGCTTTGGCCGCGCGCTTGGGCTTTCCAGCACAACGCGTCAACGCACTGGCCGATGTCGCCGTCGATCCAGACTTGCAGCGCTCGGGCGCGCTGGTCACCCGCAACCATCCAGGCCTAGGCAAAACCCGGATGCTGGCTTCTCCCGGTTTTTTTGATGGCAAACCCGCTCGCCACCCTGGACTGGCGCCCAAACTTGCGGAGCATACCGCGCAGATCCTGGCAGAAGTCGGCTTCACACAGGCCGAGGTCGATGCCCTCGCCGCAGACCGTGCCATTAGCCTGGGAGAGGCGCTTTCATGAGCAACTTTTATGAGGACTTTGAAGTCGGCGCTATCCACACGACCCGAAGCCGCCTGGTGACCGACGCCGACCATGACGCCTTCTGCAAGCTGGTTGGCTACGACGTACCACTGTTTCTGGACAATGCCTATGCGCAGGATCGGGGGCTGGCTGGTCGTATCTGTCCCAGCCACTTGGTGATGTCCTTCTCAACCGCAATGACGGGCGGTCTGTTCGCAGACAGTGTGATTGCGCTGGCAGGGATAGAGAACGCCAAGTTCCTGCGAAACGTCAGCCCCGGTGACACGCTGAGCACTGAGGTCGAGGTCATGAGCAAACGTCTGACTTCCAAACCCGATCGCGGCCTTGTGGTCTTTCGCGACCATGTCTACAACCAACATGGCCAGGAAGTTTTTCGCAACGACAAACACGCTCTTATCAAGCGCCGTGCTGGGGCTTGAGCCGCATCTGAAATTTAGTCTATCAACACAAGCACAAGATGAAGAAAACCGCTGCAACCCCACCCGACGTTAAAACAAATCGTCACTACGTCGTGCGCCCGCAGGAGATGGCGTCCTACTCGCCAGCAAACCACACCGGAACAAAAAACACCCGACTGGTGTCCGCCGCGCTGAACGGCGCGCAGCACATGGAGGTGGTGCTGGGCGAGGTCGACAAGGGTGCTGGCGTTTCTATGCACGCCCACCCGGGTATGGAGCAGGCGCAGTATTTCATTGAGGGCGAGGCAGAAGTCGTCATCGATGGTGAGCTTTATCACGCGCGTGCCGGTGACTTGTGCTTTTTCCCGGCTGATGTCTTTCACTCGGTGCGCGTGACAAGCGAGCGAATGAAAGTGCTGATCATCTATTCGCCCCCTTACGCGGAAGACCCCGCCAAAATTGTTCGTCAATAAGCCTCTGGAGCCTGAAATGCAAATGAAACTGAAACTGAAACTGAAAATAAATGGCATTGCCACTGTCGCGCTCACATCACTCATGCTGTTCACAGCAACCCAGGCCTTGGCGCAGGCCTACCCGACGAAGCCCATACGCATGGTGGTCGGTTTTGTCGCAGGGGGTCCAACCGACGCTCTGGCACGGCTTTACGCGCAACGGCTCAGTACAGTGCTCGGCCAGCAGGTCACCGTCGACAATCGCGGCGGCGCCGATGGCGTCATCGCCGCAGAACTTGTCTCCAAGGCCATCCCCGACGGCTACACGATCTATTTCGCGTCGGCAGGTCATGCCATCAACGCCAGCTTTTACCCCAAGGTTCCCTATCGCACGATTGAAGATTTTGCGCCTGTGACGATGGTCGGCGAATCGCCCAACATCATCGCAGTCACCCCCTCTTTACCCGTCAAGGACCTGCGCGAGTTCATCGCCCTGGCAAAAGCCAAGCCCGGCGCTCTGAACTACGGCGCCACGTCAAGCCCAACACTGCTGGCGACCGAGCTTTTCGACCAGATGGCAGGTATCCAGATTACTCGCATCCCTTTCAAGGGTGCAGCACCAGCCATGACCGCAGTCATCGCCGGTGACGTTCAGTTGGTTGTCTCGGGTATAGGAACCACGCTGCCGCAAGTCAAGGCAGGCAAGCTCAAGGGCTTGGCTGTGACGAGTGAGAAACGCTCGCCGCTTGCGCCAGAGATCCCGACGGTGTCTGAACTGGGCATCAACTATGTTGCAACGACCTGGTATGGGGTACTGGCGCCAGCGGGTACGCCTAAAGCAGTGATTGACCGTCTGAACAGCGCATCGCGCACCTTGATTGAAGACCCGGAAACCAAGGCTTTGGCGACCCCGCAGGGCGTGGAATTGACCGCATCGACGCCGGAAGAGTTCGGCAACTTCATGCGCAGAGAAGTCACGCGCTGGGCCAAGGTTGTCAAGGATGCTGGCGTCAAGGCCGAATAATCTGCCCTCAACCAGGACCTCTGCCAAAGATACCGAGTCACCTTTAAAACTCTGTCGGCACTACTCCACTCCGCTATTTTCTGAGGTTTGACTACCTGCGGTCTGGACCCTTGTTCATACGCCACAAGCTTTGTTTTCGAGGCATGCTGTCGCCACTAATCTTTTGCACAGTGAAGTTATTCAGCTCGGGGAAGGGTTCGAATAAAGGCCGTGGCGAGGCTGGACACCCGCAAGTACGTCCCTGATATTTTCCAGGACTTCGATGACTTCATCCGCGATCGCGAGTCGCGAACCGCCACCCAGGTGAGGCGTCAGCACGACGTTCGGAAGGCTGAGAAACGGATCTGAACTCGGCCTTGGTTCCCTGCGGTGGACATCCAGGCCGGCACCGGCAATGCCACCCGAAGCAAGCGCGTAATACAGAGCATCCTCATCAAGCAACTGACCACGACTGGTGTTGATGAAAAAGGCAGTCGGTCGCATCTTCTGGAATTTCGACGCGTTCATGAACGACTCGTTTTCGGCGCTGTTGTTCAGATGCAGGGATACGAAGTCCGAGCTCTTGAGCAGGTCGTCCAGGCTTACATGGTGAATGCCCAATGCATGCTCCTCTTCGATCGGACGCCGGGTGCGGCTGTAGTAGATCACCCGCATGCGCAGCCCGCGTACGGCTTCGGCCACCATGGTTCCTACCTCGCCCATTCCGATGATTCCAAGCGTACGGCCGTACAAGCCAGAGAGATTCGTCAGCGGTACCCAGTTGTATTGGACACTACCATCCGCGCTTTCGTGTGCCGGGCTCATGCCTTTGCGAACCGCCGCATCGGCAGCAAGGAGCCGCTTCCCCAGGGCCAGCATCAGGAGGACGACATGTTCGGCTGCAAAAATCAAGGTGCGTCTTGGCAGGCATGCGATCGACACATTTTTTTCCGCGGCAGCCATGAGGTCTATGCGATGCGGATGCGAACCCAGTTTCTGGATCAACCGGAGTCCTGGACTTGCCTCGATCAGCTCCCTGGTCACGACGCCCCTGCGAAGCAGGAAGACCGTGGCACCGGTGATTTTGTCTTGCGGCTCGATTACTTCGATTGCATCTAGGTCCACGATCTGCTTCGCAATCGACCACAGCCGATCGAGATCGCAGACCTCTGGCGCAAAAAATGCCTCCAGCTCACGGCGTGTGTTCGTTGAATCTCCCACAAGCACATTGCGAACTACGCGCAGAACATGGTCGTTGTCCAAGACTGCAATTCTTGCGCGCTTAGATTCGTTCATGGTTCATTTTTCTCCTGTCTCAGCAGCCTTCGGGATGGCGTAATCATGCCCGAGCTGAGACATGACCGAGCGCACGACGACAGGTGTAGACAAAAGTTTGAAGGGAGGCTGAAAGACAAGCCAGGAATCCTGCCCGGGCGCCGGCCGGTTCAACAGGAGTTCGCGCACTGCGACCTGCGGGTGCTTGAATACTTCCGCAACGGTCAAACACGGTGCGATCGGGAACTGATCGAGGGCGCCAAGCACTTCGTCGCGGGTCGCGTTGACGATGCCGTTCGCAATCGAATAGCCAGCCCGCACAAGTTGCAAATGGATGGCAGCGATCGGGGCTTCGCAAACGACATAGCCGTCGCTTGCAGGGATCAGCATCGGCCCGGGATCCGCTTCTTTTGTCTGGTTCCACGCAAACTGTGTAGCCCAAAGGGTTGTGTCCTGCATGGAAAGATCGAAATGCACCGCCTCGCCGGTGCGATCGCGATACTCAAGGCCCGCGAGAATCGCGATCAATCCAAACTGGCCGCCCAGGTTGTCTGAAATGGAAATCCCGGTCTTCGTCGGCGTCCCGTTGCTGCGCGTCAAGGCCATCAAGCCGGACATCGCCTGGATGACCGTATCGAGCGCCATCCTTGTTGCGTAGACTGAATCGGTCCCGAAGCCATTGACCGCGCAATAGACCAGGTGGGGATGCCGGACTTTCAGCTGTTGGCTGCCGAAGCCCAGCTTGCCCAGTGAGCCGGGCTTGAGATTTTCCAGAAGCACGTCCGCCGTTCTCAGGAGGCGATCGAGCGTGTCACAGTCATCCTTACGCGCCAGATTGAGGACCATGCCACGCTTGTCGGTATTGCTCAAAGCAAAGATATACGACGCGCCGTCCGACCGCAGCGGCGCGGTCTTTCGGATGGCGTCGCCTTCCGGCGATTCGATCTTGATGACATCTGCGCCAAGGGCGCCAAGCATTCGCCCCGCCATGGGCGCGACCGTGTAGTGGCCGATCTCGACGATGCGGATTCCGGCGCACGGCGATGGCAATTCGGGCCTTCCCTCCACCTTCTGGCGATCCGTTGTCGCCGCCGTCTGAAGCAGCCGAGTGAACCTTTCACGATCCGCGTCGGGAACCGGGATGACGGCCAGTGGAACTGCGGTGACGCAGTCGCCACGTATCGGCGACGCGGCCACCTGAATCGTCGATCCGCTTTGCGGGTCGACAATGAATTGAATACTCTTTCGGTGAACTAGGTTTGGCTGCGCGGCCAATTCGTGGACGTCGACAATCGGCCCGCAAGCGACTCCAACCCGCATCAACTCGGACTCGCATTGCGCAATCGAAAGGGTGCCGACCCATTGGGACATCAGCTCGTCGATGAGCCGGCGATTTTCCAGCCGGCCCAAGGGCGATGAGAACCGGATGTCATGCGCGAGCTCGGGCTTGCCCATCAGCGCGCAGACCCGGCTCCAGTGAGAATCCGCGGGAGCGCAGATCACGATCCAACCATCGCGGGCGCGATAGACCCCCCAGGGCGCCAACAGCGGATGGCCATTACCCGAGCGGGTTGCCTCCCTGCCCGTCAGGTAAAGCGGAAGAAAAGTGATCAGCCCGGTGACTGCCACGTCGAACACGGCGACATCGATGCGCTGGCCGATCCCATGAAGCCGCTGGACGCGCATGGCGGCGAGAATGGCGGCCGTCGCGAAGGTGGCCGAGCTCATTTCCAGGATCGGCGCCCCGATGAATGCAGGCGATGCATCCCGCTCGCCCGTGGTATCGAGCGTCCCTGCGAGTGCCCCAACCAGCGCCTCCGACATCGGTTTTCCGGCCATGGGACCGGTGTGACCGAAAGCCGTTATGTCGCAAACAATCTGGCGATCGGGATGATCGCCAGTCCACAGCGCATCGTTTCCGTCGACGTCGGTGGACAAGAGAAGAATGTCCGCCGCCGCCGTCAGTCGCTCCAAAAGAACGCGATCGCCCGCATCGTTGCCATCGATGACGATGCTGCTTTTCCCGGCCATCGCGAACGGCCGATTCCGCCACTTGCCGCGACCGTGATTTTCTTTCGGCTCGATGCACAGCACCGTCGCGCCGAACTGCGCGGCGAGGCTGCCAGCGGCTCCGACCGCGATGCGGCTGCCCAGTTCGACGACAAGCGGAGCGTCCAGAAAGGATTTGACTCCGTTGGAAGTTGTCGCTCTCATAGGGAAAAGCAAAGGAGAAAGCGCAATATTACTGTCCGGAATATCGCGCTTACTCGTCGACCACGATCTTGGCGGAACGGATGACGTCACCCCAGCGGAGTGTGTCGTCCCGGAAAAGCTTGGCGAACTCCTCCGAGGTCGTCGGCCTGGCCTCGGCGCCCACCTTGGCGACCTGCTGACGGACATCCGGATTGGAAAGGGCGATCGATACCTGCTTCTGCATCCAGTCGAGTGCCGTCTGCGGCGTTCCTCTGGGAGCGGTAAGGCCGATCCAGATCGACGCGACGAAGGGCACGCCTGACTCGGAGGCCGTCGGAACGTTGGGCAGCACTGCGGATCGGCTTGGCCCGGAAACACCTACCGCCACCACCTTTCCGCCCCTCACCTGGGCCATGGCTGTCGGCATGGCGGTGATGATCAGATCGACCGATCCGCCCAGCAAACCCACCATGGCCTCGGACATGCCACGGTACGGAATGTGGGTCATCTCGATTCCGGCCAATTGATTGAAAAATGCGGTCACCACCTGATTGACCGAACCGACGCCAGCAGAGCCGAAGTTCATCTTTCCCGGATTTGCCTTTGCGAGAGCAATCACATGCGGCAGACTCGGCAGCTTTGCGTCCGCGTTCACCGCGATGATGTACGGCATCTGCGCTATCAGGCTGACCGGCACCAGGCTTGCGTGGTCCCAAGGAAGCTTGCTATAAAGCGCAGGCAACATCGTGTAGGTAACGTCGGTGATGACAAAGGTATAGCCGTCCGGAGCCGCCTTCGCGCCGGCAGCGTATCCGATACGCCCGCCTGCGCCAAGCTTGCTCTCGACGACGATGGGCTTGCCCGTTTGCTCCGTCACTTTCTGGGCAATGGAGCGTGCGAACAGGTCTGCAATGCCTCCGGTCGCAAACGGAACTATGAACGTGATCGGCTTCTCCGGGTATTCCGCGGCGCATATGGTTGAAACGCTTGCCATCAGCACAAGCGCAATGCACTTTGTCGTTTTCAAGATATTCATGACTCGCCTCCTTGATCATTGACCCTTGGTAAGGCCGCGATGCTAAGTCCGGGCACACGTGATGTCAAGCGAGTAATTTTTGTGGTTATCGATCAGCTACCTTTGTTGCGGATAGAGTCATGCGCACCACCTGGGCAACCATGGTCGCGATTTCGGCGATTGCGGGATCGACGCTTTCCTTGCGGGTCGCGACGAACATATTCAGCGCGTTGAGCGGAGGTTGCGAAACCGGCGAGACCAGTCGACCGGCATGCAGATCGGGCTTGGCCAGCACCTCCGGAACAATGCATATACCCAAACCCGCACAAGCCACGCGGATCATCGCGGAGGCGTTATTGCAATAGTTGATCGAGCTCGGCTGCGCCCCCGACACCGCGAACCATTCCTTCATCGTGAAGAATAGTCTCGCTTCACGGGGAAAACTGATGATGGGAAAGTGCGCTAGGTCGGCTGGCTGCACCATCAGATATTGACCCAATAATTCTGGGGCACCCACCCATATCAACTGCACCTCGCCGACCGGCTCCAGCAGCAGCTCCGCGTCATGGATCGGCCCTCCCATGATGCTGACGTCGATTTCCCCGCGTTCGAGCTTGCGTACCAGGTCGCCGCTCGCATCCACGTGGAACTCCACCGCCAGCTCTGCGAACCTGCCATTCAGTGATTTCAGGATTGCCGCCAGATGATGGGTGGCGACCGTCTCGCTGAGCCCGATCTTCAGGGTACCGCGCATCATCCCCGGCCTGCTGGCTGCGAGCTGTATGCGCGCAGCTTCAGTGACGATTTTCTCGACGTGGCTCAGCAACTCCGATCCCTTGAGGGTGACCTTGACGCGGCGTCCTATCCTGTCGAACAGCGGCAGGTCCAGCTCGGCTTCCAGCTCGCGAATGCGGGCGGATACGGTCGCCTGGGACGTGTTCAGGCGCTCCGCCGCAGCGTGGAACGTGCCCAGGCGGTCAATCCAATAGAAGGTCTCGAGCTGCCGGATGTTCATCTGGAGATTCGCCCGGGGGTGGTCTGCTTTTGTCGCAGCTTACCGCGTATCGCGGTTTGCGCCTGCGAAGAACCGGTCCGCCAGCGCATTCACGTCTGCAGGCTTTTCAAACTGGGACCAATGTCCCGCACCCGGAATCCGCTGCACCAGAATATCCGGTCGGACTTCCCTACAGGTCTCGATGCGCGCATCCACGGAGGGATAGGCGGTCCTGTCGAAATCGCCGTACACAAGCATCAGGGAGCCGTGAATTCGCGAGAGGAATTCGGGCAACCGATTCGAAAGCGAAAAGTTGGCATTCGCATTTTGGAAGCGCGCTTTCGACATGTTCACGCGCTGGATCGTGATCGCATCTTCATCAACCGAGTTTTCGTCAGCCAGCAGTGTCGATAGCAGAAGGTGTTTTAGGTAGTCGCGCTCGCCAGCGGCATCTTGCGCGAAGGTCGAGCGATGCCGACGCCCAAGCTGTCGTCCCTCTGCCTTTGCAAAGCCGCTGGGGGAGATGAGCATCACCCGGCGCGCCGCGGCACCCAGCTGTGCTGCAACTCCCGCGCCGATAAAGCCGCCAAACGAGAACGCAAGGATGTCAAGGCCCGTTCGAGCGTTGCCCGATTCGCGCAACGCCTGGACAACCCTATCGATGTAGTCCTCCACCAAAATATCCGGCGGCACATCGTCGGAGTCGCCAAGTCCGGGCAGGTCGATCGCCATGACCTGGTGCCTGGCCGAAAGGGCTTCTATATTGCGCCACCAGTGCAGCCAAGAGCCCGAGCCTCCGTGCAGCAGAAGCAACGGCGGCCCCTCACCCAGCATTCGGTATGCGATTCCGTTCGATGCCCGCCGAACGGGATGCGAGGCGAGCCGCGCATTACCCAGCTCAGCCACGGTAACGTGGCTTCCTGCGTTCGCGAAACGCATTGCCGCCTTCTTTTGATTCCGGAGTGTCGTAGTAAAGCGCGAGCGCCTGGTAGCCGAGCTGTGCAATGCCGCGTATGTTTTCGGAGTCGGCATTAAAGGAACGCTTCGCGATCGCCATGGCCGTGGGGCTGCGGTCTACCATCTCTGCACACCACGACTGGACCTCTGCGTCCAGCTTGTCGTCGGGGACGACCTTGTTGACGAGACCCATCTCGTAGGCTTCCGCGGCGGTATAGCGTCGGCAAAGGTACCAGAGCTCGCGCGCGCGCTTTTCTCCGATGACGCGAGCAAGATAGGCCGTACCGTACCCCGGGTCGACCGAGCCCACCTTCGGGCCGACCTGCCCGAACTGCGACGACTCCGCGGCAATGGTCAGATCGCACAGCGTCGCCAGTACGTTACCGCCGCCGATGGCATAGCCTCGCACCTTGGCAATGACCGGCTTCGGGACATCACGGATCGCGGCGTGCAGTTCTTCCACTGGGACGCCGACCATCCCGCGCGCGTTACGCTCCGACTTTTTCTCGGCCACATCGCCACCCACACAGAACGCCTTGCCTGCACCGGTCAAGACGATGACTGCGATGGACTTGTTCCAGCCGGCGCGGTGAAGGGCGTCGGTCACCTCTGCGTAGGTGACCATCCGAAACGCGTTGAGCTTCTCCGGGCGATTGAAGGTAATGGTCGCGACACCATCCGCTTCTTCGTACAAGATGTCTTGATAAGTAGGGAATTCCATATTTCTCTTTGCTCACTTCGATGGTTCACGCCGCAGCTCAATCGCGCGGCGTCACGATATTGCGCATCGACTGCCCGTTGGCGAAGCGCACCTTGGCGTCGCTTGATCCGCATCAGGCCGACTGCGCGCACGTCAGTGGCCCGCACATCACCGCTAAAGTGATGCACAGCAGTCGAAGCCAAGAAGCGAGTTTCATGAGGGTCGGCGAGCGCAATTGTGCAGGACGCCCCGCGGACACGGGGCAGGGCTTGCGGAATCATTATGCGCCCGTCGCCTAGCTGCTACGAGCAGCTCCTCGAAAACCTGGCGAGTGTCACGCGATCAATACGTACAGGTCCTCCGGTTCAATCTTGCGCTTCATGATTTTCGGTACCGCTTTCGGCATTGGCGCCAGAGCGGTCGGATCGATATCGGCAAGGAGCTTCTTTCGAAGGCCACAATTGTGAATAAATCGAACTTATTGACATTTTCCATCGTGGTCACAAAAGTCCAATGTAATCGCATCAAAACCCGAATTCCAACATTGGGGGAAAGCATGCTGCTGCGCGATCCAGGCGATCGAGATGGCTGCTGTGCTGCAATAACCGGAAGCTTGCAGCTTTCAGGGCATGTACGACCCACCGTTCACATCCATGATCGTTCCCGTGACGAAGCTCGCCTCGTCAGTGCAGAGGAAGGCGATCATGCCCGCTACGTCCTCCGGTTCGGCGAGCCGACCCACCGCCGTCTCGACGATATTTTTCTCGAAACTGGCCTTGCTATCGCTGGCCGAGAGCGTCATCGCGGTGATCACGCGCGATGGCGCGATGCAATTCACAGTGATGCCGTCGCGGCCAACTTCGCTCGCAAGAACGCGCGAGAAGCCGATTAGTCCTGCCTTCGAAGCCGCGTAGTTCGAATTGCCGAGCCCGGTACGCATGCGCGCCGCGCGGGAGGAGATGTTAACCATGCGCCCCCACTTGTGACGGCGCATAAGTGGTATCGCGCCACGGCACGACAAGAAGGTGCCAGTAAGGTTAACGTCGAGGGTCTGCTTCCAAAGGCCGAGCGCCATCGTCTCGACCGGGGGACGCTTGCCGTTGTCGAGACCTTGAACGCCCGCGCAGTTGACTAGCACGTCGAGTCGGTTGAAGCGGTTGTCGATCGCGGCATATGCCGCTGCGACAGACGACTCGCTGGTAACGTCGAGCACCAAGCCCAGCGCGTCGCAGCCGCCGGCGCGCAGCGTGCCGAGCGCGACGTCGATTGCGTCGCGGTCAGTGTCGCCGATTGCAATGGCCATGCCGGCCTGGGCCAGTCGTTGAGCGACAGCGATTCCGATGCCGCCGGCACCGCCCGTTATAAATGCTATGCGTGTGACGTCAGCCATATTCAAAATACTCCTATCAATGAGCCAAGCTGGAGTATAGGACTCATGTCGCCACAGGGTTTCATTACCATCGTTCGGGAACTATTCCGGCCGAGTCGCTGCGAACGATGGCCGCTGGCCCAGTCCGGCGATCCACGCCGCGAGTTCCGGCCGGTGCGCACGCCAGCCGAAGTCGGGCATTCGGAAGTCGAGCAATACTCCAGCAGCCTGTTAGTCTTTCTTGATGTTTTTAAGTATTGGCATGTACCGAGCGATATCAGCGCGGACAGAAGCCGCAAAGTCCTCAGGTGACATCTGTGTCGTATCACTGCCCCCCAGGCCATCTAGGCGAGCCTTGACCTCAGGCATCTGGGCAATTTTTATCATCTCTGCATGTAACTTGCGCAAGATGGGCTCAGGCAGCTTGCCTGGGCCATACAGGCCGTACCAGGTAATGCTTTCTGACCCGCTGACGCCGGCTTCGGCCATTGTCGGTACATTCGGCAACGCGGGTACTCGCTTGGAGCCCATCACCGCCAAAGCCCTTAGCTTTCCCGCCTGCACAAAGGGCAGTGCCGCCGGCACCGTGTCAAAGGACATCTGCACGTTGCCAGCCACCGTATCGGCAAGCGCCGGGCTCGCCCCCTTGTACGGCACATGAAGCAGATTGGTGCCTGTCACGTTCATGAAGAGTTCACCGGCCACATGCGTCGTGCTGCCGGAGCCGGAAGAGGCAAAGGAGATTTCGCCGGGTTTGGCCTTGGCCTGCGCGATCAGCCCGGCCAAAGTGGTGGCTGGAAAACCATTAGTTACCGTCAGCACGTGAGTCACCTCGGTGATGCGCGAGATTGGCGTCAGATCCTTATCCGGGTCATAGGGCAGCTTCATCATGCCCACAGCCATTACATAGGTGGAGTTGTTGCTCATCAGCAGCGTATAGCCGTCCGGCGCGGCCTTGGCCACCGCGTCGGTGCCTATAGCGCCGGTGGCTCCCGGCTTGTTGTCAATCAGAACCGGCTGGCCCCAGGCCGCGGCCAGCTTCGCGCCCACGATGCGGGCGACGATGTCGGCACCGCCACCGGGGGTCCACGGCACGATCAAGCGGATGGGCCGGGACGGGTAGTCCTGGGCATAGGCGGCTCCAACTGCAGCAAAGATTGCGGCACCAAAGAGCAGGCGTGAAAGGGCTGGTTTCCGCTGTGGGGGGGCCATGGGGTTTGTCATCGCTACAGGTCCTTCAGGGTGAATCAACAACAGTTATTTGAATTGAATTCAAACAGGATTTTCACTGAAAGCGATAAAAATAACATAAAGATTATGATGCCAGGCGCGCCGAATTTAAAAGCTACTTGCCTGGGTGCGAAACAAATACTTTTTTAGTTTTTGAAACTTATTTTTAAGTAGAAAACCTATATAAATCAAATACTTAGTTTCAAAAAGCCACTCCCACTCAACGGAGGTTTGGCTGAGGGGGATGCTTTTTTCGTCTTGGTTCTTCCCAGAAAGCAGTTTTCGCAATCAGTACGGTCAAGTTCCTTTAGCTTGGTGTCCTTACCAAGGATGTCGAGCCAGTGATTGAGTTGTGTGCGAATGACTGAAAAACGCCCCTTGACGATGATGCCTGACTCGACGTCCTTTTTGCGTTCCTCGAGATAAATCTCCACACCAATCTTTGCAGTGTGGGAGAAGTACGTCTTGCCTGATTTCTCAAGAACTTTGAGTCCGTGATAGTGGAGTTCAGCCTTGTCTTTGGCTGTGCTCTTGTTACGTGTTTTTAGACTGAAACCAGCAGCAGCCCATGGACGCAAAAGAGCACACTATTTTCTTGGGTGTTTATTCCAAACCAAGGTCTTTTCTGACACCCGGTAAAAAATTCATCATCGCTACCTGGAATAAAAACTGAGCGCCTTGAATCATGATGAAATTGCAACCTGCGTCGTGCAAGCGCTTAACTCTTGCACGCATCTCTTCCAACGTGTAGGCATAACTCGTATTGGCACCAACCATGATTCCTTTTTTGCGAGCTTTGGCAATCGTCTGATCCACCATTCGCCACAAATTAGGGTCGTCAAAGTTAGGCTTTTTAGAGTTACCACCCAACACTTTACTTAGGTCCGTCATTGCAAAGAAAAACATCTTGAGTTCTGGCAAGTCAAGAATACGATCAAGGTCGTCAATAGCGCCCTGACTCTCCATGTGTGGAATGATGAAAGTCGATTCCGCCATTTGGTCTGTTTTCTGCGCCCATTCCCGATTGCTAAATGGATGGACCCATAAAGCGCGACGATGCCAGTCTTTGGCTATTTCAAGTGCTTCTGTTATTTCTTGCAATCCCGAATGTGAGATCAACACATACTCTGCA
>CANJWZ010000018.1 GCA_947478725.1 Comamonadaceae bacterium
AAATCATCGAATCCGCCATGGCCAGCGACAGCGCCGAAGTCTGGGAAAAACGTCTCAAGGAAGGCGGCGTGGCAGCTGCCCGCGTCAAGAACATCGGCCAGGCCCTGTCCAATCCGCAGATGAAATACCGCAACCTGCTGCTGACTGTGCCCGGCCCCAAGGGGTATGACAAACCAGTCACCATCATGAACGCGCCGTTTCTGTGCAACGAAGACGGACCCGGCACCGACAAGCCGGCACCAAACGTGGGAGAGCACAACGATGAATTGCTCGCCGAGGCCGGCTACAGCGCCGAGCAGATCGAAGTCTTTCACCGCACTGGTGCCATCTGGGACGTGCCTGCACTGCGCTGATTCACAGCATTGAGCCTTTGCGGGCAAGACCCGGCGACCCGGCCATGGTTGCCCAACCGGCGCCGGACGAACACCTTGCGACCATCCACAATGGTCCCGCAAAACAACACTGGACGCCCCGTATGGTTAAAAATCCATCCGCGCCAATTTCCAGTTCAAAACCACGGTGTTGACAGCCATCGAGCAAAATGCCAGTTCTGACGAACATCTCAATATTACTTAACATAATATACATCGTGGAATATTTAAAATCCAAAGAAAGGACTTGCAAAAGCGAAATCGGGAGCCAAACAAGCTCACCATTTGCCGGTCGCGTACTTAAGCCTCTGGGCTTTTGTCAGCAATTCAATCGCGTCTGGCCGTTTGCCCCGTTCAGCGAAGTCAAGCGCCGTCATGCCTTGCTGGTTTTTAAGGCTCAAGTCCGCGCCTTCGTCAAGCAGCAGCTTGACGGCCTGGGGGCTGCCATACATGCTGGCCATCATGAGTGGCGTGGAGCCATTTGGTGACTCGGCGTCAATGTAGGCATGGTTCTCGAGCAGGAGCTTGATGACTGCCACATGGCCGTTGCTGGCGGCGTAATGCAGAGGCGTCCAGCCGGTCTTGTTAACGTCGGCACCTTTTTTGACCATCTGGGCGGCGAGTTCGAGCTGGCCTTTGAGTGCAGCCAGCATCAACGGGCTCTCACCCTGCAGATTCAATGTGTTCAGGTCGACCTTCGGAGCGTTCAGCAAAACTTTGGCGGCCTTGGGTGACGGCTCCTTGATGGCTAGCAGCAGACCGTGCTGGCCTTGGGGGTCGAGGGTGTTGGCATCGAAACCACGCGCCAGCAAGCTGCTGACTGTGACGGCATCGTCCCTCTTCAAAGCCATGAAAAAATCATCATAAGAACCGGCATAAGACAAGCTAAATCCTGAAAAAACAACAAGATATAGCGTATTCTTAAAGTGATTTATCAGGTTTTTATTCATATCAAACCTCTGCAGTCACACCCATAAACAGCTGCTCAAAATTATCACTTGTGGCTTGGGCAATGGTTTGAAGCTTTTCGCCTTTGAGCTCGGCAATCACTTTGGCAACATAGGGAACGTACGATGGGTTGTTGGTTTTGCCGCGATAGGGCACCGGTGCAAGGTAAGGGCTGTCGGTTTCGATCAATAGGCGGTCCAGTGGCACAAATTGGGCGACTTCGCGCAGGTCAGCAGCGGTCTTGAAGGTCAAAATTCCCGAAAACGAGATGTAAAAACCCATGTCGAGAGCGGCTTTGGCAACCACCATGCTTTCGGTAAAACAGTGGAAAACGCCGCCTGCTGCACCTTGGACGCCCTCACCCTCCTCCTTCAAAATGGCCAGCGTATCGACAGAAGCACTTCGCGTGTGGATGATGAGCGGCTTGCCAACTTGCTGCGCGGCCCGGATATGCACCCGAAAACGATCGCGCTGCCACGCCATGTCGGCCACCGAACGGTCGCCCAGACGAAAGTAGTCCAGGCCGGTTTCACCAATACCCACCACTTTGGGCTGCCGTGAGCGCCGCACCAGGTCATCCACGGTGGGTTCTGTCACGCCTTCGTTGTCAGGATGCACGCCGACGGTAGACCAGAAGTTGCTGTATGTCACTGCCAGTTGGTGAACATCTTCAAATTCTTCCAGCGTGGTGCAAATGCACAGTGCGCGGTCAACCTGCGCGTCGGCCATGGCCTGGCGGATCTGCGGGAGATCAGCTTTGAGTTGGGGAAAGTTTAAGTGGCAATGGGAGTCTGTGAACATACGGTAAATGCTTAAAAAGAGCCTCTTTAGGCATCAAATAGGCATCAAATAGGCGTCTAGGCCAATGATTATATGCATTGTTAGCTATTAAATAAGGAGCATTCTAAATGGTCTGGGTTGGCCGTTCTGACGCCAGATGGGCGCCCAGAATCTCTTCTATTTTGAGTTTCAGCAGACGCGATTTTTCGTCGTTTGGGAACCGTACCCCGACGCCCTGCGTGCGGTTGCCTGAGGCTTTGGCCGGTGTTACCCAAGCAACCTTGCCTGCCACCGGATAGCGCTGCGTGTCATCGGGCAGCGTCAACAGCAGGTAAACATCAGCACCCAGCTGATAGTCACGCTCGGTCGGGAAAAACACCCCTCCCTCCTTGAACAGGGGGATATAGGCTGCATACAGCGCCGCTTTTTCCTTGATGGCCAATTGAACGACGCTGGGCCGGGCAGAGGAAGCGCTGGAAGGTACGTTGGCTTGGGGCATGCTGGCGGGTGGGTTGGCGCTCATCGAGCTAGTTTATCGGTTTGGCCATGGGAGCGTGTCGTGAAATCGCTTATTTCGAGTTCAGCCCCATCTTGGCCCGGCTGGTCAGGGACTCCAGCATCAAACCGGGGTTGTAGGGGTGTTCGACCGTGCGGGCCGTGCTGGCCAGTTCTTTGGCCCAGGCCGCCAGGCCAAACGTACCGGCTTTGGCCGGCGATACCGGAAGGTCAGCCAGGCTGAAAAAGCGGGGAGAAGCGCCTACCCGGACAGACCACACATCGTGGCAAAGCTTTTGCAGCGCGTCGACGGCCTGAGATGGCAACAGGTCGCTGATGGCGGTCACGTCACCCCTGGCCATGGCTTTGGGCAGTGCATGCCAGCTTTGTGCGAGGGCTGCCGCCTGCCCGCTTTGTATCCAGGCCAGTGCATCGGCTGGGCGGCCACCGGCTGCTGTGAGCAGCGTTTTTAAATCAGCGGACAACAGGGGTTTGGTGGGCTTTTTGTCACCGCCCTGCCCCTCGTCGTGGCTTGCCTGCAGCCACGCCAGTGCCTCGTCAAAGCCCGGCCAAACCATGGTGTGCCCCAGACAACGGCTGCGGATGGTGGGCAGCAACTGGTGTGCCGCCTCAGTGGCCAAAATGAATTTGACCGCGCCGGGCGGCTCTTCGAGCGTTTTGAGCAGCGTGTTGGCGGTGATGCCGTTCATCCGCTCGGCCGGGAAGACCAGCACCACTTTGGTTGTGCCGCGCGAGCGGGTGAACTGGGTAAAAGACACGACTTCACGCGCGGCATCGACCTTGATTTCTTTGCTGGGTTTGCGTTTTTTGCTGTCGAGGTCGTCCTGGGTCTTTTCATCCAGTGGCCAGCCGAGCTCAATCGTCAGAACCTCCGGCATCAGCATCGCCAGATCGGCATGGGTGTGCACATCGACGGCGTGGCAACTGCCGCAAACGCCGCAAGCGCCTTGCGGCGTGGGGGTTTCACACAGCCAGGCGCGTGCTAACGCAAGAGCCAAGTCAAACTGCCCCAATCCGGACGGGCCCGCCAGCAGCCAGGCGTGGCCGCGCTGATTGAGCAGGCTTTCCAGCTGGGTTTGCAGCCAGGGGGCCAAAACGCCGTTCCTGTTGTTCATAGCCAAGCTCGGGTTTTGAAGACCGTGACAACATCTTGCCAGACCGTTTCACGGCTCTGGGCGGCGTCAATCCGGGCAAAACGGTTGGGTTCGGCCTGCTGCCGGTCGGCATAGCCTTGCGCGACACGGCGGAAGAATTCGACCGGCTGGGCTTCAAACTTGTCGGGAACCCGGGCACCGGCCAGACGTTCGGCTGCCTTGAGCGGGTCCAGGTCAAACCAGACCGTCAGATCAGGCTGCAGCAAAGCCTGGCCTTCTGTGGATTGAACCCATGCCTCAAGCGTTTTCAGAACATGCAGGTCAAAACCGCGCCCACCGCCTTGATAGGCAAAGGTGGCATCGGTAAAACGGTCACACAGCACCACCTCGCCCCTGAGCAACGCGGGCCGGATGACATGGGCCAAGTGGTCGCGCCGGGCGGCGAATATCAAAAGCGATTCCGTCAGGGAATCCATCGCGTCGTTGAGCACCATGGCCCGCAGCTTTTCCGCCAGTGGTGTACCGCCGGGTTCGCGGGTCAGCGTCACGCCGCGGCCAGCGGCTTTGAAGGCGTCTGCCAGGCCGCTGATGTGAGTGGACTTGCCCGCGCCGTCGATCCCCTCAAAGCTGATGAATAGACCCGACGGTCGATTTAAGTTGCTCATTACCGGCCCCGAATGTATTTGTTGACGGCACGGTTGTGCTCGTCGAGCGTTGCGCTGAACTGGCTGCTGCCGTCGCCGCGCGCCACAAAATACAGCGCCTTGGTCGCTGCGGGCTGCACGGCTGCCAGCAGGGCGGCCTTGCCGGGCATGGCGATGGGCGTGGGCGGCAGGCCAGCGCGGGTGTAGGTGTTGTAGGGCGTGTCAGTTTGCAAATCGCGCTTTCTGATGTTGCCGTCAAACTGGTCACCCATCCCGTAAATCACCGTTGGGTCGGTTTGCAACAGCATGCCAATTCGCAGCCGGTTGGCAAAAACGCCGGCAATTTGGCCCCGGTCTGAAGGTTTGCCGGTTTCTTTTTCAACAATGCTTGCCAGCGTCAAGGCTTGTTCGGGTGATGTCAAGGGCGTGTCCAGCGCGCGCAAGGCCCAGGCGGCGTCCAGTCGTTTGTCCATGGCCTTGGCGGCGCGCTTGAGAATGGCCAAATCGCTTGAGCCTTTGGCATAGGTGTAGGTGTCAGGAAAAAAGCGTCCCTCGGGGTGAACCCCTGGCCTACCCAGCTTTTCCATGATCATTTCGGGCTGTAGGCCAATAGAATCCTGGGCTAGCAGCTCTGCTTTTTGTAGCGCTTCGCGGACTTGCCGGAAGTTCCAGCCTTCCACCAGGGTGATGCTTTTGAGGCTTTGGTCGCCGCGTACCAGCATGGCCAGCAGCTTGCGCGGGGTCATGCCGGGTGTGATTTCGTAGCTGCCCGCCTTGATTTGCCGGGCCTGCCCCGAGATGCGAAACCACCATTGCAGCAGTTGCACAGGCGTCTGCGCACCGCTGGTCACCACCGCTTGGGCAACCTGCGCAGGACGCGTGCCGGGTTCTATCTCCAGATCAAGCACCGGGCTGCCGGACGGCAAATTCAGTGTCATGGGGCTGTGCAGCCACCAAAAGCCAGCTGCCAGCCCCAAGCCTGCCAGCAGCACGGCAACCATCAGCAATCTTGTAAAAGCACGCACCACGACCCAGTTACCTCAGTAAGCTTATTCAATTCACATCAACAGCCATGATAATTCAGCCCATGACGACCACCGCACCCACCCCGCCCGCGCAAATGATCTCAGGCATCGTAGAACTGAATCATTTGGGCGTGATACGCGCAGTAGGCCCGGATGCCGGCGCATTTTTACAGGGTCAACTGACGCAAGATGTGCTGAATATGGGGCTGGACACTGCCCGTTTGGCGGCGTTTTGCAACGCAAAAGGGCGTATGCAGGCCAGCTTTGTGGTGTTCAAACGCAAAAATGACGGAGACGAGGAAGAGTTCTTGTTGGTGTGCAGTGCTGACATCCTGGCCCAGACGCTCAAACGCCTGAGCATGTTCGTGATGCGGTCCAAGGTCAAGCTGAGCGATGCCAGCAGCGATTTTGTGCTTTTTGGTTTGGCGGGAGATGTAGCAGGTGCTATCGATTCAGGAGCTAATCGCTCTCGTCTGCACTGGTCAAAGTACGATTTCGAAGGTCGAAACCTCGTATTTTTGTATCCTGGCGCGGGTGTCGGGCGGGTTTTGTGCTGTGCCCCTTTGGGTACGCAGCCGCCAGCGGGGCAGAGACTGGCCCCGAGCATCTGGCTGTGGCTGGAAGTGCAATCTGGCATTGCGATGGTCACGCAGGCTCTGTTTGAAGCCTTGGTGCCCCAGATGCTCAACTACGAGTCGGTCGGTGGTGTGAGCTTTAAAAAAGGCTGCTACCCGGGTCAGGAAGTGGTGGCGCGCAGCCAGTTCAGGGGCACCTTAAAACGCCGTGCCTACCTGGTGCATGGCCCGCTGAATGGCTCTGTCCAGCCGTCTGTGGGTCAAGAGGTGTTTCATTCATCCGATATCGAACAGCCCTGCGGCCTGGTGGCGGCAAGCGCTGCCAACCCGTCAGGTGGTTTTGATGCCATCGTGTCGATGCAAACATCAGCCGTTCAAGACGGTCAGTTGACCCTGGGTAGTACTTCAGGCGTGGCGCTGACGGTGATGCCCCTGCCCTACTCCCTGCTGGACGATATTTAGCAGACTCTCAAAGCTGCGCCTGGAATTGCACCGGGATTTGCTTGCGCAAGCTGTCACTGTGGTTATTGGCGCTGCGATTTTTCAGGACGAACAAAAAGCTCATGTGAGCTGCCTGAACATTTCGATATGTGGGATGCCTGCTTCTTCAAAGGGTTCGCCCCGGCAAATGAAGCCTGCGCGCTGATAAAAGCCTTCAGCGCTGCGCTGGGCGTGCAGCACGATCTCTTGGTCGCCTCGACGGGCTGCGGCGCTTGAGAGTGTGTCCAGCATGACGCGGCCCAGTCCAGAGCCCCGCATCACGCGCTTGACTGCCATCCGGCCAATTTTGCCAACGCCCGGTGCAGGCGTCAGCAGCCTGCCGGTCGCCAGCACCTGGCCCAGGTGATTGCGGGCCACCGCATGAATCGCATCCGAGTCGGCGGTGTCGCACTCCAGCTCGATGGGCACGCCCTGCTCATGCACAAAAACCTCTACGCGAAGCTGCGTCGCACCGGCCCCCAACTCTGCCCATCTGCCCTCTGTGACGGTGTAACTCTTTTGCCCCGCCTCATAGCCTGTCAGCAAATCGCGCAAGAGATCTGGCACGGGCTGGGAAAGCTGGGTCAGGGGATCGGCGAAAACATAAATCAGCTCGCCCTTGACCAGCAAGGTGTCTGCCCTGAAAACAGCCCCTGAAAACTCAATCGATGAGCGACCGATTCGCACACACTTCAGGCCGATGTTGAGCTGGTCGTCAAATCGGGCCGAACCTTCGTATTGCAAACTGGCTTTCTTCACATACAAATCACCGCCCATCTGGTGCATGGCTTCTTCGTAGGGGAGTGCCAGTGCACGCCAGTATTCGGCAATGGCGGTGTCAAAATACATCAGGTAGTGGGCGTTGAAGACAATTTTTTGCATGTCTACTTCTGCCCAACGCACCCGCAAAGGGTAGAAAAACCGGAAATCGTTTCTTTTCATAGGTGCTTGCCGTTTCGTCGTCTGTGATGTGCGCACATGGTACAAGCTGCGGGCTTTGTTTATCTCAACTGGGGCAACAGATTTATGGCTTTTATTTACTACGTGACACAGGTCCAGTTTGATTTTGGTGCCATCAAACTGCTCAAGCAGGAATGCGACCGTGTGGGCATCACCCGGCCACTGGTGGTCACAGATGCCGGAGTGAAGGCGGCAGGCATCTTGCAAAAAGCACTGGACATGTTGCCCGGCATGACCGTTGCCGTGTTTGACCAGACGCCGTCTAACCCAACCGAAGCTGCTGTGCTGGCAGCAACTGCGCTGTACAAGGCCAGTGGCTGTGACGGCTTGATTGCCGTCGGGGGTGGTTCTGCGATTGACTGCGCCAAGGGCGTCGCTATTGCGGCGACCCATGACGAACCCCTGACCAGCTATGCGACGATTGAAGGTGGCTCAGCCAAAATTACTGACCGTGCAGCCCCGCTGATCGCCGTACCCACCACCAGCGGCACTGGCAGCGAGGTCGCGCGAGGTGCCATCATCATCGTGGATGACCACCGCAAGCTCGGCTTTCATTCCTGGCACATCGTTCCCAAAGCCGCCATTTGTGACCCTGAACTCACGCTAGGCCTTCCCGCAAGGCTAACGGCGGCCACCGGCATGGACGCGATCGCGCACTGCATGGAGACGTTCATGTCCGCAGCCTTTAACCCGCCAGCAGACGGCATTGCACTGGATGGCCTGGAGCGTGGTTGGGCCCATATTGAACGCGCAACCCGGGACGGCAGCGACCGGGAAGCAAGGTTCAACCTGATGAGTGCCTCCATGCAGGGGGCCATGGCGTTCCAAAAAGGCCTGGGCTGCGTGCATTCGCTCAGCCACAGCCTGGGCGGTGTCGATCCCCGGCTGCATCATGGCACCCTGAATGCCATGTTTTTGCCCGCTGTGGTGGAGTTCAACGCCAGCGCTGAATCGATGCAAACAGACAAGCGGCTGGACCGCATGGCCCGGGTTATGGGCTTGGCCTCTGGTAGCGACATTGCCAGTGCGCTGCGCGATATGAACAAGCGCCTGGAACTGCCCTCAGGACTTTCGCAGATGCATGTTTCAGCAAATGCGTTTGCAAAAATTATCCACGGCGCGCTGCTGGACCATTGTCATAAAACAAATCCACGTCTGGCCACCACCGAGGACTACACACAAATCCTGGAGCGATCAATGTAGAACCCTTTTATCAAGGGGTCACTGGCAGTTGCCGGGGCGCCTGAGCCGCGCGGTCAATGATGTGGCTTACATGAACAACTAAAATCAAACCACCACGTGAGAAACACCATGGCATCGATCAATTTCATAGGCGGCGAAAAAGGCGGTGTGGGCAAGTCCGTCACGGCACGCGCCCTGGCGCAATACTTCATTGACAAGGGCACGGCTTTTACCGGCTTTGACACCGACCGCTCTCACCATTCGTTCAACCGGTTTTATGCGGACTACGCCTCTCCCGTGGTGGTGGACAGGTATGAAGGTCTGGACCTGATTGCGTCGGCGTTTGAAGACAATCCGCAGCAAAGCGTGATTGTTGACCTGGCCGCGCAAACCTCTGCCCCGCTGGCCACATGGATCAAGGACGCCAGCCTGATGGAACTCTTTGCCGAAATGGGTGTGACGGTCAACCTGTGGCATGTGATGGACGATGGCCGGGACGCGGTTGATTTGCTGGGGCGACTGGTCGACTCCTATGGGCAAGGACCCAACTATGTGGTGGTGCAAAACCACGGGCGCGGGTCTGATTTTGTGTTGTTGCGCGACTCGTATGCGCTGCAAAAAGCCCAGCAACATGGCGCCCATGTCATTGAGCTGCCGCGGCTGCACGACGCCTGCATGCGCAAGATAGACCAGAACAATACCAGCTTCTGGAAAGCCATCCATGACAAGGACAGCAGTGATGCGCTGGGGATGCTGGAGCGTCAGCGCGTGAAAACCTGGCTGAAAAACTGCTACGACGTTTTTGACAAGCTGCCGGTTTGAGGCTCAGACCGTCTTCAGCGCCGCTTTCAACTTTAGCCCCAACTCCGGCTTGCCTTCGAACGGGTCGGTTGGATTGCGAATTTGCACAATGTCTTCCAGCCGCGTTTGAACCGACTTGATGGCTTTGGGGTGGCTGTAGATATAGAACTGATTGCAGGCTACTCCATCAAACACCAGTTGCGCCACGTCTGCCGCGCTGACCTTGCCTGAACTCACTGCTTTTTCGCTCATGGCCTGGCCGATGAGCTGGCTTTGGGTGGGTTTGCTGGCGCGCAGGTCTGACGGGCGATTGCGATGGCTCTGGCTGATGCCAGTGGCCACAAAAAACGGGCACAGCACAGAGGCGCTGATCTGGTCGGTGACCAGTGACAGGTCCTGGTACAAGGTCTCCGACAGCGACACGACCGCATGCTTGCTGACGTTGTACACGCCCATGTTGGGCGCATTGAGCAGCCCGGCCATGCTGGCGGTGTTGACGATATGACCTTGCCAGCTGGCATCCTGTTGGGCCGCTGCGAGCATCATGGGGGTGAAGATGCGCACACCATGAACCACACCCATCACGTTGACGCCCAGCACCCAGTCCCAGTCTTTGACTGAGTTTTCCCAAATCAGCCCGCCCGAGCCAACGCCTGCGTTGTTAAACACCAGATGCGGCGCACCAAAGCGTGCCAGCACCGCAGCGCCCATCGCTTCCATGTCGCTGCCGCTGGACACGTCGAGTTTGAAGGCCAGTACCTGCGCCCCGGCCGCCTGCATTTCCTGCGTGGCAGCATCAAGCGCGTCTTGCTGAACATCGACCAGCACCAGGTTCATGCCCAGCCTGGCACCTATGCGCGCGCATTCCAGGCCAAAGCCTGAGCCAGCACCCGTCAGGACGGCTGTTTTTCCTTTGAAGTCTGTGATCATGCTTACGCTTTCTTCAGGATGTAACCAACACGGGGAAAGTGCACATGCACGGTGCCCGCGCGCTGGTCGGTGCGGCGCAGCGTGTAGTGCATGCGGGTGGCGGCTATCAGCTCGCCCTGGGTAGGCTCCAGCCCAAAGTTTTCGCTGTTGATCGTCACCTGACTGCCCAAGGAAATACCGTGCTCGTCTTGAAAAATATCATCATGCAAAGCCGCTGGTGTGGCCCCAGCAGCCACTGCAATGGCATCTGCCGCACTGAACTTTTCAAATTTGGCGTGCCCCATGGCTGCCATCCGGTCCATCCAGGTCAGTACGGCAGGCGTGGCGTTCAAAATTCCCGCCATGGCTGGCGTGCGGGCCCGGGTGAACCACAGCGGGTGGTAGGCGGCAAAGTCTGCAACGCTCGGCAATGAACCCAATAAAAAGGGCCAGTCATCCAGCATGTCAGACATGCGGCGCAGGTACGATTTGTAGGCGGCTGCGCTATCAGCCGCGGGCATGCGCGGCATGCCTTGGCGCATCGCCTGGCGGTCGTCGGCGAAGGCTTTGGCCGCCTCGGGCGTTGCGTTGGCAAACACCTGGGCAACGCCCGGCGGCTGAAAGTTATAGACCATGGCCGTCCAGAACAGCGTGGTGTCGGCCCACTGTGCCAAGGTGCGGCCCATGCCTTTGCTGGGCTCGGGGTACAGGCTAGGTTCTGGCTGCAGGTGCTCCAGCACATCGCAGATCAATGCGGTGTCGCAGTAAATATCAGCGCCTATTTGCAAGATGGGTGTTTTGCGGTAGCCGCCCGTTAAAGCCACCACATCCGGTTTGGGCATGATCATCGGGATGATCACCGACTTCCATGCGAGGTTTTTATAGCCCAAAACCAGCCGGATTTTTTCAGCGAACGGTGAGGTCGGGTAGTGATGAAGAATCAGATCAGCCATGTTCAAAGTCCTTGAAGGTTCCTGAAAACTAGGTCAGTTTGACAATCTGTTTGCCAAAGTTTTTGCCCTTGAGCAGACCCAAAAAAGCTTCTGGGGCAGCCTCTAGCCCTTGCGCCACGGTTTCGCGCGGTTTGAGTTTGCCAGTGGCCACCAGCATGCCCAGCTCTTTCATAGCCTCCGGCCAGACGTCCATCTGCTCGCTGACGATGAAGCCCTGAATCCGCAAGCGGCTCATCAAAATCAAGGCCGGGTAACTCATCGGAACGGGTTTCCCGTCGTAGCCAGCAATCATGCCGCACAGGGCAATGCGGCCAAAGGCGTTCATCAGCGGCAGCACCGCATCCAGCACCATACCGCCCACGTTCTCGAAATAGCCATCAACCCCGTCCGGGCAGTGGGCCTTGATGGCTTTTGACAGAGAAGCGGCATCCTGATGGGTCTTGTAATCAACACAGGCATCAAAGCCGAGCTCATCGAGCGCGTATTTGCATTTGTCTGGCCCGCCGGCCGTGCCCACCACCCGGCATCCACGGGCTTTGGCCAGGGCTGCAAACGCACTACCCACAGCACCGGTTGCAGCACTGACAACCACGGTCTGCGCCGCTTTGGCTTCTATGATTTTGACCAGCCCGTAATAGGCCGTGATGCCCGGCATGCCCACCGCACCGAGGTAATACGACAGCGGGACGTGGCTGCCGTCCACCTTGCGCAGCGCGCCCAGCTGCTCGGCGTCCACCACGCTGAACTGCTGCCAGCCGCCCATGCCCACCACGGTGTCACCCACAGCAAACTTGGGGCTTCGGCTGTCAACGACCTCACCTGCCGTGCCGCCAATCATCACCTGGCCAAGTGCTTGGGGCGCGGCGTAGCCTTTGGCGTCGTTCATGCGACCGCGCATGTATGGATCGAGACTTAAAAAGTGATGGCGCACCATGACCTGGCCGTCTTTCAAGGCCGGCGTCTCGGTTGTCACCAACTTGAAGTTGCTGACAAGCGCCTGGCCCGTGGGACGGTTGTCTAAAAGTATTTGCTGGTTACTTGGCATGGTGTGTTCTGTTCTTCAAGATTGAGAAAAGCCGTGAAATGGTTGTCAAAGCGCTTCAAAATTGATAGCGTATCGTGTATGTAGGCGTTGGCTTATAAGCAAATTTAATAAGTAAAAAGACCTGAAAAATTCTGCCAAGTGACTGACCACCAGCTTCAGTCGGTCGAAATGACGGTTTGGGGCAAGCCAAGAGGCGATTGAACACTTTTGGACCCCGTGGCCAGGCGTTTGACATATTTGAAAGTCCCTGTTGCGTGCGCGCAGGCGTTTGTCTGCGCATCAAACAGCGTCGCCTCGGTAAACGCCAATGTCGCCGTGCGATGAAGCAGGCGGCCTTTTGCCGTGACCCGACTGCCGTCGCCGGGCGCTGGCCGCATGAAGCTGGTTTTCATCTCGATGGTGACGACCCCCATGTCGGGTTGAACGCTGCGCGCGGCGGCGGCCAGCGTCACGTCCATCAGCGTCATGACCGCACCGCCGTGGATCGCCGCGAATGAATTCAGATGCTCAGGCTTGGGGCTGTAGCCAATGGCCGACTCGCCGTCTTCAAACTTTTCAAGCTCAAAACCAAGGTGCGCCACGAAAGGGATGTCGACGCCAAAACTCATATGAAGTCCACTGAACGTTCAGATAACGGAGCCCGATTCAAGCAGGGGCCGTGGTACTGGCTTTCCCGGGGAACAGGTGCAGCTGCCCCGTCGCAGGGCAGAGAACGACACGAGGCGAGCGATCGTGGCGGCAACATCTTTAGCCCCCCTTGATGATTGAAACACCACCATCGACGGCCAGATACTGACCCGTGATGTGCTTGCCGGCATCTGACGCAAACAACACACACAACCCCTTCAGGTCTTCGTCGTCACCCAGCCGCTTCAGAGGCGCATGCGACGCCAGCGTCTCCTCGCCTAGTGCCTTGAGTGTTCCCATGGTCAGCTTGCTTGGAAAAAACCCAGGGCAAATGGCGTTGACGGTGATGCCATGAACGCCCCACTCGCCTGCCAGTGCCCTGGTGAAGTTGACCGCAGCTCCCTTGGACGTGTTGTAGGCAATGGTTTGCATGCCGCTGGGGTTGCCGCCCAAACCGGCAATCGACGCGATGTTGATGATGCGTCCAGACTTTCTAGGAATCATCGAATGCTTGGCGATATGCTGCGACAAAATAAAATAGCCGCGAATGTTCAGATTCATCACCTTGTCCCAAGCCTCAACCGGATAGTCTTCAGCTGGGGCACCCCAGGCGGCACCTGCGTTATTGAGCAGAATGTCCACCTGCCCCATGCGCTTGATGGCAACATCTGCCAGCATGCGGATATCCGCCTCTTGGGCGCAGTCGGCGGCGATCCAGTCGGCGGCAATGCCAGCGGCTTTCAGTTCGGCAACCGCTTGCATCAGGTCGTCGGCCTTGCGCGAACTGAGCATGACTTTTGCCCCGGCCTCGCCCAGCGCATGGGCCATTTGCAAGCCCAGGCCGCGTGATCCGCCCGTCACCAGGGCGGTTTTGCCGGTGAGGTCAAACAGCTTTTGAATCGTTCTAGGTGTCATCTTGTCTCTTTCAAGTTGAAATCATGGCTCGGACGTCATGGTCGAACGCACATAAATCAGAACAGCACCGATGGCTGTCATGACACCACCGGCAACCACCATGATCCAGCCGATGGCATCGTCGGCCTTACCGACAAAAATGCCGAGGATCACGGTCAGCAGGCCGGCAAAAATCAGCGACCAGATGATTTTGTGCAGTCGGACCATTTTCGGGTCGGTGGTGTGGTTGGCACCTGGTTTGTAAAAGCCCATTAAAACGCCTCCTCCGGCAAGTTGGCACACAGCAGGTTTCGGCTTTCGACCACCCCGAGCCAGGCCGTTATTTTAGGTAGCTCGTAGGCATAAAAGTAGGCTGAAGCGCCCTGAATACCTGTACGAGAAGCTATTGAATGTGTAGCGCCTTGGTCAAGCGATGCGCAGGAAACATCCAGCCATATCCAGCCCAATACGGTGTGGCCGAAGGCCTGCATGTACGGCACGGCATTGGCCAGCGCGTCTTGCGGCTTGCCTGTGGCCCAGGCGGCTTGGGTGGCGCTGGTCACCGCTTGCCAGGCTTTACCCAGTGCGTCGGCATGGCTTTTGAGCTCTGCAACGCCGGCCGCTTTGTCCATCGTGGCCTGTATGCGCGCCGCCAGCAGCGCCAGCCCCCTGCCCCCTTCCATCAGCACCTTGCGACCGAGCAAGTCCATGGCTTGAATGCCGTGCGTGCCTTCGTGAATCATGTTCAGCCGGTTGTCACGCCAGTACTGCTCGACGGGGAAGTCGCGGGTATAACCGTAGCCACCGTGGACCTGAATCGCCAGCGAATTGGCCTCCAGGCACCACTCGCTGGGCCAGCTTTTGGCAATCGGCGTCAGCACTTCCAGCAGCATGCGTGCGTCGTCAGCGGCCGATGGGTCGCCGGTGTGCTGCTCATCGACCAGCCGGGCGCAGTACAGCTCAAGCGCCAAAGCGCCTTCGCAATACGACTTTTGCGCCAGCAGCATGCGCCTGACATCGGCATGCTCAATGATGCGGATTTGCGCCTGCGCGGCGTCTTTGCCGCCCGGCCCGATGGGCCTGCCTTGCGGACGGTTTTTGGCGTAGTCCAGGCTGGCGTGGTAACCCGCCATACCCAGCATGGTGGCCGCCATGCCGACGCCAATGCGCGCTTCGTTCATCATGTGGAACATGCAGCGCAGGCCTTCATGCGGCTTGCCCACCAGATAGCCGACGGCGCCATGTTGCCCATCGACTGGGTACTTGCCCTCGCCGAAATTGAGCAGGGTGTTGGTGGTACCGCGCCAGCCCAGTTTGTGGTTCAGGCCCGCCAGGGCCACGTCGTTGCGCACGCCGGTCAGTTCACCATTCGTATCCACCAGTTTTTTGGGCACGATGAACAGCGAAATACCGCGCGTGCCTGCAATCAATTTGCCGTCAGGCCCGGGGATTTTGGCCAGCACCAAATGAATGATGTTGTCGGTCAGCTCGTGTTCGCCTGACGAGATCCACATCTTGTTGCCCTTGAGGCGGTAACGCGCGCCCAGCGGCTCAGCCTCAAAGTCAGCGCCATCTGGCACAGCACGTGTGGTGACATCGCTCAGTGACGAGCCCGCCTGCGGCTCGCTCAAACACATGGTGCCTGAAAAGCGCCCTGAAAATTCATTTTTGGCAAAGACTTCTTTTTGCAACTCGTTACCGTGCACCATCAGCAAATTGGCATTGCCCGTGGTCAGCATGCCAGAGCCAATGCTGACCGATGCCATCGCAAAAAAGGCATTGGCCGCCGCCTCGACCGTGTAGGCCAGTTGCATGCCGCCCATGTCGTAGTCTTGCGCGGCACTGAGCATGCCCGATTCGGCATAAGCCTTTTGCGCATCATGCGTGGCCTGCGGCAGGATGACTTTTTCCCCGTCAAAGTGCGGCTCTTGGGTATCGACCAGACGATTGAACGGCGCGTATTTTTCACGCGCAATTCGTTCACAGGTGTCAAACACGGCATCAAAGGTTTCCCGCGAGTGGTCAGAAAAGCGCGGGCGCTGGTTTAATGACTCGGCTTGCAGCCAGTCGTACAACAGAAAATCAAGGGTGGAGCGCAGATTCATGGGTCAAGCGAAAGCCAAGTTGTCAGACCAGAAGTTAAAAAGGGTCGGTCTGCAAGATGTTCGCAGGCTCGACCCCTTGGTAGTCATCCTAGTGCATCAATGCCCGGTTAGAGCACCTCAAAAATACCTGCTGCGCCCATGCCGCCACCAATGCACATGGTCACGCAAACCCGCTTTGCGCCGCGGCGTTTGCCTTCGATCAGCGCATGGCCGGTCAGGCGCTGGCCCGTCACGCCGTAGGGATGGCCCACGGCGATAGCGCCGCCATTGACATTGAGCTTGTCCATCGGTATGCCCAGCTTGTCAGCGCAATACAGCACTTGCACGGCAAAGGCTTCATTGAGCTCCCACAGGTCAATATCGCTGACCTTGAGGCCCAGTTTGGCGAGCACTTTGGGAATGGCAAATACCGGGCCAATACCCATTTCGTCGGGCTCGCAACCCGCCACCGCAAAGCCTAAAAAGCGGCCCAGGGGCTTCAGGCCTTTGCGCTCTGCGACAGTCTCGTCCATCACGACCACTGCACCGCCACCATCGGAAAACTGGCTGGCGTTGCCTGCCGCAATCACGCCGCCGGGAATAGCTGGTTTGATGCCGCTGATGGCTTCTTTGGTCGTGCCTGCGCGAATGCCTTCGTCGTTGCTGACGGTGACCTGCTTGGTCATCAGGCCCATGACTTTGTCGGCCACGCCAGCAGTGACAGTGATCGGTGCGATTTCAGCTTCATACAGGCCTGCCGCCAGCGCAGTCGTGGCTTTTTGCTGGCTCATGGCACCGTACTCGTCCATGCGGTCGCGGCTGATGCTGTAGCGGCTGGCGACCTGCTCGGCGGTTTGCAACATGTTCCAGTAAATTTCGGGCTTGTTATTGGCCAGCCATGAGTCAGCCAGCATGTGGGTGTTCATTTCCTGCTGGACGCAAGAAATGCTTTCAACACCACCGGCCACATAAATATCGGCCTCGCCTGCAATCACGCGCTGCGCGGCCAGTGCAATGGTTTGCAGACCTGACGAACAAAAACGGTTTACTGTCATTCCCGACACGGTGACCGGGCAACCCGCACGCAGAGCGATCTGACGTGCAATGTTGGCACCCGTTGCGCCCTCGGGTGTGGCGCAGCCCATGATGACGTCATCGACTTCGGCGGCGTCAATGCCGGCGCGCTTGATGGCGTGCTCCACGGCGTGACCGCCGAGAGTCGCGCCGTGCGTCATGTTGAAAGAGCCCTTCCAGCTTTTGGCCAAAGGAGTACGTGCGGTAGAAACAATTACGGCTGAAGTCATGATGGTGTCCTAAAAAATGGGCAACTGTTAGCTGAAAGTTTTGCCTTCAGCGACCAAACGGGCCAGCAAAGGCGCAGGCTGCCAGAACTTGGCATCGTCCAGCGGGTTTTGTGCAAAGCGGTTCATGGCTTGCACCACATTGAACAAACCGACTTCGTTAGCGTAGTTCATCGGACCACCGCGATAAATCGGAAAGCCATAACCCATCAGGTAGACCATGTCGATGTCGCTGGCTTTGGAGGCAATGCCTTCTTCCAGAATGTGCGCGGCCTCATTGACCAGCGAATACACCAGCCGCTGCACGATCTCTTCGTCAGAAATTTTGCGCGGGGTGATGCCCAGTGACTTGCGGTGCGCTTCAATCATGCTGATGACTTCTGCATTTGGAATCGCATCGCGTTTGCCTGGCACATAGTCGTACCAGCCAGCACCGGTTTTTTGGCCGAAGCGGCCTTTTTCGCACAGCAAGTCAGCAGTTTTGCTGTATTTCATGTCTGGCTTTTCCAAGTAGCGGCGCTTGCGGATGGCAAAGCCGATGTCGTTGCCCGCCAGGTCACCCATACGGAACGGGCCCATGGCAAAGCCGAACTTTTCAATCGCTTTGTCAACCTGTGCGGGCGTGCAGCCTTCGTCTAACAAGAAACCGCCCTGGCGTCCGTATTGTTCAATCATGCGGTTGCCGATAAAGCCATCACACACACCCGACACGACAGATGTCTTCTTGATTTTTTTGCCCAGTGCCATCACGGTGGCCAGCACGTCTTTGCCAGTTTTTTCGCCGCGCACAACCTCTAGCAGCTTCATGATGTTGGCGGGGCTGAAAAAGTGTGTGCCGATCACGTCTTGCGGGCGCTTGGTGAAAGCCGCAATTTTGTTCATGTCCAGCGTCGAGGTGTTGGACGCCAGAATCGCACCGGGCTTCATCACCCGGTCAAGTTCTTGGAAAACCTTTTCCTTGACACCCATTTCTTCAAACACCGCTTCAATCACCATGTCCGCGTCTTTCAGGTCGTCATAGCTGAGCGTGGTGCTGAGCAGGCTCATGCGCTCTTCGTATTTTTCCTGCTTGAGTTTGCCTTTTTTAACCTGCGCTTCGTAATTTTTGCGAATCGTGGCGATGCCCCGGTCGAGAGCATCCTGTTTCATTTCCAGCATCTTGACGGGAATACCAGCGTTCAAAAAGTTCATCGAAATGCCGCCACCCATGGTGCCTGCACCGATCACCGCAATCGATTGGATGTCGCGCTTGGGCGTGTCCGCCGGCACGTCCGGGATCTTCGAGGCGGCGCGTTCCGCGATGAAAATGTGGCGCAATGCCCGGCCTTCAGGGCTCCACATCAGGTTGATGAACAGCTCTCTTTCATACGCCATGCCGTCGTCAAACTTGCGCTTGGTGGCCGCCTCCACAGCGTCCACGCATTTGAGCGGCGCTGGGTAACCTTTGGACATACCGCCGACCATGTTGCGGGCAAACTGAAAGTAAGCGTCGCCATTTTTGTGTTTGCAAGGCAGATTGCGAACCAGCGGCAGTGGGCGCGTGTCAGCAATCGACTGGGCATAAGCCAGTGATTCTGCGGCCAGCGATTGGACTGATGCCGCCATTTTGTTGAACAGGTTCTGGCCCGGGATTTGCGCCAGTAACTCGCTTTTGACGGGCTCACCGCTGACAATCATGTTCAGCGCAGGCTCCACGCCCAAGGCGCGCGGCAGACGCTGCGTACCGCCAGCACCCGGCAACAGACCCAGCTTGACTTCCGGCAGAGCCACGCTGCAACCGGGTGCGGCGATGCGGTAGTGACAACCCAGTGCCAGTTCCAACCCGCCGCCCATGCAGACCGAATGAACTGCCGCCACCACTGGCTTGGCAGAAGTTTCAATCGCCAGAATCACGCTGAGCAAATTGGGTTCTGCCAAGGCTTTCGGACTGCCAAATTCCTTGATGTCTGCACCACCTGAAAACGCTGTGCCAGCACCCGTGATCACGATCGATTTGATCGCAGCATCGCTGTTGGCTTTTTGCAGATGGTCGGTGATCGAGACGCGTGTGGCGTAACCCAGACCATTGACAGGCGGGTTGTTCAAGGTAATGACGGCAACCGTGCCGTGAACTTCGTAGAGCGTTGTCATGGAGAGGTTTCTTTCCTGGTGTGAAGCTGGTGTTGAAATGCTGACGTGCCGGAAACTAGCTAGCAAGCCATGAAATAGTACGACCGTTCTTTTTGCATTGTAGGACGGCTTGGCAAGGCGTTATCAGCCTGCTTTGTCTCGATTGAGACACGTGTTGGACTTTTATACCTCAAGCCACTCTTTGCGAATGTAGGCATCCGCCCGCAGGCTGTCGGGTGTACCCTGAAAAACGATGCTTCCATGGCCCATGACCAGTGCGCGGTCAGATATGGCCATCGCAATCGTCAGCTTTTGCTCAATCAGCAGCACCGATATGCCCTTGGCCTTCAGCGTTTGCAAATATTGACCGACCAACTCGACGATCTTGGGGGCCAAACCTTCGGTCGGCTCGTCAATGATGATCAGGTCAGGGTCGCCCATCAGGGTGCGGCACAGCGTCAGCATTTGCTGCTCGCCTCCTGAGAGCACGCCCGCCTCGGTGTGCTGGCGCTCCAGCAAGCGCGGGAACATGCTGTACATGTCGTCAAACGACCAGCGTGAACTTTTGCCAGAGCTTTTTTGCCCCAGCATCAGGTTTTGATGCACGGTGAGCTTGGGGAAAATATCTCGATTCTCTGGCACGTAACCAATGCCCAGATGCGCAATTTTGTAGGCTTCTTTGCCCATGATTTCCGCATTCCTCCAACTGATCGACCCCTGGCAATCGACCAGACCCATGATCGCTTTGGCGGTGGTCGAGCGGCCAGAGCCATTGCGGCCCAGCAGCGCCACAATTTCACCCGGTTGCACGTCAAATGACACGCCGTGCAGCACATGGCTTTTGCCATAGAAGGCATGAAGGTTGTTGATGGATAACACGATCAATGCCCTCCCGTTTGTTGGTCGGCGACCGATGAGCCTAGATAAGCCTCTTGAACACGCTGGTCAGCGCGGACTGCCTCAGGCACGTCAAAAGCGATGACTTCGCCATAGACCACCACGGCAATTTTGTCAGCCAGACCGAAAACCACGCCCATATCGTGCTCCACCGTGAGAAGCGTCTTACCAACCGTGACGTCCTTGATCAACTTGATGAAGCGCGTCGTTTCCGAACGGCTCATGCCAGCGGTCGGTTCGTCCAGCAAAATCACGCCAGCGCCGCCCGCGATAGTGATACCAATTTCAAGCGCGCGTTGCTCAGCATAGGTCAGGTTCATGCCCAGCACGTCGCGCTTCTTGTCGAGCTTGATCATCTCCATCAATTCCTCCGCTCGGTCATTGGCATCGTCAAGGTTGGCGAGAAATTTAAAAAACGTGTACTTGTAGCCAAGACTCCAGAGAACGCTGCAGCGGAGGTTTTCAAACACACTGAGCTTCGGGAAGATATTGGTAATCTGAAAGCTGCGCGACAGCCCTAACCGGTTGATCTCATATGGCTTTTTTCCATTGATACTTTGGCCATTGAGCAACACGTCACCGCTGCTGGGCTCAAAGCGCCCACTGATCAGATTGAAAAGTGTCGACTTGCCCGCACCGTTTGGTCCAATGATGGCAACCCGCTCGCCAGAGGTGACTGCCAGATTGATCCCACGAATAATTTCGGTTTTACCGAAACTTTTGCGCAGATCTTTCAGTTCGAGCGCAATGGCAGGGTTGGCCCCGGAAGAACGGCTGGTGTTCATAACGCGTCCCTCCGCTTGGTTTCCTTCTCGATGTATTCCTGAATCTCGCTCCATTCACGCAAAAACTGCCGCCTGACAACTTCGAACAGGCCCAGTCCTGTGAGAAATACAAACGCCGAACCAAACCAGCTGTTCAGGCCAACTGGGTTCAACGTGATTCCTAAAAACTTAAGCTCCGACCCGAGAGTGGCATTGAGCTGCAGGTGGTAAATCATTTCAATCATGGCAGCCGCTCCGAGCAATCCGACCAGCCCGGTCATCGCAAGCCCCAGGTAACTGACCCACAGCTCACGCAAGCGGCCGAAGGCTGCAACGCGCAGATTCATCATGATCAAACTCGCGACACCGCCTGGCGCATACATCACCGTGAAAAGGAAGATCAGGCCGAGGTACAGCAACCAGGCGCGGGTGAATTCACTGAAAAGTACAAAGGCCAGCACCATCATGACGGCACCAATGATGGGGCCAAAAAAGAAGGTTGCACCGCCAAGGAAAGTAAACAACAGATAGGCACCAGACCTTGCAGCACCCACGACTTCGAAGTTCACAATTTCAAAGTTCAATGCACCTAGCCCCCCGGAAATACCGGCAAAAAAACCAGCGAGGATGAAAGCGATGTATCGAACGCGATGCGTGTTGTAACCGACGAACTCAACACGTTCAGGATTGTCACGGACCGCATTGAGCATGCGGCCAAGTGGCGTTCGCGTGAAAGCGAACATGGCGGCCACAGCGAAAAAAGTGTAGATCGCGATCAGGTAATAAACCTGGATAGGCGGCCCAAAGGTAATGCCCAAAAAGCCATTTTTAACCATGCGATTACCCGACACACCACCCTCGCCACCAAAAAACTCTGGGACCATCAAAGACATGGCAAAAACAAGTTCACCCAAGCCCAGAGTAATCATGGCAAATGTAGTGCCCGACTTGCGCGTTGTGACGTAGCCAAACAGGACCGCAAAACCCATACCAGCCAGGCCGCCAATCAATGGCACCGCTGCCATCGGAACGGGGAGCGAGCCACCGGTCACGCTGTTCAGTGCATGAATGGCTACAAACGACCCTAGACCTGTGTACACCGCATGACCAAAGCTCAACATGCCGCCCTGCCCCAGCAGCATGTTGTAAGACAGGCACGCGATGATGGCGATGCCCATTTGCGACAAAACAGTGATCGACAGTCCGCTGCTAAATACCAGAGGCACCAGCGCCAAGATGAGCGCAAACAAACTCCAGACCAGCCAGCGCCCGACGTTGATCGGCGTAAATTCGTAATGACTTTTACTCATGCTCTAGTCCTCCCGCTTGCCAAGCAAGCCTTTGGGACGGAATATCAAAATAAGTACCAGGAACAGGTACGGAAGAATCGGTGCCACCTGCGCCAGCGTCAGCTTGACGAGCGTGTTGCTTCGCACGGCGTCGCCTAACTGCAGGCCCATTTGCTGGGCCAGCGTGGCAAGAGAATAATCAAACGCCACCGCGAAGGTCTGGACCGTGCCGATCAAGATAGAAGCGACAAAAGCGCCGGACAAAGAGCCCATACCGCCCACCACGACGACAACAAAGATGACCGAACCAACCGTCGCGGCCATTCCCGGCTCGGTTAAAAACGTGCTACCGCCAATGACCCCAGCAAGTCCCGCAAGCGCTGATCCAGCGCCAAACACCAGCATGAAAACGCGGGGCACGTTATGGCCCAAGGCCTCGACAGTCGTTGGGTGCGTCAAAGCCGCCTGAATCACCAGCCCAACTCTGGTCCGCGTGAGCAATACCCACACAGCTCCCAGCATGACCAGCGCCACCAACATCATGAAACCGCGAGTCGCGGGGAAGGGTGAGCACACCACGCGAACCGCTGTGTCAGCGGCACTGCACATGGCCGCAGGCACGGCACCAAAGTGAAGACTCAGGCCTTCGAGCGAATGATTGATAAGGGTAAAAGCGGGCCCTCTTAACAATTCTGGTGGCTTGAAGTCCAGCGCCGTACGACCCCAAATCAGTTGTACCAATTCGACGATGACGTAAGACAGACCAAACGTGATCAGTAGTTCTGGCACGTGTCCAAACTTATGCACTTTTCGCAGGCACAGACGCTCGAACAAGGCCCCAAGCCCACCAACAACGATAGGCGCCAAGACAAGCGCAGGCCAAAAACCAGTGAAAAGTGCGAGGGTGTAGCCCACATAAGCGCCCAGCATGTAAAAAGAAGCATGCGCGAAGTTAAGCACACCCATCATGCTGAAAATCAGGGTCAGCCCTGAACTCAGCATGAAGAGGAGCAAACCATAACTCAAACCATTGAGCATGGAAATGATGAAAAACTCCATCGCAGTTAACCTTCTCTTTTTCTATTTGTGCTGACGTGGTCCATAAAAAAGCCCGACACGGCAAACCGCCTCGGGCTCGTGGGCGTCGTCGTTGATTACGGGCGCTTCATGTCGCAGCTGGTTGGCGTGCTGGACACATAATTAGGATATTCCTTGACCGGTGCCAGCGTCATACCGGTTTTTTCAGGACTGTAGGGAAACTTGGCGTCGGCTTTCTGCCAAACCGTCATGTACAGAGGCTGTTGTAATTGGTGATCGGTCTTGCGCATTTCGACTTCCCCGTTGAAGCTCTTGACCTTGATGCCTTCCATGGCAGCAGCCACCTTGACTGGATCGGTCGATTTGGCTTTAGCCATGGCAGCACCCAGCACTTCAAAAATACGAATGGTCGAGCCGGTGTAGAAGTCGTCGTTGTATTTGGTATTGAACTCCGTCATCCACTTGGCCATTTGCCCACTGATGTTGTAGTGGTTGTAAGACACCTGGAAAACCCGCCCGGCACCATTGGTGCCCAAAGCAGACGGCGTACCCGTGACGCCCGCATAGTAAGTAAAAAACTTACCGGTGTAGCCATTCTCGTTGGCAGCCTTGACCAACAGGGACAGATCGGAACCCCAATTGCCAGTGATCACAGCGTCAGCGCCTGCAGCCTTGATCTTGGCGATGTAGGGAGCAAAGTCTCGCGTTTGAGCCAACGGATGCAAATCTTCTCCGACGATCTGAATATCAGGCCGCTTGCGAGCCAGCGTTTCCTTGGCGAACCTAGCAACCTGTACACCGTGCGAATAATTCTGGCCCAGGATGTAGATTTTCTTGACGTCTTTTTGATCCACCATAAAGCTGGACATGGCTTCCATCTTCATGGATGTGTCAGCATCAAACCGGAAATGCCAATAGCTGCACTTGCTGTTGGTCAGGTCGGGGTCGACAGCCGAGTCGTTAAGAAAAATAACTTCCTTGCCTGGATTGCGTTCGTTGTGCTTTGAAACAGCATCGGACAACGCCAGTGCGACCGAAGATCCGTTGCCTTGAATGATGTACCTGACGCCTTGATCAATGGCCGCTTTAAGTGCGGTCAAACTTTCTGTCGGGCTCAGTTTGTTGTCTATGCCGGTGACTTCAAACTTCACGCCAGCAGGGTTACCCGCGCCGCTGAACTTTTCAGCAAAGAACTGATAGCCTTTGAGCTGGCTCACGCCGACTGGGCCGAGTAAGCCGGTGAGCGGATCGATCCTGACCATTTTGACCGTCTCGCCTTTTTGCGCGAACACAGCAGCAGAACAAAGAACCGCCGCAGCGGCAACAACAACTTTCAAGGAATATTTCATGGTTTAGTCTCGGTTAATTAAAAAAACGCACACACCGTAGAGCGTACAAGTTTATCAATCGTTCGCGGCTAGGGAATGCCCTCAGGAAAGCCGCAGAAAGCGCGCCGCTATCGCAGACGCGACACCTTCAAAACTCAGCCCGGTAGCTTGTAATCTTTCAAAGTTTCACGCAACCTGGTCTTCAGCATCTTTCCTGTAGCGCCCAAAGGAATGGCATCGACAAAAACGACGTCATCAGGGATTTGCCACTTAGCTGTCTTACCTTCATAAAACTTGATCAGCTCAGCAGCGGTGACTTCCATGCCCGGCTTTTTGACCACTGCCACAATCGGACGCTCGTCCCACTTGGGGTGCGCCACGCCAATGCAGGCAGCCATCGCCACCGCTGGGTGCGCCACAGCAATGTTTTCGATGTCAATCGAGCTGATCCATTCACCACCCGACTTGATCACGTCCTTGCTGCGGTCGGTGATTTGCAGGTAGCCGTCGGCGTCGATCGTGCCGACATCGCCTGTGGGAAACCAGCCATCGGTTAACGGGTCACCGCCTTCGCCTTTGTAGTATTCGCGAATAATCCACGGACCCTTGACCAGCAAGTCACCGTAGGTTTTGCCGTCCCATGGCAGTTCTTTGCCCGCTTCGTCGACAATTTTCATGTCAACGCCGTAAATTGCCCGTCCCTGCTTGAGGCGAATCTTCATTTTTTCGTCAGCGCTCAAGGTATCGTGTTTGTTTTTCAGCGTGCACAGCGTGCCCAGAGGGCTCATTTCAGTCATGCCCCAGGCGTGCAGTACTTCTACGCCATAGTCGTCATTGAAGGCCTTGATCATGGCCGGCGGGCAGGCCGAGCCGCCAATCACCGTGCGCTTGAGGTGTGAAAACTTCAGGCCGTTGGCGGCCAGGTGTGCCAGCAGCATTTGCCAGACCGTGGGTACGCCAGCGGCATAGGTGACTTTTTCAGCCTCCAGCAATTCGTAAATCGACTTGCCGTCCATCGCCGGGCCGGGAAACACCAGCTTGGCCCCAGTCAAAGCGGCCGAGTACGGAATGCCCCAGGCATTGACGTGAAACATCGGCACCACAGGCAGCACTGCGTCGCGGGCCGACAGGCTCATCACGTCCGGCAGCGCAGCCGCGTAAGCGTGCAGCGTGCTGGAGCGGTGGCTGTACAGCGCGGCTTTGGGATTGCCCGTGGTGCCGCTGGTGTAGCACATGCTTGATGCGGTGTTTTCATCAAAACTGGGCCACTGATAAGAACCGGACTGCGCTGCGATCCACGCCTCGTAACTGATGAGATTCGGCACGCCTGAATCTTTGGGCAGCTTATCTTCGTCGCACATCGCAATGTAGTGCTTGATCGTGCCAGCTCTGGCATGCACCGCCTGCACCAGCGGCAAAAAGCTGGCGTCAAAACACAGCACCTGGTCTTCAGCATGATTGGCTATCCAGGCGATCTGGTCCGGGTGCAGTCGCGGGTTGATCGTGTGCAGCACCCGGCCCGAGCCGCTGACGCCGTAGTACAGCTCAAAGTGGCGGTAGCCGTTCCAGGCCAGCGTGGCGACACGGTCGCCGAACGCCAGCTTCAGTCCATCCAGCGCGCCTGCCACCTGCCGGGCGCGTTTGGCCGAGTCCTTGTAGGTGTAGCGGTGAATATCACCTTCCACCCGGCGCGACACAATTTCTGCGTCGCCGTGGTGGCGCTCGGCAAATTCGATCAAACCTGAAATCAGCATGGGCTGACTTTGCATTAAACCTAGCATTTCAACATCTCCCGTGGTCATCAAAAACAAGCCGCTATCATGCCGTACCCGCCAAACCCTTGCATGGGGGATTCCCCCTGAATCCAGCAGACCATGGCGCATGGGAGACAATTTGGGCATGACGACTGATCTCTCGCAACCATTAGCCTGGAACAACCGCTTTGCCCGATTGGGCGAGAACTTCTCAACCCGCTTGCAGTCCCAGGCGCTGCCTGAACCCTATTGGATCAGCCGCAACCAGGCAGTAGCGCGGGAATTGGGTCTTGAAGCAGACTGGTTTGCATCGCAGGACGCACTGCAAGCTTTTGTCGGCAACAGCGTTCTGAGCGGCAGTCAGCCGCTGGCCAGCGTGTACAGCGGCCATCAGTTTGGCCAATGGGCGGGGCAGCTCGGCGATGGCCGGGCGATTTTGCTCGGTGAACTTGACACGCCTTCGGGCGGTCAGGAGGTTCAGTTAAAAGGTGCTGGCAAAACCCCCTACTCCCGCATGGGCGATGGCCGGGCCGTGCTGCGCTCGTCCATCCGTGAATATTTATGCTCTGAAGCCATGCACGGCCTGGGCATACCGACCACCAGAGCGCTGTGCCTGACTGGCTCGGACGCCAAAGTGTTGCGCGAAGACATTGAAACCGCCGCCGTCGTCACCCGCACGGCGCCCAGTTTTATCCGCTTTGGACATTTTGAGCACTTCAGCTACAACGATAGGCATGTCGAGCTCAAAGCCCTGGCTGACTTTGTCATCGACAGCTTTTACCTGGCCTGCCGTGATGCGGCCAACCCCTACGCCGCGCTGCTTGAAGCCGTGAGCGAACGCACTGCCCACCTGATGGCCGCGTGGCAATCGGTCGGCTTTTGCCATGGCGTGATGAACACCGACAACATGAGTATTTTGGGGCTGACGATTGATTACGGCCCGTTCCAGTTTTTGGACGCTTTTGACCCAACGCACATCTGCAACCATTCGGACACCCATGGCCGCTATGCCTACAACAAGCAGCCGAACATCGGCTACTGGAATTTGTTTTGCCTGGGCCAAGCCCTGCTGCCGCTGATCGGCGAGCAAGAGCTGGCGCTGGCGGCGCTCGAGCCGTACAAAGCCATCTTCCCCGCTGCATTGGGCGGCAAAATGCTCGCCAAACTGGGCTTGACCCAAGCGACACCCGACACCAACGCGCTGATTGAAAGCACCTTCAAGCTGCTGGCCGACAACAAGGTGGACTACACCATTTTCTGGCGGCGACTGTGTGCATTTACCCCGCAAAGTGGGCATGAACCCCTGCGCGATTTGTTTTTTGACCGGGAATCCTTCAATGCCTGGGCGCTACACTATTCAGAGCTTCTGACCCATGAATCTATTGGCTTAGAGGTCGATTCAAGAGCTATTTTGATGCTCAAAAGCAACCCGAAATACGTGTTGCGCAACCATTTGGGCGAAGAAGCCATCCGCGCCGCGAAAATGAAAGACTACTCCAAGATCCGCACCTTGTTAGACACCCTGCAAGCCCCATTTGATGATCATGCTGATCACGATGCGCTGGCTGGCTTTCCGCCAGAGTGGGCCAGCGGTATTGAAATCAGCTGCAGTTCCTGATCTTTTTAGAAAGCAACACATGACCCCCAAAATCCAGAAAACCGATGCTGAGTGGAAAGCCCTGCTCAAAGAAAAAGGCGCAGAAGCTGTTGCGTTTGAAGTCACCCGCCACGCCGGCACCGAGCGCGCTTTCAGTGGCAAATACGAAACTGTCTGGGCCAACGGCGCTTACCACTGCATGTGCTGCGGTGAAAAGCTGTTTGATTCTGAAACAAAGTTCGACGCTGGTTGCGGCTGGCCCAGCTTTTCACAAGCTGCCAATGAAACGGCGATTACCGAGCATGTCGACATGAAGTACGGCATGCGCCGCACCGAGACGGTCTGCACCAACTGTGGCGCGCATTTGGGCCACGTGTTCAATGACGGGCCGTCACCGACGGGTCTGCGCTACTGCATGAATTCGGCTTCGCTGGACTTTGTGCCCAAATAACTGAATAAGCTGTCGCCGATAATCCACACCCATGAAGCAATTACTCGATTTTCTCCCCATCCTGCTGTTTTTCGGCGCGTTCAAGATGTACGACATCTACGTCGCCACCGGCGTCATCATGGTGGCGACCAGCGTGCAGATGGCCATCTTGTACAAACTCGATGGCGGATTGCAAACCATGCACAAGGTAACCCTGGCGCTGGTGCTGGGCTTTGGTGCGCTGACGCTCGGCTTTCATGACGAACGCTTTGTGAAGATCAAGCCCACAGTTTTGTATGCTTTTACCGGCCTGGCTCTGGCCTTTGGTTTGTGGGTCCTCAAGAAGAATTTCCTCAAAATGATGCTCGGTGCGCAACTCAAATTGCCTGACCCGATCTGGCGCAATCTGACCGTCATCTGGATCAGCTACAGCTTTTTCATGGCGGCGCTCAACGCCTATGTGGCCTTGTTTTACACCACTGAGCAGTGGGTCAACTTCAAGCTGTGGGGTTATGCCCTGCCGCTGCTGTTTCTGGTCGGGCAAGGCCTGTACATCGCCAAATACCTGCAATCAGATGATGAAAAGATCAGCTCGTGAGCGCCCCTACCACGCCGCCCGTGCACAGCGCGGCCATTGAACAACAACTCATCGCAAAGCTGCAGCCCACACAGCTTCAGGTGATTGACGAAAGCGCTGACCACGCCGGGCACATGGGCGCCAATGCCGAAGGTTTTGGCACGCACTTTCGGGTCCGTATTGCCAGCCCGGCGTTTGCGGGCAAGACCCGTGTGGCCAAGCATCGGCTTGTGTATGATGCAATGCAAATTTTTATCGACCAGGGCCTGCACGCCCTGGCTATCGACATCCTCGAATAACCTTCCCCAAAAACTTACTCTTACTTTCCACAGGACTTTCATGAAAAAGCAACTCTTACTTGTCTGCGCTGCCGCACTGGTGGCCGTCACCGCGCAAAGCGCTCTGGCGCAAAACATCGCCATCGTCAACGGCAAAGCGGTGCCAAAAGCACGCCTGGACGCCCTGGCACAACAGGTGGCAAAGTCGGGTCGTCCGGTCACGCCCGATGTGCAGGCGCAAATGCGTGAGGCGGTGATTGTTCGGGAAATTTTTGCCCAGGAAGCTGAAAAACTGGGCCTTGTCGGCAGCGACGATTTCAAAAGCCAAATGGAAATTGCGCGTCAGAGCATTCTGATCACGTCGCTGATTGAAGACTTCAAAAAGAAAAACGCCGTGACCGACGCAGAGCTGAAAACTGAGTACGACAAGTTCTCAGCAGCCAACGGCGGCAAGGAATACAAGGCCCGTCACATTCTGGTTGAAAAAGAAGCCGAGGCCAAAGCCATCATTGCCAGCCTCAAAAAGGGTGGCAAATTTGAAGACATCGCCAAAAAACAGTCAAAAGACTCTGGCTCAGGCGCCAACGGTGGCGACCTCGACTGGGCCAACCCGAGCAGCTACGTTGCCGAGTTCACCCAAGCCATGCTGAAACTCAACAAAGGCCAGATGACCGACGTACCCGTCAAGACCCAATTTGGCTTTCACATCATCCGCGTTGACGACATCCGCACCGCACAACTGCCCTCGTTTGACGAACTCAAGCCGCAAATTGCACAGCAGATCGAACAGCAGCGCCTGGGCGCCTACCAGCAAGGCCTGAGGGACAAAGCCAAGGTTGAGTGAGCAGCTGGCCAAACCATGCTGTGACGCTTGCTGGCCCTTCACGGTTTGGTTTTTTATTCGCACTGGTCAGCCTGCTGACGGCCTGCGCCATGCCCACATCGCCTACATCTACACCCACGCCCCCAGCGCCCACGGCAGAGCTTGCCCCCACAGGCAGGCTGCGCGCAGCGATCAATTTTGGCAACCCCATTTTGGCCAGCAAAGACAGCGCTGGCCAGCCGCGCGGCGTGTCGGTGGACCTGGCGCGAGAGCTGGCCAAACGCCTGGGCGTGCCGGTTGAACTGCTGCTTTTTGACGCGGCTGGCAAAGCGGTTGAGGCCATCAAAACCGCCCAGGCCGACATCGCCTTCGTCGCCATTGACCCGGTGCGCGGCGCAGACATGCTGCAAACGCCACCCTACGTCATCATTGAAGGCGCCTACCTGGTGCGCCAAGACTCACTCATCAAAACCAACGCCGAGGTTGACCGCCCAGGCAACCGCATCGCCGTCGGCCATGGCAGCGCCTACGACCTGTACCTGAGCCGGGAAATCAAGGCCGCCGCCTTGCTGCGTGCCCCCACCTCCCCCGCTGTGGTGGACTACTTTTTAGCCCAGGGTTTAGAGGTAGCCGCCGGCGTCAAGCAGCAATTGCAGTTGGACGCGAAACGCCTGCCCGGCTTGCGCCTGCTGCCCGGCCGCTTCATGGTGATCCAGCAGGCCTTAGGTGTGCCCAAAGGCCGTGAGGCTGGCGCGCGTTACGTGACAGCGTTTGTTGAAGAGATGAAGGCCAGCGGCTTTGTGGCTGCGGCGCTGATCAGGCACAGGATTGAGGGGGCGGCTGTTGCGCCTCAAGCTGGACCTTGAACCGGTTTTGCCTTTTTAACTTTTTTTGACGCTGCAGAACTCGCTTTTTAGCGTCTCTCACTCGTCAAATCAGCCTACAAGCCAATGAATGCTTGGGCGATAAGCTCCTGAAGCAATAGCAATAGCAATAGCAATTGACAAGAGCTTCACGCGTCATGGCGCTGCTGATCAACGCACCACGTCAATATTGACCAGCGTATCGGCGTCAACAAAGATCAGCCAGTCACCCGCTGACGCCTGGTTGAGATAACGGAAAACGGATGAAAACTGTGGCTGTTTTTGATCCGCACCAGGCTCTACCCCACCCAGCGCCGCGCGTTGTGCCACAACTGCATCCACGGGCTGTGGGCTGCTGCGTCCAGCGGTGTCCAGCTCATCTGGATATTGCGAAAGACGCGCTCCGGGTGCGGCATCATGGCAGTGAAGCGGCCGTCTGCCGTGGTGACTGCTGTCAAGCCATCAGGGCTGCCGTTGGGGTTGGCGGGGTAACTCTCAGTCACCGTTCCAGTTGCATCGGTAAAGCGCATCGCTGCAATGGACTTGGCGGCATCGCCGCGTCCGCCGAGTGCAGGCTCAAAGTTGGCGAAGCCTTCACCGTGGGCTACGGCGATGGGCAGTCTGCTGCCGGCCATGCCTTTGAAGAACAGGCTGGGCGAGTCCAGCACTTCAACCTGGCTCAGGCGGGCTTCAAAGCGCTCGCTGCGGTTGGTGGTAAAGCGCGGCCAGGCCTGGGCACCCGGAATGATGTTGGCCAGCTCGGCAAACATTTGGCAGCCGTTACAAACGCCCAGGCCGAACGTGTCTTGTTCAGCAAAAAAGGCCTTGAACTGATCGGCCAAGGCCGGGTTGAAGGTGATGGACCGGGCCCAGCCGATGCCTGCGCCCAGCGTGTCGCCATAGCTGAAGCCGCCACAGGCGACCACGCCTTTGAAGTCGGCCAGTTGGGCACGGCCCGTTTGCAGGTCGGTCATGTGAACGTCGTAGGCGTCAAACCCGGCCTGGGTAAAGGCATAGGCCATTTCGATATGGGAGTTGACGCCCTGCTCACGCAGGATCGCGACTTTGGGCTTGGACAGCAGCAGAGCGGGGGCTGCTAATTGGCCTGCATCAAATGTCAACTTGACATGCAAGCCGGGGTTGGCCACATCACCGACTGCCGCGTGCTCTACGTCTGCGCCTGCCGGGTTGTCGCGCTGCTGACAAATGCGCCAGCTCACAGAGTCCCACACCTGATGCAGGTCTTGCAGCTTGGCTTTGAAGACCGCTTTGGTGTCGCGCCAGACTTGGACTTCGCCTTTGCCGACGGTGAGCTGCGAGTGTTCGGGTCGGGTTTTGCCAATGAAGTGGCTGAATTTGCTCAAAGAGTGCTCGCGCAAGGTTTGCATGACCTCATTGCGGACAGCCGTGTTGACCTGGATCACCGCGCCCAGCTCTTCGTTGAACAGCGCCTTGAGCGTCAGCTCGTCGCGCCGTACACCGACCTGGCTTGCCCAGTTTTTGCTGTCGCCCACTTCCATGCGGCTGTCAGTGATGCCGTCGCCTTCCACCAGCAGCATGTCGATGTTCAGCGCCACGCCGACGTTGCCAGCAAATGCCATCTCACAGACGCAGGCAAACAGGCCGCCGTCGCTGCGGTCGTGGTAGGCCATGATCTGGTTTTTAGCCCGGAGCGCGTTGATGGCATTGACGAGATGGACCAGGTCTTTGGCGTCGTCGAGGTCGGGCACAGGGCCGTCTTCACAGTTTAGAGTTTGCGCCAAAATGCTGCCGCCCATGCGGTGCTGGCCTTTGCCCAGGTCGATCAGAATCAGGGTGGTGTCAGCCTCGTCCTGGTTGAGCTGAGGGGTGAGTGTGCCGCGTACGTCGGCCAATGAGGCGAAAGCGCTGACGATCAATGACACGGGCGATGTGACTTTTTTGCTGTCAGTGCCATCCTTCCAGGTGGTGCGCATCGACAGGGAATCCTTGCCGACCGGAATGGACACGCCCAGCGCGGGGCACAGCTCCATACCCACGGCTTTGACAGTTTCAAACAGCGCCGCGTCCTGACCCGGCTCGCCGCAAGCGGCCATCCAGTTGGCCGACAGCTTGACGCGTGGCAGTTCTATCGGCGCAGCCAGCAGGTTGGTGATGGCTTCGGCAACAGCCATGCGGCCTGATGCTGCCGCGTTGACGACTGCCAGCGGCGTGCGCTCGCCCATGGCCATGGCCTCGCCCGCAAAGCCCTGGTAGTCGGCCAGCGTCACGGCGCAGTCAGCCACCGGCACTTGCCAAGGGCCCACCATCTGGTCGCGGTGCGTGAGGCCACCCACCGTGCGGTCGCCGATGGTGATGAGAAAGCGTTTGGACGCCACTGTGGGATGGCTGAGCACGTCGATCGCGCTTTTTTGCAGGTCTATGCCGGTCAGGTCGATGGGCTTGATGCTGTGCTTGACGGTTCGGACGTCGCGGTGCATCTTTGGTGGCTTGCCAAGTAGTACTTCCATTGGCATATTCACTGGTGCCCCCACGCTCGTCACTTCGTGTACTTCGCTGCCCCCCGAGGGGGCCGCTGCGCCTGCGGCCCGGCTAAGCCGGTTCCGCGGCCCCGGCTTGGATGAAGAATCTGCGCCACCATCCATGACAACCAGATCCCGCTCATCAGTTGCCACGCCAATCACTGCAAACGGGCAACGCTCACGCTCGCAAAATGCTTTGAACTGCGGCAAAGACTCGGGCGCAATCGCCATCACATAGCGCTCCTGGCTTTCGTTGGACCAGATTTCTTTGGGTGACAGCCCGCTTTCTTCCAGCGGCACGGCACGCAAATCAAACCTTGCGCCCCGCCCCGCATCGTTCGTCAATTCAGGAAAGGCGTTGGACAAGCCGCCCGCGCCGACGTCGTGAATCGCCAGAATCGGGTTGGCCGCACCCTGCTGTGCACACTGGTTGATCACCTCTTGCGCACGCCGCTCAATCTCGGGGTTGCCGCGCTGCACCGAGTCAAAGTCAAGTTGCGCGGCATTGGTTCCGGTGGCCATCGAGCTGGCCGCGCTGCCGCCCATGCCAATCCGCATGCCCGGCCCGCCGAGCTGAATCAGCAAGGTGCCCGCCGAAAACAGGATTTTCTTCGTCAAGCCGGCGTCAATCGTGCCGACACCGCCCGCAATCATGATCGGCTTGTGGTAACCCCAGCGCTGACCTTGCGCGGTCTGCTCGTATTCGCGAAAGTAGCCGTTCAGGTTGGGGCGGCCAAATTCGTTGTTGAAAGCCGCGCCGCCGAGTGGGCCTTGGGTCATGATTTGCAATGGGCTGGCGATGTGGTCTGGCTTGCCGTAGTCGCCGCCGAACAGCTTTGACACGGTAAATCCGGTCAAACCCGCCTTGGGTTTGGAGCCACGCCCAGTGGCACCTTCGTCGCGTATCTCGCCGCCTGCGCCAGTGGATGCACCAGGAAAAGGTGAGATGGCTGTCGGGTGGTTGTGGGTTTCGACCTTCATCAGGACGTGGGTCAACACGTCATTTGCTGCGCTATACATTTGGGAGCTACTAACCAAGGTATCGCTTGGGCTAGAGGCCGATTTGGCGTCTGAAACTGCCGATTTTGCGGTAAAAACCTGCCTTTTTGAGCCTTCCATGATTGACGCGTTGTCTGAATAGGCCACGACCGTGTGTTGCGAGTTCAGCTTTTCGGTGTTGCGAATCATGCCAAACAGGCTGATGCCCTGGGCCACACCGTCAACCGTAAAGTCGGCGTTGAAGATTTTGTGGCGGCAATGTTCGCTATTGGCCTGGGCGAACATCATCAGTTCAACGTCGGTCGGGTTGCGCTTGAGCTGGATAAAGGCATTAACCAAGTAGTCGATTTCATCCACCGCCAGGGCCAAGCCAAACTCGGCGTTGGCTTGTTCAAGCGCAGCTTTGCCCCCGGTCAGCACGTCGATGCTGACCATGGGCGCGGCCTGTAGCTCAGTAAACAGCGCCGCAGCCTGAGCGCGGTCTGCCATCACACTTTCCGTCATGCGGTCGTGCAGCAAGGCGGCCACTTGCTGGTGCTGCTCGCTCGTCAAGGCGGCTTTGCCAAACAGGCCAGACTTCAACACCACGCGGTATTCGGTGATGCGTTCAATGCGTTTGACTGCCAAACCGCAGTTACGCGCAATGTCCGTGGCTTTGGAGGCCCAGGGCGACACGGTGCCCAAACGGGGGGAGACGATGAACACCGCCTCATCCAGCTTTTTACCTTCTGGCGCCTTGCACGGCTCGCCGTAGCTGAGCAAGGCCGCTAATTGACTTTTTTCTTCTGGACTGGGGGGCTGTTCGGTGGCGACCCAGTGAACAAAACGGGCATTGATGCCCACGATCTTGTGATCCATAGCCTGCAGCTGGGGCAAAAGCTGAAGGGCGCGAAAGTCGCTGAGAGCGGAAATCGGAGCGTTTGTAGAGCTGTCGCCCTCAAAAGTAGTCAGATGCAGTGTCAAGGTGTGGTGGCCTGGTGATGGTTGGCGGGCAGAGCCTGATTTTAACCTTGCACCCACGCCGCACAGGGCGGCTTTGGCGGTGGGATAATCAAACTATGACCATTACCTACAAAGACGCAGCGGGCATTGAAGGCATGCGGGTGGCTGGCAAACTGGCCTCTGAGGTGCTCGACTATCTGACGCCCTTCATCAAGCCCGGCCTGACCACCAATGAAATTGACCGCCTGGCGCACGACTACATGACGCAGGTGCAGCAGACCATACCCGCCACGCTGGGCTACCAGCCGCAGGGCTATGCAGCCTACCCCAAGTCACTCTGCACGTCCGTCAACCACCAGGTTTGCCACGGCATTCCCAACGACAAGCCGCTCAAAAAAGGCGATATTGTGAATGTGGACGTGACGGTGATCAAAGATGGCTGGCATGGCGACACCAGCCGCATGTTTTTGGTGGGCGATTGCTCGATTGCCGCCAAGCGCCTGTGCACCATCACCTACGAGGCCATGTGGCAAGGCATCATGCGCGTCAAACCCGGCATTCGGCTGGGTGACATTGGCTTTGCGATCCAGCAGTTTGCCGAACGACAGGGCTTTTCCGTTGTGCGCGAGTTTTGCGGCCACGGTATTGGCCAGAAGTTTCATGAAGACCCCCAGGTGCTGCACTACGGCAAGCCAGGCACGCTGGAAGAGCTCAAGCCGGGCATGATTTTCACCATTGAGCCGATGATCAACGCCGGCAAGCGCGACATCAAGAACGGCCCGGAAAAAGACGGCTGGTCCATCGTCACCCGTGACCATTCGCTGTCGGCGCAATGGGAGCACACGGTTCTGGTCACCGAGACAGGCTACGAGGTGCTGACGCTGTCAGCAGGCTACCCACCGCTGCCCGCTTTTGTCACGCCATCCAGCGCGCAAGAAGCTGTGCTTGCCTGAGCCATTGCATCAGATGTCGCAGCTTGCCCAACTCGCCTTGGCGCGTGAGCAATACCGTACAGGCAAAGCCGCGCTGTTTGAATCTTTGGGTGCCAGCGGTGCGTCGACCCGCGGCATTCATGCCCGGCTCCACAAACTGGCCAAACACACCGACCAAACCCTGCAAACCCTGTGGCTGCTGGCCGATATGCCGCCAGAAGCTAGCCTGGTGGCAACCGGTGGCTATGGCCGGGGCGAGCTTTTTCCTTTTTCTGATGTCGATGTGCTGCTGCTGCTGGCAGACGACAGCGCGGTCGAGGACAACCCGGCCCTGAAGGCAAAAATCGAGCAATTTATCAGCCACTGCTGGGACGCGGGGCTTGAAATTGGCTCCAGCGTGCGCACTGTCGCTGAGTGCGCAAGCGAGGCCGCCAAAGATGTGACCGTGCAAACGGCTCTTGTGGAAGCGCGCTGGATCACCGGCCACAAAAAAAACGTCGAGCGACTCAAAACGCAACTGGCTGCTGGACTGGACGCCAAAGCCTTTTTTGTGGCCAAAACGCTTGAACTTCGCCAGCGCCACAACAAATTTGAGAACACCCCCTACTCTCTGGAGCCCAATTGCAAGGAGTCGCCTGGCGGCCTGCGGGATTTGCAAATTATTTTATGGGTGGCGCATGTCGCGGGCCTGGGCAGGACCTGGGACGAGCTGGCTAAAAATGGCTTGGTCACCCCGTTTGAAGTCAAGCAGCTCAAGGCCAATGAAGCATTGTTATGCCTGATTCGCGCGCGTCTTCATCTGCTGGCGGGCCGGCGTGAAGACCGTCTGGTGTTTGACCTGCAAACCGTGGTGGCTGAATCGTTCAACTATGCGAGCAAACTCGACGCCAACGGCAGACTGTTGCGCCGCGCCAGCGAAGCCCTGATGCGGCGCTATTACTGGGCCGCCAAAGCGGTGGCGCAGCTGAACCAGATTCTGCTGCTCAATATTGAGGAGCGCCTGAACCCTGCCACGCATACGCTGCGCGCCATCAATGCGCGTTTTTTAGACAAAGCCGGCATGCTGGAAGTGGCCAGCGACGACCTGTATGTGAAACAGCCGCATGCGATTTTGGAGACATTTTTACTCTACGAATCCACCGTCGGCATCAAAGGCTTGTCTGCCCGGACGCTGCGTGCGCTGTACAACGCACGCAGTCTCATGACGGCCCATTTCCGCAGCGACCCCGTCAATCGCCAAACCTTCCTGAATATCCTGCAGCAGCCTGAGGGCATCACCCATGCGCTGCGGCTGATGAACCAGACCTCGGTGCTGGGTCGCTACCTTTGGGTGTTTCGCAAAATCGTCGGGCAGATGCAGCATGACCTGTTTCATGTCTACACCGTGGACCAGCACATTTTGATGGTGCTGCGCAATGTGCGGCGCTTTTTTATGGCTGAGCATTCGCACGAATACCCGATGTGCTCCCAGCTGGCAGCAGGCTGGGACAAGCCCTGGGTGCTGTACATCGCCGCCCTGTTTCATGACATTGCCAAGGGCCGCGGCGGTGACCATTCCGAGCTCGGCTGCAAAGACGTGCGCTTGTTTTGCCGGCAGCACGGTGTCGCTACAGAGGACGCCCAGCTGGCCGAGTTTTTGGTGCGCGAGCATTTGAGCATGAGCCGCATCGCGCAAAAAGAAGATTTGAGCGACCCGGAAGTCATCACGGCCTTTGCCCGGCGCGTGGGCAACGAGCGCTACCTGACAGCGCTGTACCTGCTGACGGTGGCCGACATACGCGGTACCAGCCCCAAGGTGTGGAACGCCTGGAAAGGCAAGCTGCTGGAAGATTTATACCGGTATACCCTGCGGGTGCTTGGCGGCCGCGCACCGGATGCCGATGCAGAAATTGAAGCCCGCAAGCGCGAGGCGCTGACCACGCTGGCCCTGCACGCTGAGCCTTTTGAAGGCCACAAAGCGCTGTGGGACACCCTGGACGTGAGCTATTTCATGCGCCACGATGCCAGCGACATTGCCTGGCATGCGCGGCAGTTGTCGCGCCATGTGGGCAAGGCCAAGGCCATTGTGCGCGCCCGCCGATCGTCAGCGGGAGAAGGCATGCAGGTGCTGGTCTACACCCCCGATGTGCCGGATTTGTTTGCGCGCATTTGTGGCTACTTTGACCACGCCGGCTTCAGTATTCTTGATGCGCGTGTCCACACTGCCAAAAACGGCTACGCGCTGGACACGTTTCAGGTCAGCAGTCATGATCTTGCCGACCCGCTAGATGCAACTGACCACTTTCGTGAGCTGGCCGCCATGGTTGAAGCCGAGCTGAACCGCACCATTGAAGACCGTGGGCCGCTGCCATCTCCTGCCGCCTTCGGCAAAAGACGCGTTTCACGTCGCGTCAAGAGCTTTCCTGTCGCGCCGCGGGTGGACCTGCAGCCTGACGAAAAGGCCCAACGCTGGCTGCTCAGTGTGTCGGCCAGTGACCGCGTGGGTTTGCTCTACCTGATTGCGCGGGTGCTGGCCAAGCACAATATCAACCTGCAACTGGCCAAGGTCACCACGCTAGGCGAGCGGGTAGAAGACACGTTTTTGATTGACGGGCTGGAGCTTCAGCACAACAAGGCCCAGATTGCGATTGAGACCGAGCTGCTCGAAGCCCTGAACGCCTGATAGAAAACGCTAAAAGTCGGCTGGTTATTTCGCTGTAGCGCCTGACAGGCGAATCACTTCAGTCAACCGTTCAGTGTCTTTTTTGATGCGCGCTTCAAACTGGCTGCTGCTGCCACCCACCATTTCACCGCCTGCCGCCCGCACGGTTTCAATCATGTCGGGCGTTTTTAAAATCCGGCTGACTTCGTCCTGCAAGCGGACCACCACGTCTGGCGGTGTGCGCGCAGGGGCCAGCAGGCCAAACCATGCGGTCAATTCATAGTCAGGGATAGCCAAGGCTTCAGCGACCGTCGGTACATCAGGCAACAAGGGCGTGCGTTTGCTGGACGTCACTGCCAGTGCTTTTAGCCTGCCGCTTTTGACCAGTTGCAAAGCTGCTGCCAGATTCACAAAACCGACCTGCAAGGTGCCGCCAATGTGGTCAGTGGCCGCCTGCGCATTGCCCTGGTAGGCCACGTGGTTGATTTTTGCACCCGTTTTAAGGCCCAGCAATTCCCCTGACAAATGCCCAGAACTGCCCGCCCCCACCGTGCCGTAATTGAACTTGCCAGGCTCTTTTTTGATCAGCGCGATCAGCTCTTTCATGTTGTTGGCTGGCACGCTGGGGTGCACTGTGACGACATTGAGCATTTCCGCCACCTCAATGATGGGCGCGAAATCCCTGGCTGGGTTGTAGGGCATGTTGGCGTACAGCGACGGGTTGGTGGCCAGCGGAATACCGTTGATCAACAGGGTGTAGCCGTCAGGGGCAGACTTGGCGACAAAGTCATTACCAATGTTGGTACCTGCGCCGGGCTTGTACTCAACGATGACCGGCTTGCCCAGGGCATCTTGCAGCTTCAGGGCTATCGCACGGGCCAACACGTCAGACGAGCCGCCGGGCGTGGCCGGAACGATAATGCGCAGCGCCTTGTTCGGGAAAGACTGCGCGTGGCTGGCTTGCGGCAAAGCCAGCGCAGCAGTCAACAACATCAACATCGAGTTAAACAACTGCATGAACGATCGCATCGCGGTTCTCCTGAGCGTAGTGCACAATAATTAGATAGGCCTGAAAATAATCTCACAGATCGTAAAGCAAAAATGAACCATCACGTTTTAATCGCGGGCGCAGGGCCTGTCGGTCTGGTCAGTGCATTGGTATTGGCCACTGCTGGCGTGCAGGTCACCGTCTTTGAGCGTGCCCTCAGCGCACCGGAAGACCTGCGCGCATCAACCTTTCACCCGCCCACGCTGGACATGCTGGCTCGTTTTGGTATTTCTGACGACCTGCTGCCCCAAGGTCTGGTGGCACGTTACACCCAGCAACGTGACCGCCAGGAGGGTTTGGTGGCTGAATTTGACATGTCACTGCTGGCAGGTTTGACACAGCACCCCTACCGACTGCAATGCGAGCAGTGGAAGCTCAACAAACTGCTGCTGGATCGCCTGGCAAAATTCCCGCATGCCACAGTGCTGCTCGGCGCCGCGCTGCAATCGGTTGAACAAAACGCAGACGGTGTTGAAGTCAAGGTTGACGTGAAGGGCGGTGTACAGACCTTCAAGGGTGACTACCTGATCGGTGCTGACGGTGCGTGGAGTTCCGTGCGCCAGTCGCTGGGTATCGACTTTGAAGGCTTTACCTACCCCGAGCGCTTTTTGGTGGTGTCGACCGCTTTTGAGTTTGCCGACCACCTTCCCAAACTGTCTTACGTGAATTACGTGTCTGACCCGCAGGAGTGGTGTGTGCTGCTGCGCGTACCCACCCTGTGGCGCGTGCTTTTTCCGACTCATCCTGAGGAGTCTGACGAGGCGGTAATGACGGACGAGTCGATTCAAACACGCTTGCAGAATTTGCTGCCACAGGACAAGCCTTACCAAACCGTGCACCGCACGCTCTACAAAGTACACCAGCGCGTGGCCAAAGAGTTCCGGCGAGGCCGCGTTTTGCTGGCCGGCGATGCGGCCCATATCAACAACCCATTGGGCGGTATGGGCATGAATGGTGGTGTGCATGATGCCTTCAGCCTGGCCGACAAGCTGGTGGATATTCTGGTCAGCGGTGCTGATGAAGCACTGCTGGACCGTTACGAGCGTCAGCGGCGCTCGGTGGCGATCGAATACATCAACGCCAACACCGCGCGCAACAAAAAGAACATCGAAGAACGCAACCCAGAAGCGCGGCGCAAAACCCATGATGAACTGCGCGCCACTGCCGCCAACCCGGATGCGGCCAGAAACTATCTGCGCAAAACGTCGATGATCGATGCGCTGGAACGCGCAGAGGCTATCGAATAAGACAAACCATGAAACAAGGCATCCACACCAAAACAGCGGCTGATCGCCGCGCAGAACTGAAAGCCCGCTTTAGCAAAGGCCACCTGGTGGTTGCGCCTGGCGTGTATGAAATGATCTCTGCGAAAATCGCCGACCGTATGGGCTTTGAAGCGCTTTACATGACGGGCTACGGCACGGTGGCATCGTATCTGGGCCTGCCCGATGCAGGCTTGGCCAGCTATACCGACATGGTGAACCGCGTGGCGCAGTACGCCAGCATCACCGACACACCACTGATCTGCGATGGCGATACGGGTTACGGCGGACTGCTCAATGTCATGCACACGGTGCGGGGCTACGAGGCGGCAGGCGCTTGCGCCATCCAGCTTGAAGACCAGGAATTCCCAAAAAAATGTGGCCACATGCTGGGCCGCCGTGTGGTACCCCTACAAGACATGGTGGACAAAATACAGGTAGCGGTTGAGACACGCAACGACAAGAACTTCATGATCATTGCCCGCACCGATGCGCGCACCGTGCTGGGCCTGGACGAAGCGCTGCGCCGTGCTGAAAGCTACGCCCGGGCTGGGGCAGACATGCTGTTCATTGAAAGCCCGGAGTCGGTCGAAGAAATGGAAAAGATTGGCCGCACGTTTGACCTGCCGCTGGTGGCCAACATGGTTGAAGGTGGGCGTACCCCAGTGCTGAGTCGCGAAGAACTCAAGCGCATCGGTTATGGTCTGGCCATCTTTCCGGCCACCGGCTTTTTGGCTGCTGGCGCTGCGCTGCAAAGCGTCTACAGCAGCATCAAAAGCACAGGTTCCAGCAACCAGGTGGAGGCACCCTTGCATAACTTTCAGGCCTTCTCGCAGCTCATGGGGTTTGACTGGGTGGCAGCGTTTGATGCAGCCCATGCGCCCGTTGTTGCCGAGGAGAAATGATGATGGCCGAAAACAACGAGAACGACGAGAACGACGTTTATCAAAAACAAAATTTTGGCAATCTATCAGGCATCGGCAAACGATGCGCCCTGATTCTGGTGGATTTTGTCAACGGCTTCGTCGATGCTGAACAGTTTGGCGGGCCACACATCGCAGCCGCTGTTCAAGCCACGGTTCCATTGCTGGCCGCCTTCAGGAAGGCCAGCTTGCCTGTGGTTCACACTCGGGTAGTGTTTGCAGACGATGGCGCCAATAAAAACGTGTTTTGCATCAAGGTACCGCCGCTGCTGCAATTGACCGAGCATGCGCATGGCTCGCAAACCGTGCCCGAGCTTGCACCTGTCCAGGGCGAGCTGATCGTGCGCAAGACATCGGCCTCCGCCTTCTTTTCCACCGGTTTGTCAGAGTGGCTGCACTTGCGTGGTGTAGATACAGCGGTCATTGTCGGCTGCACCACCAGCGGCTGCATACGTGCCACGGTGGTCGATGCCATGCAGTTCAACTTCTCGACCATCGTGATCGAAGACTGCGTGGGCGACCGCGCTATGGGCCCGCACCAGGCCAACCTGTTTGACATGCGGCAAAAGTATGCCGATGTCATGACGCGTGATATTTTTCTTAGCGCATTGATGAAGGCCTGAAGATGGATCACCTCGGTTACAGAATGAAGTTTGGGGCTCTTGGCCCTTCGACCAACACCATCGTCCAACCCGATTTTGACGACATGCGACCGGTTGGCGTGACCAACCATTACAGCCGCATCATCATTCCCAACGACCCGGTCAACACCGATGAAGACTTCCTGCGGCTGGTCAAGAACATTCAAAGCAACACGCTAGACGCGGCAGACGTTTTGAAAAGCTGCGAGATGCAATACCTGGTGATGGGCATGTCGGCGGCAACGTTCTGGGACGGGCGTGAGGGTGCGCTGCGCTACCTCAACATCATGCGTGAACGCGCGGAAGTAGATGTGTCGTGCGGCTCATTTGCTACCGAGGCCGCGCTGAATGTGCACAAGGCCAAGCGCATCGCGTTTTTCTCGCCGTACTTTCCGGTAGCCAACGCGCAGGTGCGCCGTTTCTACGAAGACTGCGGCTTTACCGTGGTGCGCGACCTGTGCCTGCAACGCCCCAGTCCGGTACAAATTGCGCACACCACCGATGCGATGTGTCGCGACGCCCTGAAGCAGCTTGACAGTGACGACGTGGATGCGATTGTTCAGGTCGGTACCAACCTGTCAATGGTGCGCTTTGCAGCAGCGGCTGAATTGTTTTTGGGCAAACCGGTGATCGCGATCAACACCGCGACTTACTGGCATGCGCTGCGTGCGGTGGGCATCCACGACAAGATTCAAGGCTTCGGTTCCCTGCTGTCACATCACTGATTTCAATCGTCCTGGCTGGCGTCAAGCCCCGGGAACAGAATCTCGATAAACCCAAACTGGGTGAAGTCGCGGATCCGCATCGGATACAACTTGCCGATCAGATGGTCACATTCATGCTGCACCACCCGCGCATGAAAGCCATCTACTGTCCGGTCAATCGCATCGCCGTATTGATCGAAGCCGGTGTACCTGAGCTGCGAAAAACGCGGCACCATGCCGCGCAAGCCGGGCACCGACAGGCATCCTTCCCAACCGTCTTCTTCCATCGTGCTGAGTGGCGTGATCACCGGGTTGAGCAGCACCGTGCGTGGTACCAGCGGTGCATCCGGGTAGCGCGGATTCGTAGCGTCAGTGCCAAAAATCACAAGTTGCAGATCAATCCCAATCTGAGGGGCGGCCAGACCGGCGCCATTGACCGAGCGCATGGTATCAAACATGTCGCCAATGAGAAGATGCAGCTCGTCCGTATCGAATTGGGTGACGGGTTGGGCAACTCGCAACAGTCGTGGGTCGCCCATTTTCAGGATGGTGTGAATGGTCATGCCTGGATTATCGAGGCGCAAAGTTATTTGTGCTGCACGCCTTGCTGCGGGTCAGTCCTGCAGCATCGCCTTCGCCTGCCATAAAGCTCTTGAAGACTTTGAGCTTGAACTCAGTTTTGTACTTTTCAAGGAAACCCTTTGAAGTTTGTCCAACTTCTGGGGATCAGTTCAAATACGGGGCGATTCAACAAGCTATGCCAAATGGAATTTGATTTGGGCAACTTAAACGGATGCTTTGGCGTCAACACCCAGGTATGCACGAACCATCAGGCTTTGACTAAATTCACTGGACAACCCAGTAAATACCACTTGTCCTTTAGATAAAACACAAACACGATCTGCGACCGATAAAGCAATGCGACTTTGCTCCGCCAAAATGACCGCTACGTTTCCAAAAACTTCAGCTCGAAGAGCAAAAAATTCATAAATAACCTCCGTCAGGAGCGGTGAAAGTCCCATGCTTGGCTCATCCAGTAGCAATGCCACTGGCCTTGCGATCAAAGCACGCCCAATGGCCAGCATCTGCTGCTCACCGCCGCTGAGCAGTCCACTGGCAACATCCCGCCTCCTAGCGATGTTAGGGAACATGGTAAATATGCGCTCTATTTCTGCATTCAGTTCTTTTGGAGGGCATCGCTTGGAGGCAAGTCCTGCCATTTGCAGATTCTCAAGGACTGTCAATGGCGCAACCACTTGTCTGCCTTCCGGAACCTGAAGCAGCCCAGATCGCGCAATTTGATCTGGCCTAAGACCACTCACCAGCTGACCGCATAGCGTGACTCGTCCGCTCTGTATGGGCAATAGACCACTCACAGCTCGCAGAGTTGTGGTCTTGCCGGCGCCATTGGGTCCGAGAAGAGCGACGACTTCTCCAGAGTTAACCGACAGATTAAAGTCCGTGACAGCTCTCACATGTCCATATGAAACGGAGACATTTTCAATCACAAGCGCTGGTTGTTGATGTGCATTCATCGCTTAGCCGCCCCTTGACCGCCCACATAAGCATTAATGACCAACTCCTGTTGCAATACGCTGTCTGGGTCGCCAGAAGCAATGACAAGACCAAAATCCAGTACAACCAGTCGGTCGCAGTATTGACTCATCATGGCCACATCATGCTCTACCACAATGATGCCTATACCCTGTGACAGCAGCGCAGCAATACGTGCAAAAACATCCTCACGTTCCTGCGGATCCATGCCTGCGGTAGGTTCATCAAGCAACAAAAGCTTTGGTCGACTAGCAACGGCCCGAGCAATCTCAACTCTGCGACGAAGACCATAAGACAGCTCACCAGCGTACCTGTCAGCGATATGCGCAAGTCCGTGCTCTTGTAAAACTCGCTCAATCTCGTAAATTCGTCTTGACTGCCTTTGCTTGCCATTTGGGAGAACAGAGTTTCCGCCATTTGTACTATGAAGACCAATCGTGACGTTATCCCGCACACTGAGATCATCGACCAAACGAATGGTCTGAAAAGTACGTGCTATGCCGGCGCGCGACATGAGGTGCGGACTTCCAAACAAACTCTGAATTGCTTGACCCCGAAGCACGCCAGAACCACCCGTAGGTTTGTAGGCGCCCGATATAACGTTGAGCAAAGTTGTCTTGCCAGAGCCATTGGGTCCAATGACACCAAGCAACTCGCCACTAGAACAAGCCAATGAAACACTTTGTAACGCAATAATGCCTCCAAAGTGCATGGAGATATCAGCTAACTCGATGACCGTCTCACGGCTTTCGCTCACCTGATTTTTTCGTGAAAGCCTGTCGAATTTTATTGTTGCGTTATTTAGAGCGTTGAATTCAGCGTCCAAAACTTGACCCCTTGAGGTCTTTCTTCGACGAAGAAAATCACTCACAACACCGATCAGTCCAAACGGTGCGAATGCAACAACTGTAATGATGATCACCCCATTCACAATTCCCTGATACTCACCCACCACCGTGACGACCTGCGACAAAGTCGACATTAAAATGGTGCCAAGCAAAGCCCCACCCACATAGACCATTCCACCCATGACGACATTGGCTAAAGTGTGCGCGAGCAAACCGAAATTGAAAAAGCCTGGTTCAACAAAACCCGCTAAGTGAACATTGAGCGCCCCAGCAAGACCACACAAAAAACCTGCCAGTGCCATCAATCCAATTCGATAGGCAACGACATTAATGCCTTGATGGCCCGCCATGAGTGCGTCCTCGCGAATGGCCACGATGGACAGGCCCATGCGTGAACGACGTATCGCAAACAGCAACACCAATGCAAGAGCAACAGATCCAACGATCGCCAAATCAGTTGTTGACCGCGGAATTCCAACTCGTCCCTGGGCTGCACCAGTCAGTGGTATGTTGAGCACCGCTGCACTGACAGCTTCACTGAATGCAATGGTGGCAATAGCCAGGTAAATGCCATTTAGACGCCCCAAGACGGCTGCCAATATCAAACCGCAAAGTGTGGCAGCGACAGTGCCACCCGCCACAGCCACAAAGAACGGCAAATGAGCATCAAGGGATAAAACGGTTGCAGTGTAGGATCCAACTGCCATCAACCCCATGTGCGGCAAGGCAAAAATTCCTGCATTAAGTAATACATAGATAGCCATTGCCACCAGACTTAGTACCAATGTGCTTCGCGCAGCAAACGCATATACACCAAAGATTTCGAGTATCTGAGCGTTTAATTCCATCGTTGTCTATTCTTTCAAACTCGTTCAAGATCATTTGACGTTTTGAGCAATCCACTGGGGCGAACGACCAAAAACAGCAATAAGAACAAGAAAACCACCAGATCACGATATGAAGTGTCGATATATGCCACAGCATATGTGGATGCCAAACCAATGATCAATCCACCCAGTGCAACGCCCATCACGCTACCAAATCCTCCCACCACCATGGCGGCGATGGCAATGACGAGGTATGTGCCGCCAAGATGAGAACTGATCACGTTAAATGCCATTGCAACCAGAACAGCTGCGACCCCGCCCAGAGCACCAGAGAGGAAAAACAATCCCACACTCACCTTGTCGACATTGGTCCCCAGCAAAGCGGCCACATCACGATTAAAGGCCACAGCCCGCACCTCTCGCCCCCATTCAGTGCGATGAACCAACCAAGCCAGTATCAACATCAGAGAAACAGTCAACACCAAGATAGTGAGATCAAGCGTATTGAACTGCATGGATCCCAAATGCAAGCTCTGAACAGGATAAGCCTCACGTGGAATTCGCTCAGCCATTCCACCCAGAACCTTGGAGGCCACTTCTTCCAAAACCATCAAAGCACCCAAGCTGGAAATGAAAGCAGCCAGTTGAGTGTGTCGGCGCTTAAGAAGGCGTCTAACAAAGACAAAGTAGGCCATCACGTTGATCAGGCCAGCCAACACAGCCGCTACGGGCAATGCCGCCCACAAAGGTACGCCAACCCGTGCCGTCAGAAACCAAGCAACGATTGCACCCCATGTAAACACGCCCGCATGCGCAACGTGAAAGACCTTAAGATTCGCCAAGACCAGCCCGAAGCCTAGACCGTACAAACCATAGACACTGCCCAGTACAAGACCGTTCAGCGTTTGTTGAGCCCAAAACTCCATAGCGGGTCCTTTTTATGCGCTGTGCAATCAGTTAGCAATGCCAACAATGTCGCCATTATCAGCAAAGCGCGATATTGTTCCAGGTGAGACGACATCGCCGCTTGCTGTGAGTGCTAATTCCATGATCCCGTTTTTTGAAACGAGGTCTCCTTTGGAGGCAGCGGGTATCGCGGCCTTGAGGTTCTCTCCTGTGATGGGCTTGCCAGCTTTCTCCACATCAACCGCTGCCGCTGCAATGAGCCATGCCACTTGGTAACCCACACCGCTATAGGATGTGGGAACAGCGTTGAATTTTTGTTTGTAGGCCGCCTCGAATGCAGCTGATCGACCACCGCCTGGCGCCCAAGCTTGTGGGAAAACCATGCTGCTTGCAGCCTTGCCCGCAATCGTGAAAGTTTGAGGACTGGTGGCAATCGTTCCAGCCAAGAGGACATTTTGCATTCCCATAGAATTCATTTGCTGAATGATGTTACCTGCTTGCTCCGGCAGAACTGATAAAACCAGCGCATCAATGTTGGCACTCTTGAGGTTGGTGATGACGGCTGAGAAGTTAGAGTCTTTCATAGTGACATTTTGAGTCGACACATAGTTCACACCAAGACCGTCCAAGGTTGCGGCTGCAAGGGTCGGAAAAGATGGATTGTCAGTGGCCACGATGAGGCCTATGCGTTTTGCACCTTTGGCGATTAAGTGCTTACCGATAGAGCTTGAGGATGTCTTAAGGTCAGCTAAGCGAAAGGCATAGCCACCTTTGTTTTCCAATTGACTGCCAGCACCGCTGATGAAAGCCATTTTTGCATCATTGGCAAGAGGTGCAACTGCTTGGCCAATAGGGCTTTGAGAGTCACTCACAATGATGGGGAGTTTGCGCTGGGCAAATTGATTGAAAGACGTTACAGCCTTGGTGACTTCGGAATTGGTGTCCAGCACCTCCATCACGATAGTGGTTTTGGTTGAATTAAGAACGCCCGATCGAGCGATGTCTGCCAATGCTATTTCAAAGCCATTCTTGAAAGGCACACCGAACGAGGCTGCTGCGCGGCCAGTTAAGTTGCCCAGCAAACCGACCTTGACCTCGGTCGCCCAGGAGGCAAGAGGAAGGGCCGCTGCAACGGCAATAACAACACACTTGCGCAGACTTAGGGATGTAAGTTTTATCACGGTAAGGTCTCCTATTGAACTTGGGTTGAGGGGAAGCAAAAAATCACAGAAATACCATCCAATCAGTCACTCAGCGATGGATCTAAATAGATGAATGAAAATGAAATTTCAGTCATCGTTGTCAAACGGATTTGGCACGCGGAACGAGTCAACCAAACCAGCAGTCATATTGGGCGCCATGCGATCGAGCATTTCAACTGTCCAGCCGCCCGCGTGATACAAGGTCGAGACAAATTGAGGGGGTGAGAGCAAAGCAACTTCATCACCACCGACAAAGAAATCCTGCCCATTGATGTTTTCAGCTGCAGGTGTACAAAGCCATGTGACAAATGCAGCAATGGAATCTGGGGGGGCGGGACGATCCCAACCAGCATGGCCACGCTCGCCAATCCAAAAGCGTCCAAGCGACTGAACAAATGGACGCCATATGCCGGCCAAGTTTTTGGCAAACCAGTCGCCGCCGCCTGTATTGCCCGCAGTAGCGCGGGGACGGATGAGGTTACATCGAATATTGAAGCGAGCCTGCTCTCGTGCAACGCATCGGGTCAAACCAGCCAAACCCTCTTTGGCAGAGGCATATGCAGAATTGAAAACCATGCCTAAACCCGCTTCGGAGCCAGTGTTGATGATGACACCGCCGCCACGTTCGCGCATTAAAGGCACGCCATACTTGATCATCAAAAACGAGGCCTTGAGGTGACTTCCTAAAACCGTATCCCACTGCTCTTCAGTGAGTTTATGAACGGGGTTGCCCCCGCGTAAACCGGCATTGTTGACGATGATGTCTAGGCCGCCGAAAGTACTTTTGGCCGTTTCGATGGTCCGTTGCGCACCTTCGGCAGTCATGAGATTTTCAGTGACAGCAATCGCTTTTCCGCCTGCGGCCAGTATCTCTTCTGTCACCAGTGCAGCTAAATCACGACCCTGTTCGTCCTTGCCGAAATCACTGACAACCACCATCGCACCTTCTCGTGCCAAGGCCATGGCCTCACATCGACCAATGCCTCGGCCACTGCCTGTGACCACTGCAACCTTACCTTGAAGTCTGCCTGTAACCATGTCCATTTGCCTCCTCGTTTCTTTCTAAAAGCCCGACCTTGTCAAATGCTCAATGAATGCGCATACCTAAATGATGCGTTGCAATTTGCAGTTCGTCAACAATTATGTTGACTGAATGGGTATGACGGTAGTAAGGTACTGCTTGGAATGCGTGAACGACCTAGTGGAAACCCGATCCACCAGACCTTGGCCATGCACCAATTCCTTCAATTTTTCTATCAACGGAGACGCCTATGGTCAAGGAAGAAGATGCAGAATTTCACGCTCGCGATCCAAAGGATTACGACTGGGCAGAGACCCGATTTATTAGTTTTTCAATCCCAGAAGAACAATTATTCGGCAACGTTTATGTGCTGGCGCGGCCCAATGTTGGCGCAGTGATCTCTGACGTCACCATTCAAAAGGGATTTTCTAGATTTCCATACGAAATGGATTTCCATGATCCGCACATGCACCTGCCCTGCCCCCCGTCGTTCAGAAAATTCACACTGCGCAATGGTCTAAGTGTTGAGGCCGTTCGCCCGCCCTACGAACTCCACTACTCCTACCAGCACAATGGCGGCAATTGCAGTTTTGAGTTTGACTTCACCGCAGTGGGTGAACCCTTTGACTGTCACGATCCGAACCAAAATCCACTTCTTGGAGACGCAACCTTCTCAGGACTTGGCGATCAGTGGCTCAATGGTCACTACGACGTCCTGGGGCATGTCAAGGGCGAATTGGTTCTACGCGGTAAACGCTACAAAATTGACAGCTACGACGGTGCGGATCACAGCTGGGGGCCTCGCAAGGAGGAAGGCATTCGTGCCATGGGCTGGACTGCGGCGGCCTTTGGTCCAGACTATGGATTGCACACCGTCTTTCACCTGAATTTAAAAAACGGAGAAGTACTTTATGACAAGCTCCGCTTTGGTTATGTGGTTGATGAAGGCAAAACTTACGGACTTGTGAGTGCCGAATTGACCGCAACTCGAATCGACATGATTGCTGTCAGTAATCACATTCGAGCCGTGGATGTTCGGGGCAAGGTCCACGAGATGAGGGGCACAGCCGTTGCTGGACATCCCCAGTACGCCATCAACCCCTGCCAAGCAGTTTTCCAAACTCTCTTTCGATACGAAGTCAATGGCCGGGTGGGATACGGCGAGAGTGCCGACTGTTTCGGATTAGATTATTTAGCAGAACGCATGTCGGCACTGGGGCGTTATCGCGGCGGTGTGCCACCTGCTCCCAGTAACTAAGAGGAGTATGCCCAATGGCCTCTAACGAATACGCGGTGCTGGATGCACCGACCCGCGATTTCATTGAACACATGCAGCTCAAATATCCAACTGAGCGTGAAACCAACGAGCTGCTGGTGCGAAAGCTCGAGCGAAGAGCAAATCAAACGCAGGATTACCATGTGCCTCGGTTGTCAGAAATGGAATCCTGGATTCATGCATTTTTTGCAGCCAACTTAGAGTCGCCTTTTCAAATCTCTCACCCACGATGGTTAGCGGGTGGCGCTTCTAAGCTGCAAGTGCTCTTTGAAATTGACTGGCAGCAGGCAGGTCGACAGCGCCATGATCGCATGGTGGTTCGAATGGATCCTGCCGAATCACACAATGCCACGAGTCGATTGCGAGAAGCGGAGTTGTTGCGAGCATTCAGCGGCATCATTCCTGTTCCCGAGGTCTTCTTTGTTGATGAGAATGCGCGGTGGTTCCCTGAGCCTGCATTGATCTACGCATTCTCTGAGGGCGTCACCAAGCCCAGTACAACCGCATCTGGCGCAGTCAGCGGACTGGGGATCCGTTTTGGGCCAGAACTGCGAGCCCAACTTGGGCCGCAGTTCGTTGAACATCTGGCAAAAATTCACTCTTTCCCAATTGAATCTGCAGGCTTTACAAGCATGGAGTCACCCTCTCTGGGTACAACCGAGGCAGCGAAATTGCAGTTAAATCGCGCTAAACGTGTTTGGGAAGAAGATCGTGGCGAGGACTTTCCTTTGATGGATGTGGCCGTGAACTGGTTGTCTCGTAATTTGCCGGTGATGGATCAAGTGAGTGTGATCCATGGCGACTATCGAAGTGGCAACTTTTTATTTGAAGAGTCGAGTGCACGCATCACCACGTGGCTGGACTGGGAGCGCGGTCATCTGGGTGACCGCCACCGCGACCTGGCATGGATTACGCAAGCGATGTTTGGTGATCCTCGGGAAGATGGGCAGGGCTACTACATTTGCGGCCTTTTGAGCGAACTTGAGTTTCAAGAACAGTACCAAGCTTTGTCAGGCCTGGTGATTGATCCTGTGCGCTTGCAGTGGTATTCAGTGCTGAATTGCTACCAAGCACTGGTCTCTACACTGGGCAGTTGCTATCGGGTGGTGCGCATGGGCAAGAACCACCAAGATGCGCTCATGGTTGCGCTCAAAGCCGAAGCGGCCATGGCCAGCGCGCGTCTTCAGGAAATGCTTCAGGAGATCCTCTAATGTCTGATGTCACCACCAATGCGCTGCGCGGTATCGTCAAGACTTTGGGCGACGTTGTCGCACCAGCAATTCCTGCAGACGACCCCCTTGCCTTTCAGGAACTGAAGATGACCATTCGTTATCTGTCGTTCTGCCGTGATCGCGTCGACCACCTCTACGCGAGGGCTAGATATGAATTGAGTTTTTATGAGAAGCTTTCTTCGGATTGTGCTGTATTGCTTGCGCTTAAAGAACACAAACTTGCCAATGAGTTAACCGAACTTTGTCACTTTGCGCAAGCACAGTTGGCACTGCCGGGTGTCGCCATTGGCGCACTTCGTGAGCAAACGCAGTCGCTGATGAGTCGATTAACCCAGATGCTGGGCGAAATCGTTGACGCCGAAGCACTGACTAAAGTGGAGAAGGCCATCGTGGGTTCATCAGCCGAGATCACCGCTTTCGAGCGCTCATGGTATTTGCCACTCAAGCTTGAGCGCTTTCCTGCTGACGTACGTCCATTGAACACTTTTATTCCCATCCACCCAAATTGAAACCAATCTGGAGATATCACATTGAACGTATTGATCACCAATGACGATGGCATTGACGCAACTGCCTTGCCTGTTCTAGCGCGAGCGTTGGTTGATGCCGGACACAAGGTACATATCGTTGCACCACGGGAGGGATATAGCGGCTGCGGTGCATCCATCGGCAGTGTGGCAGAAGGTCACCTCGTTCGAGTTCAACGTGTTCAACTGACCGGCGTCGAAGACATCCCATCCTATGCAGTGGATGGCCCCCCTTCCCTCATCGTTCTTGCAGCGTTGCAAGGGCGGTTTGGTCCTCGCCCTGATGTTGTGGTCACAGGACCCAATTCAGGACTCAACCTAGGACCTCTGGTCATCCACTCTGGAACCTTGGGCGCAGCTTTGACTGCGGCATCCAATGGCGTACCCGCAATTGCTTTGAGCACAGAAAAACGTGCGCGTTATGGCTATGCCGCAGCGAGCCAGTTTTGTCAGCGCCATCTGAGTAACTTGGTTGCAAACATGCAGCCTTGCACCGCACTGAATATCAATGTGCCCGATCTTCCTTTGGATAAGGTTCAGGGTGTTCGTCATACCCGACTAGCAACTCGCAGCTTAGTCGAGATCTTGTTGCTTGATGATGACCATCAAGTGGGCGAGAACTCAGACTCATCTCACTTACGAATAGAACTGAATCACGACGACAACCATCTTTTGCATCGTCAATGGCGTAGCACTTTGAAAGAACACGATGATACTGATGCCGGCGCCATCATTGACGGGTTTATTTCATTGACAGTGATTCATGGCGGTCTTAGCAATGTCGATGGTCATCACCTCCAAACATCATTGCAAGCCAATTAAGGATCAATCATGAACGAACTAACTTATGTCGACCGGGTCGTGGTGGTAACTGGTGCGGGTCGGGGCCTTGGAAGAGAATATGCATTGGCTTTTGCGGCAAGAGGTGCAGCAGTGGTTGTCAACGACATCGGCACCACACTGGATGGTTCGGGACCTTCGAACAGCGCACCTGCCGACGAAGTTGTTGCCCTCATCAATCAGTCAGGTGGGCGTGCTGTTGCCCATCATGATTCTGTTGCAACACCCGAGGGAGCAAATGGGCTCATTGAAAAAGCAATTCAGGCATTTGGACAGGTTGATACAGTGGTCAACAATGCAGGCGTTCTTAACATGAAACCCTTCGATCAAATGACGCTTGAGGGGCTGGAGAGTCACTTGGCCGTCCATGTGAAAGGTAGTTTTTTGGTCTGCAAAGCTGCATGGCCGCATATGGTCAAACGACGTTATGGACGAATTGTCAACACCATCAGTGGTGGCATCTTTGGCTTGCCGGGTTTAACTGAATATGGCCCCGCCAAAGGCGGCGTGTTTGCATTCTCGCGAAGCCTTGCCTTGGAAGCCATCGAGCATGGCATTCGCGTCAATGCTTTGGCCCCACAGGGTTCCACTCGAATGCTGCATGCTTCTGCTCTAGATGCGGTCTTGCGAGAATCCCTCGATAAGATCATGAAACCGCATCTAGTGACACCAGGCCCCCTATATTTGGGACACGAGAGTTGCGCAATCAATGGTGAAGCATTGGCCATTTCTGGCGGCAAGGTGTGTCGCATTGCTTTAACCTATAACGATGGTTTTACGGATCCATCGCTCAGCCCTGAAATGATCAGAGATCGACTTGACGAAGTGCTTGATTCCTCAAGTGCCAAGGTATGGACCAGTGCAACTTCGCGCTACGAAGCTCGAGCTGCAAACGGTTAAATTTCTATTGAGCGAACATCCAGGCTAAATACAAACCAAGAAATCAATCCAATCATTCACCGGTTTGAGTTTGATAATTCAAAAGAAGACCAGAACGAGGCCAACGAACTCTGGTCAAAATTCCGGTTGATGAGAGGGTAATGAAGGCGGTCTCTAGATCATTGCCCCCAAAACAAATGTTGGTTGTGAAATAGTCGGGCATGACATGACGTTCGAGCAATTGGCCTTGAGGCGTAACCACAGTAATGCCCCCGTGGGGAATATCTCCCAAACAAATATTGCCGTTTGCCTCTATTGCCATGGAGTCCAACATGGAATAAATATTAGACGAATAGAGCAATCGACCTCGATCCCAAGGCATAAAACCATCGTTGCGTTCGACTTGTCCTGGAGAAATGATGTCATACGCCCAAATTCGGCCTGTCCAAGATTCCGAGACGTAAAGTTTGCGTTGATCGGGTGACAGCCCAATGCCATTTGGACCTTCTAGTGGATAGATAACTTGTCGAATCGACAATCCGTCGGTAGTTGCGTAATACACTGCGCCGCGATCACGTTGGCGGCCAACCATCTTCCCGCTGTCGGTAAACCACATGCCACCATGTTGATCAAATACCAAATCATTGGGACCCCGCAAAGATACTCCATTGCAATCACGATACAAGACTTCAGACTGACCCGTACTGAGGTCAACCGCTTCAATCCAACCACCTGAATAATCAGGTGGCAGCAAGCCTGGAATAAGTTGATCGTCTTTGCGCGAAAAGGTAAAGCCACCGTTATTGCAGACATAGCAACGGCCATCTGGCCCTATGGCTGCACCGTTGGGCCCACCTTCTAATTGCGCAACCACTGTGACTTGGCCATCGGTGCTGACACGTGAAAGCGTTTTACGGTGCATCTCCACCAGCAAAACACTACCATCTGGCATGGCAATCGGGCCTTCAGGAAATTCAAGGCCTCGGGCAACAACGTGGTGATCCGTCAAGATGGCCAGCTCCCTTGTGTATGTTCTATAAATACCCATGCCATACAAGGGCAAACTCGACAGCTTTGCAGTCAGCCCGGTTGTGCTCTCGCACTGTGCACATATGTTTGCATGAGTGAATCTGCCAACATTAACCACTGCCTAAGAGCTTGTCAACAAGTATGTTGACTAAGTCTGATTTATTTGGCATCATGCAGGCTGTCTTGCTTCGCTTGTCTTCAATCAGTGGAGTGATTTTCATCTTAACTTGGAGCTTTGCTTGGCGACCTCAAGACCTCAAGTCTTCATCGAATCTGCCGCGCTTTATATGGGCTGGAGAGATGAAACCCGAAATCTCTCGGAGCTTATTTTTGATACGGTCCGACGTGCTATTGATGACAGCCTGCATGGACTCAATGACATTGAGTCGGTTGTATTGGCCGCTCACGATCTGGTGGATGGAAGATCCCTCTCCAGCATGGTGACCGCACCTGCGGCAGGTGCTTATTTGCGAGATGAAATTCGCTTCAGCGATGATGGTGCTGTCGCCTTAGCTGCTGCCGTTGCGCGAATTGAGGCTGGCGAAGCAACCCGGTCTATCGTCGCAGCATGGGGACGTGCCAGCGAACACGATGTAGATGCCTTATCAATGTCGATGTTCGATCCCTTCATACAAGGCCCAATGGGTTTGAATGAAATTCAAGTTTCAGCCATGCGGGCTCAGTTGTGGTTACAGGCAGGTGGTCAATACACCGATCACTCGGGTGCCGTAAAACGTCGCCAGGCTGCGGCAGCGGCCAATGAGCGTGCATTGCACACCAAATCGAGGAAATCGCAGCCCAATTATCCCCTGACAGCTGATGATTTGCCCGCTTGGGCTGACGTTGTAGCAGCAGTGGTGGTGTCCTCAAAGGGTGGGCCTGTGAAAATAAAAGGAATGGGGCAGGCCTCTGAGCCCTATGCCATAGGAGACCGAAAACTACTCGCAATGAAAAGCGCTCGCAAAGCCTGTGATCTGGCGCTGAAAGATGCGGGACTCACACTCAAAGATCTGGACTTGTTCGAAATTGGCGGCTTAACTTTGATGGATGAAGCCATTGTTCTTGAAGCCATTGGTCTGGCGGGAGCTGGTCAAGGACTTTCTGTGTTGGCCAATCACCCTGCAGTCAATCTATCTGGCGGCAGCGCTGCAGGATTTTGTGATCCGGCCATGGGCTTGGTAAGGGTGGTAGAAGCTGCACTTCAACTGCAGGGTCTTGCTGGGGCAATTCAACGTCCTGGTGTTCAACGTGCGCTTGCGATCTGTCCGGCGATTGTCGCAGCCCAGACTCACACCGCCATCGTGTTGGAGAGCGCATCATGAGGCCGGTTGCAATTGTTGGTGTTGGCCAAACTTCCTATCGACGCCATCACGCCGATAAAAGTTCTAGGGAGCTCATTTGGGCTGCAGCCCGGGAAGCGCTAGATGATGCTGGCATGTCGATGGACGACATTGATGTTGTGATGGCAGGCGTTGCACCGGATGCCCTTGCAGGTGAAGCTGCGGTTGATCGCACTGGCGTGATGGGTAACGGCATTCCCTACATGCGCATCAATACTGGGGGGGTGACTGGATCTTCTACAGTTTTTGCAGGCGCATCCTACATCCGTGCAGGACGAGCGCGCGCTGTGTTGGTATTTGCACTTGAACGAATGGGTCAGGCCACCTCATCTCAGCAAGTCTTCAACACCATCTTCGATCCGATCTACGAAAAAGATTTTCCACTGACGACCATCACTATGGCCGCATTGCGGGCATCTATGCTGATGCGCCTTTATGGCTATACCGACCGGCACTGGGCAGAGATTGCCGCCCGCAATTATCGGCACGCTGCAAGAAACCCGCTTGCCCATATTCGCCGCGAAGCCACTGCTGAAGAAGTAATGCAATCACCACTTTTGGCGTGGCCTATCCATCGCATGGAAGCCTGCCCTATGTCTGAAGGTGCCTGCGCCATGGTTTTGGTTGATGCCGAATATGCAGCCGGCCGCAAACCAGTTTGGATACAAGGTTATGCATCGACTTCTGACAGTTACGCCATGGGTGACCGAATTCACCGCCCTGGTGCAAACTTGGTTGACCTGTTGTCACTTCGACTTTCTGCTGAAAAGGCATACAAGCAAGCAGGCGTAACCGACCCCCTGAAACAAATCAGGGTCTTTGAGCTTTACTCAGCGTTCTCTAGCGCCGAAGCCATGGCCTATCCAGCGCTTGGTTTATGTTCATCAAAAGATGGCCCTGCGTTTGTTGAACAGCAACTGGTTGATTCTTCGCTACCCGTTTTCAATCCCTCTGGCGGACCCCAGGGGGCCAACCCTGTCAGCGCTACCGCGATGGTTCGAATTGCCGAATGCGCACTTCAGGTGCGTGGCTCCTTGAAGACACATCAGGTTGACGGGGTTGAACGTGCAGTGGCAACTGGACAAGGTGGCGCGACACAGTTCTCTACGGTGTGCGTACTTGGACGTCACCCAATTTCCTGAGGAGACTTTAATTGAGTTCAAACGATTTAATCACGATCCAGGGTCACTGGAACTTTAACTACACCTACTTCGCTGGTGAAGTTGCAACTCGTTTCTTCAATGAGTTGAAGGACAACCGCCGGATCATGGGATCTTTGTGTCCATCCTGCAATCGCCTGTTGGTGCCTGCCCGTGCCTTTTGCGATGCCTGCATGGCGCGCACAACCGATTGGAGAAGCGTTGGCCCGGAAGGAACGCTGGAGACATTCACAATCATCACGACGGCCTTTCCAGGCTTACCCGAGCCACCCATCGTGATGGCGTATGTCACCCTTGACGGGGCAGACACTGCGCTGATCAATGTTGTGCGCGGTGAAGATTTGAGTGATATCCAGGCAGCAGCCAAACGCCTCAACGCACAGCCGCGTGTAACCGTTCGCTTTGTGGAGGATCCCAATGGTCGAATTACCGATTTCTGGTTCGAACTACTGCATAAGCCTAGTACGAGTAACGCCAAGGCTGCCGCAGCATGAGCGGCAATAGTATCTCTGGCAAAGCAGCCATTGTTGGAATTGGCGAGACTGATTATTTGCGCGGTACAGATCAATCGATTCTTCAGATGATCCTCTCGGCCAGCATGGCCGCCATCAAGGATGCAGGGCTCAAGCCCTCTGATGTGGATGGCATCATTCCACCACCCGGTTTCGTGGCATGGGATGAAATCGCCGCACACTTGGGTGTACCCGATGTTCGCTACACAGCCTGCCCGCAAATGGGAGGTGCCAGTCCAACAGCAGCACTCATCAATGCATCCATGGCGGTCGCCACTGGCATGGCCAATGTGGTTTTAGTGCCAATTGGCTGGAACGGCTATTCAGCCATTAGGCCGCGGCCAGATGCGCGACCCAACCGTCGTCGGTTCTCGGCTGCATTCTTTGATGTGGTCAAAAACTACTATGCGCCTTATGGACTTCGGTCTGCGCCTTGGTGGTATTCGCTTTACCTACAGCGTTATGTCAAGCTCTACAACGTTCCGCCTGAGGCAGCAGGCGAAGTTGCGCTGGCATGCAGAGCACACGCACAACTCAACGACAAGGCTTTGATGCGTGGTCGGCCACTGACCATGGAAGATTACTTGGCCTCTGCTTACGTGAGTGAACCGCTGCGCAAGCTAGACTGCTGCGTCGAGACCGACTGTGCAGCAGCAATCATTGTCACCACGCCCGAACGTGCGCGTGACATGCCGCACACACCCGTGATTGTGATCGGTGGCGCCGAGGGTCACCCCGATAGGCCCGATGAGTTAATCAACCGCAAGGACGTGTTGGATCTAGGTTTAGATCGCGCTGCACCAAGAGCATTTTCAATGGCTGGCGTCAAACCTACCGACATGGACTTTCTTCAAATCTATGATTGTTTTACGCACATTGTTCTGCTCGAAATAGAAGCACTGGGTTTGGCACCGCGTGGTGGGGCAGCAGACTTCGTCAAGGACGGCAATATTCAGTTAGGCGGAAAGTACCCTCTCAACACACACGGTGGACTCATGTCTCAGGGTCACTGCTGGGGTATGAACCACATTGTTGAAGCCACCCGACAACTTCGTCATGAGGCTGGCGCGGCGCAAGTTAAGGACTGCGAACTTGGTCTTGTCACTGGTTATGGCGATCTTGGTGATGCGAGCATCGCCATTTTGGCAAGGAGCACCTCATGACACAAACAAATACAGCGGCCAATGCCTCACCGCACGTCATGATTCCCAAGCCCGATGAACTTGATTTGGATCTCTATCAAGCGATCGCCAGACAAGGTGAAATTTGTATGCAACGTTGCAGCTCTTGCAGCTTGCACACGCACCCTCCGCGTTACTATTGCCCTGCTTGCGCAAGTCCACAATTCACATTTGCGCCCGTATCCGGTCTTGGTGTGGTTTATTCCTATACTGTTTCACACATGAGCGTCGAGCCTGCTTGGCAACCACTTGTTCCATTTTTAACTCTGGTCGTTGAGCTTCAAGAAGGACCACGCATCGTTGCAACTGCGCGCAATTTTGACATCAGCTCCGTCAAAATAGGAATGCCTGTGCGTGTGATCACTGAAGCCAAGGGAACAGACTTTGCTATCTTTTGGGCTGAACCACAATGAGCGAGAACAACACTCCACCCCTTCAAGCGCCTGTCTTGTTCACAATTGAGAACGGTATCGCGTGTATCACGCTGAACAGACCCGAAAAAATGAATGCGCTGAATCCAGAGATGATTGTGCGTTTGGCGCGTTGCTGGGATGCCATCGAATCCGATACATCAGTCCGTGTTGCCATACTGACGGCTCATGGTGAAAGAACATTTTGTGCTGGCGCTGATTTAGGGCGACTGACACCGCTTCTGATGCGCGCACGATCTGCCGAGGATGAATGGGATGAGGCCTTACTCGCCGAGCCCAAAATCCTCAACCGTGCCATGCTGCGAAGGTTAGACTTCAATACACCCGTCATTTTGGCAGCACGTGGAACGGTGGTTGCCGGTGGTATGGAGTTGGCTTTGGCCTGTGACCTTCGTGTCGTATCGGACAAAACGACGCTAGGTTTAGCGGAGGTCAAGCGCGGATTGATTCCTGCTGCAGGTGGCATTGCTCGTGCTTCGCGCCAACTCGGCTGGGCTGCAGCAGCAGAAATTTTGCTGGTTGGCGATCAAATCACATCTGCCGAGGCCTTGCGCATCGGGTTGGTAAATCGAGTCGTTGCAGAACAGGATGTAATGCCTACCGCAATGACGCTGGCCGAAAAAATGGCGCAGAACTCACCTCTTGCCATGCGCAAAGCAAAGGAAGCCATGCTTGGCTCATCAGGTCGCCCCTTGCAAGAAGCCTTTGATGTAGAAGATGCATGCATCAAACTGGTCTTGCGCTCACAAGATGCACGAGAAGGGTCTCGCGCATTCATGGAAAAAAGGAAGCCCAGCTTTACGGGCACCTGAATCCCAACAATTCAAGATGGGGTTTGCAATTCTGCGGCCATCTCCCGAAGGCGCTCTGGTGAGCCCAAAGCCTGATAGCTCCAGGCATTTCGCTTGAACCAGTAGTGCAAACCCAGAACATCGGTAATGCCCATGCCGCCATGGACCTCTGTGGCAGAGCGTGAAATCAGGCGGGATGCTTCGGCCAAGTAGGATTTGGCATGCAGACAGGCTAGTGTTGCATCTGGCAACTTTTCGTCAAGTGCATAGCCTGAGTACCAAACAAGTGATCTGGCTGGTTCTAGTTCTGCCGCCATTTCGGCGCACAGATGCTTAACTGCTTGAAAGGTGCCAATGGGTCGACCAAATTGCTGGCGCAGCTTTGCAAAGCTGACGGCTTCATCAAGCATCTTTGAAGAAGCCCCCAACATATCGGCAGCTAGCATGAGGCGAGCCACATCTGCCAGATATTGCACCAGTTTAGGATTTGACTGCCCCAATCCAACACAAGTCACACCATCAAAGTCCAATCGGACAGACGAGCGGGTTCGATCTATGGTTGGTAATTCAGTTACCAGCAGACCAGGTGCACATCGATCGACCCAATGCAGACGGGCTTCATCGTCAACCACAATGAAATGTTGGGCACCAGCTTCATCCATCACAAAAAGACTGCGTCCGAACAGTCGGTTATCTCGGCAGTTCACGCCCGATCCGGAACGCCTACCGGCTGTAAATTCTGACAAGGCAATTCCCATTCGCAATTGTCCAGTTGCCATGCTTGGTAACCATTGATTTTTTTGGTCACTATTTCCCGCATGCATGATGGCCAATGGCGCCAGAATCACCGAACTTAGAAATGGCGAAGGCACGACAAATTGTCCGAGAGATTCTGCAACAAGCGCAGCATCTAGAACCCCCATGCCTAAGCCGCCATAAGACTCCGGAATGATCAAGCCTGTGATACCTAAATCCACCAGCACTTGCCACACATCCGAGGGGAACGGTTCGCGATCGTTGACGTGACGCCTTACTCGCTCCAGTGGACAGACTTTGGTTAAAGCCCTGTTGATCGAATCTTGTAACTCTTTTTGTGTCGATGTAAGACAGAATTCCATGTCATTCCTTGGTCAAACCAAGCGCCAGTTTTGGCTCACGAGGAAGTCCGAGTCCTCGCTCGGCAATGATGTTCTTTTGAATTTGAGCTGTACCACCACCAATGATCATGCCGATGTCAAACATGTTGCGACGTGGCCAAGTACCATGCGATCGCACTTCGGCACTATCAGGCAGCAGTAGGCCCAACTCCCCCATGACATCTACCGCCAATGCCGACAGTTGGTAATTGAGCTCACAAGTTTGGAGCTTGACAATCAAGCGCGCTAACAAGTTATCTTCTCCAGACGCATTGGCGCTGATCAAGCGCATCCCGTGGTACCTCATGGCCATCACCCGAGCCTGAAGTCGCATCGCCCTTTGGCGAAACACCGGCATATCGATGACACACTCGCCGTCAATGCGCTCGTTGCGCATCAATTCAAGGATCGAATTCATTCGGGCCATCGATGCATCAGGATCGCCCAACATGCCCCTTTCATGTTTAAGCGTGGCATTGGAGACAGACCAGCCTTGACCACGTTCACCAACGAGTTGCGACTTGGGAACTCGAACATCTTTGAAAAACACCTCATTGAACTCAGAGGCATCTGTCATGGTTTTGAGCGGGCGGATCTCAATACCAGGCGTCTTCATTGAAAGGATTAAATAACTGATTCCCAAATATTTATTGGGCGCGTTGGACTCGGTTTTAACCAAGGCAAACATCATGTCTGCACCATGCGCGGTGGTGGTCCAAATTTTCTGCCCATTGATGATGAAGTCTGGCCCATCATCTACCGCGCGAGTGGTCAGCGAAGCCAAATCGGAACCAGCTCCCGGTTCAGAATATCCTTGGCACCAAATGACTTCACCCCTGAGAGTCGGTGCAATCCAGCGTTGCTTTTGTTCGTCAGACCCCATTTCGAGCAAGGTCGGCACCAACATCGAAATGCCTTGATTGACCAAGCCCCATGGCGCCCGAGCACGGGAAAACTCTTCAGCGATGATGCGGGACTCCAAGATGTCCCCCTCGGCGCCGAAGCCCCCGTACTCTTTGGGAATTGTCCGTGCAGCGTAGCCATGCTCCATCAGGAGTGCCTGCCAAGCTAAGGCCTCTGGTGTTGGACGGTTCACACCAAAAGGTTTGGGAAACCGGCTAGCGTGCGCGCTCAAAAAAGCACGCACTTCTTTGCGAAATGACTCGTGTTGGGCGCTGTATTTCAGGTCCATCTTGCAATGCCCTCAGGATTCAATGGTGCCCTGCAAGCGCTCAACCGCCAACAAATAGTCGTTCATGAAGTCAATCACGACAGAACGCGTGCTTTGTGTAGTATTCATGAGGCCTACGCCTTGACCCACAAAGTAGCTGGCCAGTTTACGTGCACCTTCATGCCCGCCGTTGGCCAACTTGAGGACCTTGCTCATGGCGGTATCTGACACCATTGATTGAAGTGGCATTGGCAACGGACGAGGTGCCCCTTCTTGCTCCCAGGCATCGGTCCAATCTGATCGCAATTGTCGACAAAACTTACCCGTGCGTGAGCGTGATCGAATTGTGCCCGCAGAGGTTGCTGCCAGCATCTTTTCTTTGACTGCTGGGGATGTTTCGGCCTCAGAGGTGGTAAGCCACACTGAACCTGTCCAGGCACCAGCAGCCCCCATGGCCATGCAACCTGCCATCTGACGTCCTGTGACGATGCCACCTGCAGCCAAAACAGGAAGAGAAATACCTAGGTTGTGCAATGCATCCAGCACCTCTGGTACCAGCACGATGGTGCCAACTTCTCCGCAATGACCACCGGCCTCGGTTCCTGCAGCAACGATGATGTCAACACCAGCCTTTGCTTGTCTAATTGCGTGTTCGGGCGAGCCTACCAAGGCAGCGACGAGCACCCCTGCCGCCTTTGCACGATCGATCATGACGGGAGGTGCTGGTCCCAAAGCATTGGCCACAAGCGCAATTGGATGATTGAAAGCCACATCAAGCAAACTCTGTGCACCTTGTTCGCGAATATTGCGCGTGATCTTTGAGCCCCGCTCAAAGCGTTCGTCGGTCAAATCAGCAGTGTCAATTCCATGGTCTTGGAGCAACTTGCGAGCGAATGATTTGTGCTCATCAGGAATTCGCGCAGCTGCTTGGGCCACAGTTTCTCCTGTACCCTGACCCGAGAATTTGGCAGGCACGATAAAGTCAACCCCATAGGGCTTGCCATCAATGTGATCATCTATCCATTTGAGTTCAGCCTCCAACGCCTCTGGCGAACGTACATCGACTGCACCAAAAACGCCAAGACCACCCGCCTTAGAGACCTCCACCACAACATCACGGCAATGGGAAAAGGCAAATAGCGGAAACTCAATGCCCAATTGACTGCATAACTTAGATTTCATCAAGGACTCTCTTTCAAATGTTGAGTCAATTGCTCATTTGCAAAGGCTTGGAGTGATGGCAGATCAGGCTTGGCATTAGGGCCACGCTTTATCGGCGCAAAAAGGATATGTCGCGGTGCCTTGTAAGAAGACAATCTTGATTTGACAAAGGAAATCAGATCTGCCGCACTTGCGATCTGATTTTTTTTCATCTCAATAATTGCCACCACAGACTGACCAAAGCGGATATCTGGGATGCCAAGTACCACGGCGTCGTAGACCGCTGTATGCCCTTTGAGCTCTTTTTCAACTTCTTCAGGGAAAACTTTTTCGCCGCCCGTATTGATGCAACCAGAACCGCGGCCTAAAAGTTGGACCGTGCCGTCTACATCCACAGTAGCCCAGTCGCCGGGGACAACAAAGCGTTTGCCATCAAGCATTCGAAACACCGCGGCTGTCTTGACGGGGTCACCGTAATACCCCAAGGCCTGTCGCCCCCCTATGGCCAACATGCCTGATTGGCCTGAGCCTGGCACTACATCCTTGCCGTCTTCAGATATCACCCGCGTGTCGGCCTTTGCCTTGAAGGTAGCCGTGGCTGATGACTCCCCCTTGATGGTGACATTTCGACCCAGCGACATGGATTCAGTGGAGCCAAAAACATCGCTGATGACCACATGAGGCAAATGAACAAGAACGGCTTGCTTAACATCGGCACTGAAGACAACACCGCTGGACATGATGGTCCGTATGGATGACAGGTCCCAGCGCTTGGGATGTGCCTGAAGTTCTGCCAGCACTGGTCTCGCAAAGGCGTCACCCACCCACATAAGGGTTGCCACCCCGTCGCGCTCAACGGTGTTGAGCAAATCAATTGGGTCAAAGCTGCGTTGCTGGAGGTGAGAAATCCAGCCGCCTCGCGCGAGTACCAAAAAACATGTCAGCAAGCCCGCGCCGTGCATCAGCGGGGCGGCAGAAAGATGGGAGCGACCACGAAGAGAAATGTTTGTTCGAATGACGTCAAGATCTGGAATGTCTGGGTATTGATCACCGCGCTCGGTATTGAGTCGCATGAACAAATCGTCCTGTCGCCACATCACTCCCTTGGGCATACCTGTCGTTCCACCGGTGTAAACCAAAATGAGGTCGTCTCCATCAGGGACCCATGGCACGGGTAAAGATAGATTGTTCGATGCAGCAGTTTCATAGGGTGTTGCCCAATCTGGGCATGGTCCGCTGCCGTCGTCTACCCACAACCAAAGTTGCACGTCTGTTGCGCGCATACGCAATTGTTCTATGGTGCACGTGAAGCAGCCATGAAAGATGACGCACTCGACATCGCCATTGGTCCAGAGGTAGATCAGTTCATCTGGTCCGTACCGAAAGTTGGTATTGACTGGAACAAACGATCCTTTGAAGCACGCAAGAATCGACTCCAGATATTCGGGGGCGTTATGCAGGTACTGGGCCACCTTGGATTGGCGCTTGAGCCCTGCAGCAACCAAAAATTGAGACAGGCAAGTGGTGCGCTGGTCGATCTCACGCCAGCATAAGCGGCGCGATCCCTGCACAAGGGCCGGCGCATCTGGAATCGCCATAGCGACCTCGCGAAAAATCGCAGCAAAGTTCCATCCTGCCATTGCAAACTTTCCTATTGACTGGCAGCACGCCGGATGACTTCCAGCGAAGATGGGTTATCCAGGGAAGACAAATCCCCAGGTGACAATCCGCTGTAGACACCGCGCAATACACGACGCATAATCTTGGCAGTTCTCGTCTTGGGCATCTCCTCAACAACATGAACGCGGGCCGGTCTGAAAGCTCGCCCAAGTCGTTGCTCTGCAAATTTGGCCACTTCGTCTGCAAATTGCGGACGAGTTGCAGCTTCAACTGATGCAATAACAAAGACAACTAACATTTGTCCTTTTGCTGCATCTTCGACACCAATCGCAGCGCACTCGTTTACGCCATCAAGTTCCATCAGGACATTTTCAATTTCGGCAGGCCCTACCCGCTTGCCGGCCAGTTTAAGCGTGTCATCTGATCGGCCACGCAGAAAAATTTCTCCTTTGATATTCCGTATAGCTAGATCACCGTGAACCCAAATGCCAGGAATCGTACGCCAATACGTATCAAGATATCGTTCATCGTCGTTCCAGAAAGAACGCGTCATACCGACAAATGGTTCCCGAATGACCAACTCACCCACCTCGTCTGTGATTGATTGACCATTCGAGTCACAAATATCGACACACACACCCGGACAAAAGCTATTGAAACCGCCCGGCGAAATAGGCCTATTGATCACGCTGCCCACCAGACCACTGGAAACTTCGGTACCGCCAGAAAAATTGATCAGCGGCGCAATACCGCGGCCGAAATGCCGGGCATGCCAAGCAAAGTGTTCAGGGTCAATGACTTCTCCACCTGTAATCATCAATTTGATTGACGACAAGTCTGCAGCTGTCGATAATTTTTCGTTTGCAGAGAACCCACGAATCATGGTGGGCGCCGCCCCAAAATGCGTAACCTGATGGCGTTCTATTAATTGAGCCATACGAGACCAATTTGGAAAATCAGGTGCCCCGCTATAGCAAATCATGGTTGCACCACGCATCAAGCTAGACGTGATGATCAGCGCACCTGCCACCCAACCCATGTCCGCAGGCCAAAAGAAGACATCTCCCGGCTTGATATCGAAGTTAATAATGCCATCGTGCAACACTTTGAGCGGAAAGCCGCCATGTGTATGAACTGTACCTTTGGGTTTACCAGTTGTCCCCGAAGTAAAGAACACCATCACTGGCTCATGCGTATCCATGGCCGTTGCGGTGCTGTTTGGTTCAGGGGTAACTGCAACCGATGCCCAATCAATTGCGCCAGATACAACGGTTTCACCTGGCGACAACTTCAGGATAAACAAGTCAACAGGATGAGTGGATTGCGCCTGCAATGCCGTTTGCAAGGTATCCAGTCTTTTGCCGCGCCGCATAAATCCCGACGTCATGATCAACGCTTTAGCCTCACAAGCCGACAACCTGGAAACGATAGGATCTACACCGAATCCGCTGAATAGCGGCATCACCACAGCACCCATGTAGGAAATCGCGATCATGGTGACCACCGCCTCAATGCATGGCTCCATCAGGTACCCAACTCGATCACCTCGTTTCAGACCTATCTTCTCGAGACCTGCTGCAAAGGCCTGCACACGCTCATGGAGTTGGGCATACGTTATGTTTTGGACCATTCCTGCTTCATCTTCAGCAATCACAGCAGTTTTGTTCGCCCAATTTGGATCCCGCGCCCACTTGAAGATTGTTTCAGTCCAGTTTATGCGCCCCCCCACAAACCAGCGTGCAAATTCAGGACCCGCAGAGAAATCGGAAAATCTCTCATATGGCTGGGTCCATTGAACGTCACAAAATTCAAGCACTGCTTTCCAGTACAGATCTGGATGTTCAGTTGAAAAGCGAAGGAAGTCCTCAAATGTTGAGACACCCAAATTGGTCATCAGATGCGTGACGTTCGATTCTGAAATTTGGTCTGGACTCGGATACCAGATTTCGGTTTGCCCATCGATCATGCTGGTACCTGCTATAAATTTCAAAGGGTCAGAAGGCCTTGGGCTTGGATCAGAAAGAAGGAGGACGCTTTTGCTGGTGAGCAGCTAGCCCCTCCTTGGGTTCAGGCCCTGAAAAACCAAAGAACTGCAAGGCTGTTGAGGCATCGAATGTGGGACCCGCCATCCGCAACCAATTGTTGAGTGCATACTTGGTGGCTTGGATGGCAAATGGTGCACCCTTGGCCAGTTGAGTTGCAATTCGCAATGCAGATGCTTCTAGTTCGTTGTCTTCCACACACATGGACACCAAGCCAATTTCGGCAGCCTTTTCGCCTGAGACGGGTTCACACAACAACAACAGATGCTTGGCTCTTGCAAGACCACACAACAAAGGCCAAAGCATGACAGCATGATCGCCTGCACACACTCCCAAACGAGTATGCGCATCGACCAACTTGGCCGATTTGGCCGCAATAGAAATGTCGGCGAGCAAGCCAATCGAGAGACCCCCACCCGCTACGGCACCTTGCATGGCGGAGACAATTGGCTTGGAGCAATTGATAATGTTGTAAACAAGGTCTCTGGCTTCACGCCATGCACGTTCGCGCATGGAAAAGTCATTGATGATGGCTTCGACAAAATCGAATTCGCCACCTACAGAAAAAGACTTTCCGACGCCACCAATGATGACCGCCCTGACCGATTCATCGGCAGACACATCGCGCCAGACCTCGGTCAGCTCGCTGTGCGTTTGAGGGGTCATGGCATTGTTTCGGTCAGGCCGATTGATACGTATGCGCAGTACATGCTCGGCCGGGATGTCGAACACCAAATCTTTGTATCTTAAATAACGATCATTCATGCTGCGCAATAGTAGCAACGGGGAAATTAGCTGTCAACACTTTTGTTGACTAGCCTGCCATATTCAGTTTAATCTTAGGAAAATCGTCAAGTATTGGAAGTTTCTTGGAGAAAATCAAATGCATTCAACTTCAGGTGGCGCCCTGCGAGGCATACGCATCGTTGAGATCGCCGGCGTGGGTCCAGTTCCCTTTGCAGCGATGCTCTTGGCAGATATGGGCGCCCAGATAATCACCGTCGACCGCCTAGAGCCTTCGGGCTTGGGAGTTAAAAAAGAACCCAAATTTGATCCCACCACGCGAAGCCGTTCTTCTATCGCTTTGGATCTCAAAAGCGATCAAGGTCGTCAAGTGGTTCTTCGCCTGGTGGAACATGCCGATGCACTCATGGAGGGATTTCGACCAGGCGTTATGGAAAGATTAGGGTTGGGACCAACAGACTGCGCACAGCACAATCGGCGGCTAGTTTTTGGCCGCGCGACGGGTTGGGGCCAAGAAGGACCCCTTTCACAAACCGTAGGTCATGATCTGAATTATTTGGCAATCACCGGCGCGCTGTCCATGATGGGCCCTCGCAAAGGCGTCCCATCTGTGCCATTGAATTTGATAGGCGACTACGCGGGCGGGGGCGTCTACCTGGCTATGGGTGTTCTTGCCGCTTTGCTAGAGGCAAAAGTGTCAGGCGAAGGACAGGTAGTCGATGCAGCAATGGTCGATGGTATCGAGTCTCTTCTGACCCATTACTACGGCTACCTTGCAAGCAACCGTTTGACACTTGAACGAGAGTCCAACTACTTTGATGGCGGAGCGCCTTGGTACGGCGTCTATGAGACTAGCGATGGCAAACACATCAGTATCGCTCCAGTTGAACGTAAGTTCTACGACCAGTTGCTTCTGGCAATGGGGCTAGATCCAAAGAGCATCCCAGACCAGCTGGATCGCTCAACTTGGCAAGCACTACGCCTTCAATTCGAAGGGATTTTCCGTGGCAAAACTCGTGAAGAATGGTGTCGAATCATGGATGGGCGGGAGGCTTGTTTTGCCCCGGTACTCGACCTGAGTGAAGCCCCTCAGCACCCCCATTTGGCAGCCCGCCGAGGTTTTGAAGAAGTCGATGGGGTTCTGCAACCAGGACCGGCGCCACGCTTTAGCCGAACGCCCTCGGCAGTGCGACAACCGCCCCCAAAACCAGGGAGCAATACCCATGAAGCTTTGAGAGCCTGGGGATTTAATGCGGATGAATTGCAAGACCTCCAGAAAGCAGGCGTGATTCGATGATGACTCACTTTGCGGTAGCTCACTACAATTTATCAACGCAAGTGTTGACAATGGTGTTCAAGGCTGTCAATCTGCGTCTTATCCGTTCAAACTAGGCGCCCAAACATGTCGATCATCACTGCCGAGAAAAAACCAACAAGTGAAGTCAACTCAACTGATCCGGCCCTCAAGGCTCAGCGACTTCAAAGGGGGCGAGAACTAGCTAGGGAATGGCTGTCTGAATTTGAATATTGCTTATCGATGGGAGATCTGGACAAGTTGGGCACCCTGTTCCATCCTGAAAGCTATTGGCGCGACATGCTCGCATTTCAATGGGATTTCAGAACACACTCAGGACTTGATCGCATCATTGAGTCATGGCGTAAGGCACTTGAGAAGCACCAGCGCCCCCTGAAGGTTCAAATCGAAGAGTCCAAGGTAGCAGTCTTTGACCGCAAAGGTTACGGTGAGTCTGTTGAAGCCTTCTTCAAGTTTGAAACGACAACTGGGGTTTGTAGAGGGCACTTGCGATTGCTAAAACCCCTGGGAGAAGACAGTACTTGGAATGGCTGGACTTTGTTTACCAGCCTGGAAGATATCAAAGGTCAAGAGGAACGGGCTTGTCATCACCGACTACGTCGAACACAGACAGACGAAGAGCTGGACGCATCAAAATTATCGAAAGCATTTACCAACCCGGATGTGCTGGTACTTGGCGCAGGTCAGTGTGGATTGGCTGTAGCAGCCAGATTGAAGCAGTTGAACCTAGAAACATTGGTGGTTGATAGGGTGTCACGAGTTGGAGACAACTGGCGAAATCGCTACCAATCGTTAATGCTGCACAACCAGATATGGGCCAATCACCTGCCCTACCTTCCCTTTCCAAGCTCATGGCCCGCCTACCTGTCAAAGGACGAACTGGCAGATTGGCTTGAGATTTATGCAAAGGCACTCCAACTGAATGTACAACTTGGCACCTTAGTAGAGTCAGCTACGCACGATGAGTCTATTGGGCGTTGGACCATCAAGCTACGCAGTGCAGATGGCACACTCAGAGAGGTCTATCCTCGTCATGTGATCCAGGCAACTGGCGTATTTGGCGTCCCCAAACAGCCAAGCATTCCTGGCGCCGATCGTTACACAGGAACATTGATCCATGCGGAGGCTTATGGCGCCAACTTCCCAGCCGAGAATTCGCGCGTACTTGTCATTGGCACAGGGAGCAGTGGTCACGATGTGGCTCAAGATCTCTGCAGACGGAACGCCAAAGTCACCATGCTTCAGCGTTCCTCCACCTGTGTTGTCAGTGTTGAGCCAGGTGCGGCTCGCGCTTACTCCATCTTTGCCGAGGATGGCCCCCCTGTAGAAGATGCAGATTTGGTGACCAATTCAATGCCATTCACCTTGCTCAAAGAGTTCCATAAACAACTGACTCAACGCATCGCTACGATGGACAAGGGCCTGCTTGATGGTCTCAAGGCAGCAGGTTTCGCAGTGGACTTTGGGGAGGACGGAAGTGGCTTTTTGATGAAGTACCACCGGTACGGAGGTGGGTACTACATCAATTCAGGCTGTTCTGAGCTTATTGCTGCGGGTAGTATCAAGGTCAAGTCTGGCACTGTCCAAGACATGACAGAAAACAATGTCAATTTTTCAGATGGCACGATTCAAACCTTTGATGCCATTGTGATTGCAGCCGGCTATGAGAACATGTCTGAGTCAGTACGTGCAGTTTTTGGCGACTCTGTTGCCAACAGCGTGGGACCGGTTTGGGGTTTAGACAATGAAGGCGAAGTCCGTGCCATGTGGCGACCTACAGGCCAGCCAGGCTTCTGGCTGATGGGGGGCAGTCTTCAGCAATGTCGCCCGTATTCAAAATATCTGGCCATGCAAATCAAAGCTATTGAAACTGGACTCGCGACTACTCATAAACCAAAGAAAGAGTGACTAAAGTCGTATCATGTGTTGAATTCAAGTATTTAGGCAATGTATAGAGTATGAGCAGTTTAGGTAAACGTCGCGTCGCGGCCCTTAAGCAAGATGATTTAGCCTACACCGCCCGCAGACGCGAAATCATCGATTGCGCTGCGCTGCTGTTTCGCAGTAATGGCTACGCCGCGACCACTTTCAAAGACATTGCAGCAAAGCTACATACCGACCGCGCAACCATCTACTATTACTTTGCTAGCAAGCGCGACTTGCTGCTTGACGTTGTACGTGATGCGGTTGTTAGCGTGTCGGTCAGTGCGCAGCAAATCAGCAATAGCACAGACACACCAACGATCAAATTACAAAATATCATCGCCTCTTTGTTGAATTCGTATGCGAAAAATTATCCGCATCAATTCGTGTACATCCAAGAAGGGATGGCGGTAAATAAGGAGCAGGATGAGCAGTTGTATCAGCTTGGGAAAATCTATGAGCAAAGCCTTACCAAGATCATTGAAGACGGGATGGCCGATGGCTCGTTTCTTAGCGGTAAAGATCCTAAAGTGATCGTTTATGGACTTTTAGGCGCCCTCAATTGGACCAATCGTTGGATGGTTCCTGATGGTCGGATGTCCCCGGAAGAAATAGCAACCACGTTCTCTGCTTTGTTTCTAGACGGCCTTCTTCCGCGAGCCGATGCGCCAGTTCGCAAGAAGCGGCGTTGATTCACTCTGAACCTGCTCCTATCAGACGCACCTCTTAGCGGGTCAATTATGCAACTTTCAATAGCTGTGCCGGGTTCCAGCTTCCCTCAAAATGCATCGGACCTCCCAGTTAAAGTTAGTGACAAAAAATAGGTTGTAAAAATATTAAATTATTAATTTTTTAAAGGAATTTAGTGATGACAAGACTAGAAGAATTAATAGAGCAACAAATAAAAATCGCTGCAGAAATTGACGCAGAAGTTAAGAAAAATCAAGATGCTGCAGATAAAGGTGATTCAGAAGCGCAATTTCAACTTGCTGTTATAAATTATAAAGGTCAGGGTGTTAAACAAAACTTTGGCGAAGCAATTAAGTGTTTCAAGCTGGCCGCAGCAAAGGGACATACTGCTGCCGAATTCTTTTTAGGAGATATGTTTGCAAAAGGTCAGGGTACGGCACAAAACTATGCGGAAGCATTGCACTACTTTCAATTAGCCGCTGCAAAAGACTACAGCCAAGCTCAATACATGCTGGGTGTGATGTTTGATGGCGGCAAAGGAGTGAAGGAAGACTTCAAAGTGGCAATGAATTGGTACAAATTAGCAGCAAAAAAGAATAATGTAGATGCTTTGTACGGGCTCGGCAGTATGTATGAGAACCACCATGGAGTTGAGCAAGATGATATGGAAGCGGTCCTTTGGTATAAGTTAGCCGCTCAACACGAACATATAGAGGCTTATTACAGGTTGGGGATCATTTATAGCAAAGGAAAGAGCATCAAAAAAGACCTCTCTGAGGCAATGCGTTGGTTTAATTTGGGATCCGAAAAAGGACATTCCGGCGCTCAAGTTAGTATTGGATTAATGTATCAAGCAGGTGATGGGGTTGAACAAAGTCATAAGAAAGCAATGAGCTATTACAAAATGGCAGCTTCTCTTGGTAATTCTGAGGGACAGTATAAAGTTGGGTTTATGTACCAAAATGGAATAGGTTTGAATGTGGACTACGCACAAGCCTTGTACTGGTTTTCGTTGGCTGCAGAGCATGATAATGCACATGCACAGTCTGCACTTGGATTTATGCATGAGCATGGGCAAGGCGTTAATGAAGATGAAACAAAAGCCCTTATGTACTTCAAAAAAGCAGCAAAAAATGGCGATGAAGCCGCGATTAGAAACTGTGGCTTGATTGAAGCAAGGCTTGAAAAGAAATAGCCAGCATAGGCGTAATATGAATAGCGAAATGAGTCATCGGTTTACCAAGGGGTTTCACTATTAATACAGGCACTTGTGACTGCCCTCCTCTCGTGGTGACAGTCTGGCCCGATTGATTAAAGTCAGTCGGGCTTTTTTGTACGGCTATTCATTCAACCCATTCAAGGTTGTGGAAATCAAATCCGCATTCCACCGTAGGCTTGATGATTGCAAAATAAGGCGAAACATCAAAGTCTCTGGGTGTAAGTAGTGAGTGGTGTTTGGGTTTGAACTGTTGGGGTTGAAATGGTCGCGGTAGAAAATTATTCTCATTTGCTGATGAACCTGAGGTTTTTGGCTCCAATGCACTGATGGGGTAGTGAATGCTTTCAAATGCATGAGCAATCAGCGTGGAGCATATGGCTCTGGTGGGGTCCCCACTTCCTAATGACAATAACTGCCTTCTAAAGCGAGTGGGCACTGGTGGTGTGGGAAAGAGGTATCTGGCCAGGTCAAACATATTGCGCAGATCGTATTGATGTCCAATTTTGCCAATGGCTGCTTGAGCAACATCGACGCATTCCTGCTCACTAAGTCCAATGGGTCTGCAGATCCTGGTGTGCAGATTCATAAATCTATCAAGTCCAGTGCTGCGTACACCATGTACCGTATCGGCATCTATGAGGCAGTGGTCTTCGGGTGCATCTGGGCTGAAATTCATCCCTACATAAAGTGCTGCATGAGACCAAGTGGACTGGGTTAGGTATTTGATTGCAGCACTTATTCGGGTGTTACCTTCAACCAGCAGGACATCACCTGGTCGCAAAGTAGCCTGCAGATGCAAGGGGTTGGATGGTGGAGCTGTTCCGTTGATTTCGAGCTCTTTACTCAGGTAAACGGCCAACGATTTACCGATTGCACCTGCGACTCTATTCATACAGCACCATTGAATCGGACGGCTCAGAGGCAATGGTTGTTATTGACGGTAGTCCGTTCCCGTTGGCACGCGTGTGAGTGGAACCAAAGTACATGCTGAGGGACTGGTCATCGCTGGAATACCTAAAGGCCCAGATTTCTCGGCCGTTGGTCAACGCACAGGAAATTCGCATGGGTTCATCCGAATGATGTCGATCCATAACTTTGATCACATCCTGCAAAGTTGCTTGCATGGCCGTGATGGTGTGCCAGGCCACTCCAAAACCATCGCCATTGGTGACCCAAGCAGATTGAGTTGCAGCCAAACTCTGGCTCGCGATGGAATGCTCTTGGTGGAAGATCAAGTCCTCAAGGTAAATTTCTGGACCCGCGTAAGCAACCCATCTGCACATGATGACCTCGGCTAAAAATCCTACATGTCCGGAAGTCTATTGGAGTTCGTGACAAATTCAATTATGAATTGCCCTTTTAAGCGAGGACTTGCTTGAATTGGCATCAATCGAGCCCTATGACATGCACTGACATCATGCGCCGCACTTACACCTGAGACAGCTTGGTCATCATAGATGCCAACAACTTCGTAACCGCATCGCAGATTCAGACCTGCGCGACCAACAACACCCTCTCCCGCCACGTCATTGCCATTGGCGATGGCTCTAACGACTTGCCCATGATAGGCGCCGCTGGACTCTCTATGGCGCACAATGCTAAGACGAGATTGCGCAAGCAGGCGACAGCGGCCATTGATACGGTTGGCTTGGATCGGCTGCTGGAAGTGCTGACCATGACCAACATTGTTCGAATCAAACTGATATTCATAATCATCAACAGGAGATAACACCATGCGCATCGAAACCCTGGCCGTTCACGCCGGCTATACCCCCGACCCCACCACCAAAGCTGTAGCCGTGCCCATTTATCAAACTGTGGCTTATGCGTTTGACAATACCCAGCACGGGGCCGATTTGTTTGATTTAAAAGTGGCGGGCAACATCTACAGCCGCATCATGAACCCCACCAATGGGGTGCTTGAGGCGCGCGTGGCCGCGCTTGAGGGCGGCATTGCGTCGCTGGTGGTCGCCTCGGGCATGTCAGCGATTGCCTATGCCATTCAGACCATTGCCGAGGCGGGCGACAACGTTGTATCGGCCTCCACCCTGTATGGCGGCACCTATAACCTGTTTGCCCACACCTTCCCGCAAATGGGCATTGAGGTGCGCTTTGCAGACTACCGCGACCCAACCTCGTTTGCCAATCTGATTGATGCGCGCACCAAGGCCGTGTATTGCGAGACGATTGGCAACCCTTTGGGCAACATCACAGACTTGGCAGCATTGGCTGAAGTGGCCCACGCCCATGGTGTGCCGCTTATTGTGGATAACACCGTGGCAAGCCCCTACCTTTGCCGCCCGTTTGAGCACGGGGCCGACATCGTGGTGCATTCGCTCACC
>CANJWZ010000019.1 GCA_947478725.1 Comamonadaceae bacterium
CCACCTTGCGCGCCGTGTCCAATTTGTTGCACGGCCAGCGAGGCGAGGTCACCAAGGGCAGCATAGAGCTGCGCGGCGAGCGCATTGAAAACCTATCCCCCGCTGATTTGGTGCAGCGCGGTGTGGTGCAGGTGATGGAGGGGCGGCATTGCTTTGCCCACCTGACGATTGAAGAAAACCTGATGACGGGCAGTTACACCCGCAGTGACAAGGGCGAGATCGCGGCCAATTTGGAAAAGGTCTACAACTATTTCCCGCGTTTGAAAACCCGCCGCACATCTCAGGCCGCTTACACCTCGGGTGGCGAGCAGCAGATGTGCGCCATCGGCCGCGCGCTGATGGCCAACCCCAACATGGTCTTGCTGGACGAGCCTTCCATGGGCCTGGCGCCGCAGATCGTGCAAGAAGTTTTCGAGATCGTCAAAGACCTCAACCAAAAAGAAAAAGTTACCTTTTTGCTGGCTGAGCAAAACACCAACATGGCTCTGAAGTACTCTGATTACGGCTACATCATGGAGTCTGGCCGCGTCGTGATGGACGGTATCGCCAGCGAGCTGGCCAACAACGAAGACGTGAAAGAGTTCTACCTTGGCATGGGCGGCGGTGAACGCAAAAGTTTTAAAGACGTGAAAAGCTATAAGCGTCGCAAGCGCTGGCTGGCTTAATGACCCCCACGGTAGATATAGGCCCCCACGGTCGTTCGCTTCGCGTAACTTCCTGCCCCCCGAGGGGGCCGCTGCGCCTGCAGTCTGGCAAAGCCAGTCCTGCGGCCCCTGCTTGAATGAAATCATATGAGGCCTTGAACCATCTGGGCTTTGGTATTTGGTATTTGAAAAGAATGAAATGACAACAGCCTTCTACGACACACTCGAATCCCGGAGTCCTGACCAACGCGAAGCCGCGCTGATGGCCGCTTTACCCACGCAAATTGCACACGCGCAGAAAAATACAGCCGCATTCGCCAAGTTGCTCGACGGGGTTGATGCCAGCGCAGTGACGTCGCGTCAGGCATTGGCGCACTTGCCCGTCACACGCAAAAGCGAGTTGCAGGAGTTGCAAAAAGCAGGACAGTCTGGCGATGTTTTTGGTGGTTTCAGCGCCCTGCTGCGCGGGCCCCAAATGCCGCGTTTGTTCTCATCGCCGGGGCCCATTTATGAGCCCGAAGGCACCGCCAGAGATTACTGGCGCGCAGGCCGGGCCATCTATGCGGCAGGCTTTCGCGCGGGCGACCTGGCACACAACTCGTTCAGTTACCACATGACACCCGGTGCCTTCATCATGGAATCGGGTTTGCATGCGGTGGGCTGTACGGTGTTTCCCGCAGGTATTGGCCAAACCGAACAACAATTGGAGGCGATTGCCGCACTACGGCCTGACGGCTACGCTGGCACACCCAGTTTTTTGCGCATCTTGGTTGAAAAAGCCATCGAATCTGGCAGCGACATCAGCAGCCTGAAAAAAGGCCTGGTCGGCGGCGAGGCCTTTCCGCCCAGCCTGCGTGACTGGTTTACCGCGCGCGGCATGGCGATTTACCAAAGCTACGCCACCGCAGATTTGGGCTTGATCGCGTATGAAACCGAGGCCCGTGAAGGCCTGGTGATTGACGAGGGGGTGATCGTTGAAATCGTCCGCCCCGGCACAGCGGACCCCGTGAATGAAGGCGAAGTCGGTGAGCTGGTGGTGACCACGTTAAACCCTGACTACCCGCTGATCCGTTTTGGCACTGGCGACTTGTCTGCCCTGTTGCCCGGCCACTGCCCGACAGGCCGAACCAACAGCCGCATCAAGGGCTGGATGGGCCGAGCCGACCAAACGGTCAAGATTCGCGGGATGTTTGTGCACCCTGGTCAGGTAGCGACGATTGCCCGGCGCTTCCCAGAAGTGCTCAAAGCACGCTTGGTGGTGAGCGGCGAAATGGCCAATGACAGCATGCATTTTCAGGTCGAGGCAACATCCGGTCAGGCCGGTCTGGACCAAAAAATCAGTGATGCCATTCGCGACGTGACCAAGCTGCGCGGTACGGTTGAACTGCTGGCACCCGGCAGCTTGCCCAATGACGGCAAGGTCATCGAAGACGCGCGAAGCTACAAATAAACTGAACACACCACCTGCCTGGCAGGGTTGTCGCGTAAGTGTTTTCCGAGGTTTACGGATGCCTGCACCCCGCTACAGTTACTGGGTGTGAAAGTTATTTTTTATCTGCATTTTTTGGAGACGCCTCAATGAAGTCATTTTTCAATACATCAACCGCCATCGCAAGTGCAGCTTTAGCCGTTTGCGGTGTGTTTGTTTCGGCGCAAGCTGCTGACTTTCCTGCCAAAGACAAGGTCATCACCATCGTTGTTCCCTTTGCTGCCGGTGGTCCAACGGACCGCGTCGCGCGCGACCTTGCCGAAGCCATGCGCAAGCCGCTAGGCGGCATCAGTATCGTGATTGACAGCGCAGCAGGTGCTGGCGGCTCGATTGGTGCCAACAAGACTGCCAAGGCTGCGCCCGACGGCTACACCCTGCTGGTGCATCACATCGGCATGTCGACCATGCCCACGCTGGTGCGAAATATTCCTTTTAAGGTTGAAAGCGATTTTGAATACCTTGGCATGATCAACGAAGTGCCGATGACTTTGATCGCCAAGCCTGGCATGCCTGCCAACAACTACAAAGAACTGAGCGCCTGGATCAATGACAACAAGAGCAAGGTGAACCTGGGTAACGCGGGCGTCGGCTCTGCATCGCATCTGTGCGGCTTGCTGTTTCAAAACGCCATCCAGGTGGACATGACCACCGTGCCGTACAAGGGCACAGCCCCAGCCATGACCGATTTGATCGGTGGGCAAATTGACCTGATGTGCGACCAGACCACCAACACCACCAGCCAGATTGAAGCTAAAAAAGTCAAGGTGTATGGCGTGACGACTGCCAAACCACTGACGACCGCTGTACTGAAAGACGTCCCCACGCTGGCGGCCAGCGGTTTGAAAAACTTTGAAGTGACGGTGTGGCACGGTATGTATGCACCCAAGGGCACGCCTGCTGATGTGCTGGCCAAGCTCAATGGCGCATTGAAAATCGCCCTGAAAGACCCGGACTTCATCAAAAAGCAGGAAGGCCTGGGCGCTGTTGTGGTCAATGACAAACGCATTGAGCCAGCTGAACACAAAAAGTTTGTACTGGCTGAAATTGCCAAGTGGAGCCCGATCATCAAGGCTGCAGGCGTCTATGCGGATTGATTGAGGCAGACCGAGTCGGGCAAACTATGCGGACCCTCAAGCTGGTTGACTCCATCACCGAGCTTGGGCCGCATGACGCTGGCTGTATTGCGGTCAGCGGCTCGCACGGCGGCATCAGTTCTGCGCAATATGCGCTGGCAACAAGGCCACACTTGAGTGTTTTTAATGACGCGGGCATTGGCAAAGACGAAGCAGGGCTCGCGGCACTTGATTTTCTGCAAGGCCACGCACTGGCAGCCTGTACGGTGTCGCACAGCAGTGCCTGCATAGGCCAGGCCAACAGCACGCTGCAAAGTGGCGTTGTCAGTCACTGCAACCTGCTGGCACGCAAGCTGGGTGTTGATGCTGGTCAAACCTGCCAGTCGGTCGTTGACCGTTTACAAAAATCATGAAGGAGACAGCCATGAAGTTATTCACCACCCGTCGCAGCTTGATCGTGGGCATGATCTGCATCAGCAGCCTGACTGGGCTGCCGGTCGCTGCGCAAACGGCATGGCCCAACAAGCCGGTACGCATCATCGTGCCGTTTGCGGCGGGCGGTACGACCGACATCCTGGCGCGCGCCATGGCGCCTGAGCTGACAAAAGCCTTTGGCCAGTCGTTTATTGTGGAAAACCGGGCCGGTGCGGGCGGCAATATTGGCGCGGACCTGGTGGCCAAGTCGCCCGCTGACGGTTACACGATTTTGATGGGCACGGTAGGCACCCACGGCATCAACAAGGCGCTGTACCCCAAGATGCCCTACGACTCGCAAAAAGACTTTGCTCCCATCACCCTGGTGGCTGGTGTGCCGAATGTGATGGTGATGAACGTTGAAAAAGCCAAGGCTTTGAACATCAACAGCGTGCCTGACTTCATCAAATACGCCAAAGCCAACCCTGGCAAACTGAGCATGGCTTCGAGCGGCAATGGCACCTCAATTCATCTGGCGGGTGAGCTGTTCAAGTCACGCACTGGCATTTTCATGACGCATATTCCTTACCGGGGCTCGGGCCCTGCTTTGTTAGACCTGATGGGCGGCAGTGTGGATGTGATGTTTGACAACTTGCCGTCTGCCTTGCCGCAAATCAAGGCCGGCAAGCTCAAGGCTTTTGCGGTCACCAGCGCCCAACGCTCGGCAGCCACGCCTGAGCTTCCCAGCATTGAAGAAGCCGCGAGCTTGAAAGGTTTTGACGCCAGTTCGTGGTTTGGTCTGATGGCGCCTGCCGGTACGCCTGCAGACATCGTCAGCCGCATCCAGCAAGAAACCAGCAAGGCGCTCAACACGGCGGTAGTCAAGGAAAAGCTGCTCAGTCAGGGTGCGATACCTGGCGGCAATACGCCAGAACAGTTCAATACGTTCATCAACGCCGAACACGTCAAGTGGGCGCAGGTGGTGAAGGTTTCTGGTGCCAAAGTCGATTGAGGTGAGCTGAGACTTAAACGCCCCAGGTCACATCCGTACCCGCCTTGTGATTGCGCTGCAGCATGTCGATAAACGGCATGGCACGCTGCCGCAGCCCCGGCGCATCGCCCTTCTCAGCTTCGCGCTGCGCGTCGTCGGCGCCAGGGCTTTCGTCGTGCGACTCTTCCAGTGTGATGGCATCTTGCAGCGCCTTGATGGCTGCCGGCATCTGCTCAGCCAAAATGATGCCTGTCGGCCCGGCCTCCTTGCCAATCACCTCTAAGACCTTGCGGCCGTTCGGCTCCAGCATGATCAGATCGCCAGCATTTTTTGATTTGAACTTGTACAGCATGATGGGTTCTTTTTAAAGCTTCAAGACTTAAGGTTGATGGATCGGTTTGCGCTTTCATTATGAGGGGCCTGAAGGGTTGACCTTGTAGGCGAGAAGCTGGCCCCAAGTCGCAACCGTGCTAAAACACCCTGCTGGGCGAAACACGCGCGAGCTCAAGCAAAATAGGGCCATGTTTAACATCGCCACCGTTCAAAAACCCGCTGCTCAAGCCCTGAGTCAAGACGGCCTGAGTTTGCTCAGCCCTGTTGATCTGACCGCCACGCTAAAACTTTCCCCCAACTGGGCCCAAGCCTGGGACGAACTGGCCAAAACCTGGCACAAGCTGCCGCCGGACGCGCACCTGAAAGATGGTGGCGGCTACCGGCAGCGCCGCCACACCTGCTTTGTGCTGGACGTGGCCGCCAACGTCTTGACGCAAACACCGCATCGGGCGCACTGGCAGCCGACCGACTACAACGCCCTGCATGGCGGGTTTGAGCGCTGGTTTGAACCCATTGAGCCTGCAGTTGCCCAAGCCCCAGCATGGACGGAGCTGCTTGCAGGCTTTGGCAGGCTTTTTGCGCAGGTACAGGCCGTCGATAAATGGTTTGTAGAGGCGCACCAGTTCAGGATCGACACAGCGGGCGGCGTAGGCCGCCCCACACCTGAAGGCGCGCACCGCGACGGTGTAAATTTTGTCGTGGTGGTGCTGGTGGAGCGCCATGGCGTGAAGGGCGGCGAAACGCGGGTGTTTGATGCCCATGGCCCGCAGGGCGTGCGCTTTGTGATGCGAGAACCTCTGACCGCGCTACTGCTGGACGATGCACGGGTGATCCATGAAACAACGCCGATCTTTCCCGACCATGCTGCAGGCCAGCAGGGCTTCAGGGACACCCTGGTGCTGACTTACCGGGCAAACGGCTTTCAAGCCAAGACATAGAAGCCCCACGCGGGTTCAGGACAAGTCAATCTCCACCTCATGAGGGGACGCTGCGCATACCCGCTGGCAGAGCAAGGCCTTGTTCATAGCTTGTAAAAATACCGCTTGACGAATTTAGTTTAAACCTAAATAATTAAGGCTCAATCAATTTACTTGTCCAACGCGGAGCACTTTTTTCATGCGCATTCTTTGTCTGGGTGGCGGGCCTGCCGGTTTGTACTTTGCCTTGCTGATGAAGCTGCAAAACCCTGCGCATGTGGTGACCGTGGTGGAGCGCAACCGCCCGTTTGACACCTTCGGCTGGGGCGTGGTGCTGTCCGACCAGACGCTGGGTAACCTGAGCGCGGCTGACCCCGTGAGCGCACAACTGATTGGCGACGCCTTCAACCATTGGGACGATGTGGAGATGTTTTTCAAGGGCCGCAGTGTGCGTTCAGGCGGCCATGGTTTTTGCGGCATTGGGCGCAAAAAGCTGCTGAACATCTTGCAAGAACGCTGTATCGCCCTCGGTGTAGACCTGGTGTTTGAAGCCGATGTGCAAGACGACCAGGCACTGGCAAAACAATACAACGCCGACCTGCTGATTGCCTGCGACGGCCTGAACAGCCGAGTGCGTACCCGCTATGCCGACACCTACAAGCCCGATGTGGAACTGCGGCAATGCCGTTTTGTCTGGCTGGGCACGAAGAAAACCTTTGACGCATTTACCTTTGCGTTTGAGCAAACCGAGCATGGCTGGTTTGCAGTACACGCCTACAAGTTTGACGCCGACACCTCCACCTTCATTGTGGAGACACCCGAAGCTGTTTGGAAGGCGCACGGCCTTGACCAGATGAGCCAGGAGGACGGTATTGCGTTTTGCGAGCGCTTGTTTGCCAAGTACCTGGACGGCAACCCGCTGATGAACAACGCCAGCCATGTGCGAGGCTCAGCGATCTGGATCCGCTTTCCGCGCGTGGTGTGTGAACACTGGGTGCACCATGAACAGGTGGACGGCAAACAGGTGCCGATTGTGCTGATGGGCGACGCGGCGCACACCGCGCATTTTTCGATTGGCAGCGGTACCAAACTGGCGCTGGAAGATGCGATTGAGCTGACCCGCTGCTTTGCCAAGACCAGCGATGTGACCGAGGCCCTGCAAGCTTACGAAGCGGTGCGCTCCGTTGAAGTGCTGAAGATTCAAAACGCAGCGCGTAATTCGACCGAATGGTTTGAAAACGTCGAGCGTTACAGCGGCCTGGAGGCAGAGCAGTTTTTCTACTCCATGATGACGCGCTCGCAGCGTATCAGCCACGAAAACCTGCGCGTGCGTGATGCGGATTGGCTGGCAGGGTATGAGCAGTGGCTGGCCAAATCAACAGCTTCAAAATTTCCGCCTGCGCCCATGTTGCTGCCCCTGAAGGTTCGCGATATTCAGCTCAAGAACCGCGTCGTTGTGTCGCCCATGGCCACCTACAGCGCGGTCGATGGGTTGGTTCAAGACTTCCATTTGGTTCATTTGGGCGCTCGTGCCCTTGGCGGTGCGGCGTTGGTATTTGTTGAAATGACAGCGCCCTGCCCGCAAGGCCGCATCACACCGGGCTGCCCTGGCTTGTACAACCCTGCGCAAATGCTGGCTTTCAAACGCATTGTTGATTTTGCGCACGCATCCGGCAACGGTGCAAAGATGGGCTTGCAGCTGGGTCACAGCGGCCCCAAGGGCTCAAGCCAGGTCGGCTGGGAGCAAACCGATGAGCCTTTGACAACCGGTAACTGGCCACTGATCGCCGCCAGCGCTGTGGCGTTTGGCCCAACCAACCAGACGCCTGCCGCCATGACCCGGGCTGACATGGACAGAGTCAGCGCCGAGTTTGTGCAGTCAACGCGCTACGCCGTAGATGCTGGCTTTGACTGGCTGGAACTGCACTGCGCGCACGGCTATTTGCTGTCCAGCTTCATCACGCCACTGACCAACGTGCGCACCGACGACTATGGCGGCAGCCTGGAAAACCGTTGCCGTTACCCGCTGGAAGTCTTCAAAGCCATGCGCGCCGTATGGCCTGCACACCTGCCGATGAGTGTGCGTATTTCGGCTCACGACTGGGCTCCTGGCGGCAACACCGACGATGACGCAGTGGAAATCGCCCGACTGTTCAAAGCCGCAGGCTGCGACGTGATCGACGTCTCATCGGGCCAGACCACACGCGCTGCCAAACCGGTGTATGGCCGCATGTACCAGACACCGTTTGCTGACCGCATCCGCAACGAGGTAGGCATTCAAACCATGGCAGTCGGCGCGATATCGGAAAGTGACCAGGTCAACAGCATCATTGCGGCGGGCCGTGCGGACCTGTGTGCCATTGCCCGTCCCCACCTGGCCGACCCGGCCTGGACGCTGCATGAGGCCGCCAAACTGCAAAGCCGCCACGTGAGCTGGCCGCTGCCTTATTTGAGTGGCCGAGACCAGCTGTACCGCGAAATTAGCAAGCAAAAGAGCCTGTAGACCAATGAATTCCTAGGTAAGCAGCTATTTATTTCATAGTAAAAAGGAGACGCCATGGACATGGAAGCGCAAGGCCACAGCGAGCATCCAGAAGCCCTGCGGCTCTGGCTGCGCCTGCTGACCTGTACCCAGCTGGTAGAAAAGCAGGTGCGCAACCACCTGCGCGAGCAATTTGACACCACGCTGCCACGCTTTGACTTGATGGCCCAGTTGCAGCGCAACCCGGACGGCCTGAAGATGAACGAGCTGTCACGCCGCATGATGGTCACCGGCGGCAACGTGACAGGCATCACCGACCAGCTGGTGGCCGAAGGCTTGGTCGAGCGGCTGGAAGTCGACGGCGACCGCCGTGCTTACCGCGTGCGGCTGACGGTGCAGGGGCGCGAAACGTTTGACGATATGGCCAAACAGCACGAGGACTGGATTGTCTCAAGCTTTGACGTCTTGACCGGCAGGGAAATGGACGCCCTCTACAAGCTGCTGGGCAAAGTCAAGGAACATCATCACGCAAAAACATTGGAAATCTTATGAAGCACTTCATCACCCCCACGAATCCGATGCGCCCGCAGTTTGATGCGATGGCCAGCTACAGCGCGAAGCACTTCTCATATGCGTTTGATGCAGGCGTGGCAACCCTGCTGCTGAACCGCCCCGAGCGTAAAAACCCATTGACCTTTGACTCGTACAACGAACTGCGTCATCTGTTCGCGGCGTTGAACCACGCCACAGATGTAAAAGCGGTGGTGCTGACGGGTGAAGGTGGCAACTTTTGCTCAGGCGGTGATGTGCACGAAATCATTGGCCCCTTGACAAAAATGAGCATGACCGAGATGCTGGAGTTCACCCGCATGACCGGCGACCTGATCAAGCAAATGCGTTTGTGCCCCCAGCCCATCATTGCCGCGATTGACGGCATTTGTGCTGGTGCTGGTGCCATGATGGCCCTGGCCTCTGACATGCGGCTGGGCACGCCGCAAGCTAAAACTGCCTTCTTGTTCACCCGCGTTGGTCTGGCCGGTGCCGACATGGGCGCGTGTGCGCTGCTGCCGCGCATGATTGGCCAGGGCCGCGCCTCCGAGTTGCTGCTCACGGGCCGCGTGATGACGGCGCAAGAAGGTTTGCAGTGGGGGTTTTTTAATGCGTTGCATGAGGCGTCCGACTTGCTGCCTGCTGCCAAAAAACTGGCGCACGAGCTGGCCAGCGGGCCGACCTTTGCCCACGGCATGACCAAAACCATGCTGCACCAAGAATGGGCCATGACGCTGGACCAGGCCATTGAGGCCGAAGCACAGGCGCAGGCCATTTGTATGCAGACGCAAGACTTCACACGGGCTTATGAGGCCTTTTCAGCCAAGCAAAAACCCGTCTTTGAGGGCAATTAGGAGTTGATGTCAATGATCCCCAACACCCAGCATCTGGCATTGCCGTTTTTTGACGATGTGCATCGCGCGCTTGGCGCCGGCCTCGTTCACTGGGCAGCCGCGCAGCAGGTCGATGAAACCGACGACCGTGCGGCATGCCGTGAGTGGGTGCAGCGCCTGGGCGACGCTGGCTGGCTGCGCTACTGTGTGCCTGCCGGTATGAATGGCGCGTTGGGCGGTGCCTTGCCCAAGCTGGATTCGCGTGCGCTGGTCATCCTGCGGGAAACCCTGGCCTTTCATTCGCCACTGGCTGACTTTGCCTTTGCCATGCAGGGCCTGGGCAGCGGCGCGATCACGCTGGCGGGCACGCCCGCACAGCAGGCCGCCTATTTGCCGCAGGTGGCCAGCGGCAAAAAGATTGCTGCTTTTGCATTGAGCGAAGCCGAGGCAGGGTCTGATGCAGGCGCCATGACGACCAGCGCTGTACCCGCCCACAGCGACTGGGTCATCAATGGCAGCAAGACCTGGATCAGCAACGGCGGCATCGCCGATTTTTATGTGACCTTTGTGAAGACCGATGCTGACGCGGGAACGCGCGGCATCACACCTTTCATCGTGGATGCCACCACGCCTGGGCTGGACGCCAGCGAACACATCGCAGTGATGGCGCCACACCCGCTGGCCACGCTGGCTTTCAGCAACTGCGTTGTGCCTGCAGCCAGCCAACTGGGGACGCTGAACGAGGGCTTCAAACTGGCCATGCAAACACTGGATATTTTTCGCGCGTCTGTGGCGGCGGCCGCACTGGGCATGGCACGGCGGGCCTTGGCTGAGGCGGTGAGCTATTCAAAACAGCGCAGCATGTTTGGCGGCAAACTGGCCGACTTTCAGCTCACCCAGGCCAAGCTGGGCGAAATGGCGGCGCTGGTGGATGCCGCAGCGCTGCTGACTTACCGCGCTGCCTGGCTGCGTGACGAGGGCGAGCGCACAGGCCAGGTCACTCGCGTCACGGCTGAAGCTGCGATGGCAAAGATGACCGCGACAGAAAACGCCCAGCGGGTGATTGACATGGCACTGCAATTGCACGGCGGTCTGGGTGTCAAGGTGGGCACCAAGGTCGAGAGCCTGTACCGGGACATTCGATCGCTGCGCATTTACGAGGGCGCCACCGAAGTGCAGCAGCTGATCATTGGCAAGGCCCTGATCAAGGCCTGATGGAAGGTCACATCATGAGCGACACCATGACGCAGTACCGCTCGGCGCAAACTGACCAGTTTGTTCACGATCGCTTGCCGCAGCTAGGGCAGCGTGCGCAAATGCGCTACGACTTGCCAGAGCTGCGCATTGCAGATCAGGCCAATCTGGTGGATGTGTTGCTGGCCCAAGTTGAAGCCCGAGGCTTGATGGGCAAGGCGTTTTTACGTTCCGATCAAATCACACTGAGCTATGCCGATGCGAGTCAGCGCATCAACCGGATTGCGCAGGTATTGACCGAAGACCATGGCCTGCTGCCTGGCAACCGCGTGCTGCTGCGTGGCGGCAACTCCATCGGCATGGCACTGGCCTGGCTGGCTGTGGTCAAGGCCGGCTTGATAGCGGTGGCCACCATGCCACTGCTTCGCGCCAAAGAGCTGGGTGAGGTGATTGAAAAAGCGCACATCCACTTCGCGTTGTGTGATGCCGCATTGCTGGATGAATTGAACATCGCCAAGTCGCAGTCAGCCACCCTGACAACCATCGTGCCGTTCAACCTGATGAACGAGCCCGGATCGCTGGCCGTGCTGTCATCGCAAAAAGATGGGAACTTCCAGCCGTGTTTAACAGCCGCAGACGATGTGGCGTTGATGGCGTTCACATCGGGCACCACCGGCAAACCCAAGGCTGTGGTGCACACCCACCGCGACGTGCTGGCGGCGTGCGGCGCCTGGCCACTGCATATTCTTCAGGCCACGCCTGACGACATCGTGATGGGTTCACCACCGCTGGCTTTTACCTTCGGGCTCGGCGGCCTGCTGCTGTTTCCATTCGCCGCAGGTGCCTCCATTTATTTCCCATCCGCCGCATACACACCAGAATCTATGGTCAAGTTGATCCATGAAACCGGCGCCACGATTGTCTACACCGCGCCGACTTTTTACCGGCAGATGGCGGTGTTTGCCAAACAACTACGCATGCCAACCCTTCGCATTTGCGTGAGCGCCGGCGAAGCTTTGCCTGACGCGACGCGCCAGCTCTGGAAGGAAGCCACTGGCATCGAGCTGATAGACGGTATTGGCGCCACCGAAATGTTTCATATTTTTATTTCCTGCAAGCCGGCTGATGTGCGGCGCGGGGCCATCGGAAAAGTCGTACCCGGCTACACCGCCAAAGTGGTGAACGATGAAGGCGTTGAAGTACCGCTGGGCAGCATCGGCAAACTGGCCGTCGTGGGGCCAACAGGCTGCAAATACCTGGACGATGCCCGGCAAGCGAAGTATGTCAAGAACGGCTGGAACTACCCTGGCGATGCCTTCACGCAGGACGCGGACGGCTACTTTTTTTACCAGGCGCGAGATGACGACATGATCATCACGTCGGGCTACAACGTTGGCGGCCCGGAGGTTGAGGATGCCCTGATGCTGCACCCGGCAGTGGCCGAATGCGGTGTGGTTGGACTGCCAGACGATGAACGCGGCATGATTGTGAAAGCTTTTGTGGTGCTCAAGCCTGGTGTTGACGCGAACAACGCCTGCGTGAAGCTGCTACAAGACCACGTCAAAGCGACGCTCGCACCCTTCAAATACCCGCGCCAGATTGATTTTGTGGACAAACTGCCGCGAACCGAGACTGGCAAATTGCAGCGCTTTCGTCTGCGTACCGAACAACAGGCCAGCAACAAACTATGAAAAAACTCCAACCTCCTGGCTGGGCAGAACCCAAAGGCTATGCCAACGGCATCATGGCGCGCGGCGCGCTGATTTTTGTCGGCGGGCAGGTTGGCTGGAACGCCGCCCAGCAGTTTGAAAGCGATGACTTCATTGTGCAAACGAAGCAGGCTCTGATCAACATCGCTGCGGTGCTTCAAGCGGGTGGCGCTGGCCCGGAGCACATGGTGCGCATGACCTGGTACGTGACAGACCGGCTTGAATACACCGCCCGCCTGAAAGAACTGGGTGCGGCCTACCGTGAGGTGATGGGTAGAAACTTCCCAGCCATGACCTGCGTGGAAGTCTCAGGCCTGGTAGAGGACCGGGCGCGAATTGAGATTGAAGTGACAGCAGTCTTACCAGACTGACTGTTATCAGCTGTGGTCAAACCAGCCTGTGTACACCACGGAGCCCGTTGCACATCATGCTTGGGTATTCAACGCTCAATGGGTTAACCATCTGTGCGTGATCTTGGGTAAATCCCAACATTGAAACTCAGAAAAAACGAAAAAAGCGATCGTTGATGGACTTCAGCTAGCGCCGCTGTTAACCTGTTTTTCTTCACTTGCCCATCTCGGTTCAGTCGGGATTGCAGGTTCTGATCAACACACGTTTTGAAACGCAGAATAAGCAAAAACAGTATGCAGACCTCTTTGGCGATAACAAAGTCCTGGCGACAAACCGTGATTCTGCTGGTGGCAGGTTTTCTGGCGGTACTCTGGGCGGCCGTGGTTTGGAACTACCAGCGCAGCGAAAACGCTCGGCTCAACGATAGCCACCAAGAAACCGCCTTTCTGGCCTTGCTCTATGCCAAGCACGCGGCGGCCAAGTTCGGCGAAATTGACTATGCGATGCACGACCTGCGCAAAACCTGGCTAACACGTCCACTTGAAATGGAGGCTGACACCAAAGAATGGGGAGACTCCTTGGGGGCGGCGGTGCTCCAAATAGCCATCATCAATGCCGACGGATCCTTGGCTTACAGCACACTTGGAATGGGCGATAAACCGGTGAATCTGACAGACCGGGAGCACTTCAAGGTTCATTTGGCAACTTCTGCGGACAAACTGTTTGTCAGTCGCCCTGTCAATGGGCAGGTGTCTGGAAAGTGGTCGATCGAGATGACCCGCCCCATTTTTAACAAAGAAAAGTTTGCCGGTGTGATCGTGGTGTCGGTAGACCCCCAATATTTTGCCGATTTCTACCAAGAGGGAAATCTGCAAAAAGGGGGCAGGGCCACCATCGTGCGCGACACGGGGGAGCGCATGGTCATGACCCGCGGGTTAGAGCAATACATCGGCACGCGCCTTGACGTATCGAGCTTTACCGCCCGCGGCCGGCCCGACCCCGTCGCGCCCGCCCCCGGCGCTCCGCTGCATGGCAGTTTTCGTGCTTTTTCCCAATTAGATGGCCTTGATTATCTTTACAGCTATGTTCGCTTGCCAGCCTACGGACTGACTGCGGCCATCGGCTACAGCGTGGTAGAAACGCTTGCCCCCGTGCGCAGCGATCATCGGAGGACGTTGATCGCAGCCAGCTTTGTGACGCTGCTCGTGCTGCTTCTGGCATTGCAGTTTCTGCGCGCACTGAAAAACCAAGAAGCCGCGCAAGAGGCACTGCTCCAAAGCCAGCTTCGCCTGCAAGCCAGAGATACACTTTTAGAAGAACTCTCTGAAAATGTGCCAGGCTGCATCTACCAGTACCAATGGTTTCCTGATGGGCGTACAAGCTATCCGTTTGTCAGCAAGGGCGTTGAAGCCGTTCTGAACTTGGCGCAGACAGAGGTGTACGACAAGCCCGGCTTGGTTTTTGCCCGTGTGCATCCGGAAGATCGCGAGGCGATGGCGGCGTCCATTGCCGAATCAGCACGTACGCTAAAGCCTTGGAAACTGGAATTCCGGGTTAAACAGGAGCAAGAGCTCCGCTGGGTGGCGGGCCTCTCGCAACCTAAAAAACTCGACGACGGCACCATCGTCTGGAACGGATTCGCGACCGATATCACCACCAGCAAAGAAACCACCATTGCTTTGCAAAGGGCCAACGAGGAGCTCCAAACGTTCTCGTATTCGGTCTCGCATGACCTGCGCACGCCGCTCAGCACCATTGGCGGCTTTAGCGCGCTGCTGGCCAAAAAGCTGACGGGCGACGACAACGAAAAAGCGCGGCACTACCTGTCGCGCATTCAGCTTGCCGTGACGCAGATGGATCGCCTGATTGTCGACTTGCTGAAGCTGGCCCAAGTCTCGCGATCGACCCTGAAGCTTGAGCTGGTCGACTTGTCGGCCCTGGCCAGCAACGTTGCAAATAACCTGCAGGTGCGCCAGCCTGAACGACAGGTGGCGCTGCACATTGAAAGGGGCATGAAGATCCGCGGCGATTCGGGCCTGCTCCGGGCCGTACTGGAAAACCTGCTGGACAACGCCTGGAAGTACAGCGCAAAGCAAGCAGAGGCCGACATTCACGTCGGCCAACAAGTCGATGCAGCAGGAACCCAGGTATTTTTCGTTCGCGATAACGGGGTCGGATTTGACATGGCCTATTCGGGCAAGCTTTTCCAGGCATTCGAACGCTTGCACACGCCGGCCGAATTTGCTGGGAACGGCGTTGGGCTGGCCACGGTGAACCGCATCATCGAGCGGCACGGTGGCCGTGTCTGGGCCGAGTCAGCGCCCGGCCAGGGAGCGACTTTCTTTTTTACGCTGAGTTAGGGGTGAGTGCTTGCGCACTGAATAGCCCCGGGTTCGTGGAGGCCCGTTGGGTTAAGTCAGACCGCCATCACGTCACGATCTGGGTATTGAATGGTCATCAAAATCGGCAGCCTGAAGCAGTTCAACGTCAGCACCAACACTGATTGAAAAGCCGTAGCGATAACCAGCCTCAACACCAAGCGCTTGATTGACCGACTATGAAGTCCCATTCACCATGACATTGAATCCAACATTCACCCGTTCTCTGGTTGTGTAACCCCCTTTAGATCGGGACACAATAACGCGCGCCGCCTCAAGTCCGATGCGATGGCGCGGTATGTCAAGACAGGTTAGGTGCGGTGTCAACTGGCTGCTGATGTCGTAGTCATCAAAGCTTGCCAGGGCAACACCCTCTGGTACCCGCAATCCTCGGCGCTGACATTCTAAAAGTGCACCAATGCCGAATACGTCGCCCGCAAAGAAAATGGCATCAACGCCTACCGTCTTGTCCATCAGAATCTCAATTCCGCGTACGCCCCCAGCGAATCCCGGACTACACTCAAGAATTAGCTCTTTCCTCGGCGCAATTCGCGAAGCTTTTAAAGCCTCAAGATAACCATCACGGCGCTGTAACGCACGCCGATTGCTATCAAAGGGGACACTTACAAAACCAATTCGTCGGTAACCCCTCTCAATTAAATACATGGTTAAAGCTTTTGCAGCCAACTTGTTCGAGTAGCTCACAACAGAGTCAATGGGCCGCAACACAAAGTCCCCTATCTCAACGACCGGTACCCGTGACAGCTTGAGCATGCGGTTGGTCTTTGCGGTGTGCGTTGTTTCATGCAATACGAATCCAGCTGGACGCTGCTCCATGAACGATTCCACCAGATCCTGTTCGATGCTCATTGAATAACGGTTGTCCCCCAGCATAAGGTTGAGTCCATGGCCAAGGAGGCCATCGCTAAGTCCCTGAATCGTTCGGGAAAATAGCGAATTATGAAGACTTGGCAAGATGACTGCGACGATGTTGCTGGTCGCCGAAAGACGCAAACGTCCGGCAAGTGCGTTGGGGATGTAGCCGATCTCCTCGACGGCTTTCGATATCTTGTCTCGCGTGTTGATTGACACTCTGGCAGGATCCCTGAGCGCACGCGAGACAGTCATGGCCGACACCCCAGCACGCGTTGCGACCTGCGAAATAGTCGCATGCGTTATTTGCGATGGGATTTTTTCCAATCGACACTCCTTCGTATTTCTAAAGACATCGATTTTGCCGCCGAACAACCCGGCTTGAGCCTTCAATTTAAATCAACTGATTTCATGATTCCTTGACTCGCACAAAAAAATGTCCCACAATGTTAACGTTAACTTTCAAAGCTGTCGCATGCATCAATTTGTTTTGAAAGCCTTTGCACTTTAAGCACGCAATCACAAGCCAGGAGCACCGAATGGTAGGAAGAACGATGGCAGAGAAGATGATGGCCGCCGCATCCGGCCGGGAGCAGGTCCAAGTCGGCGATGTCGTGACGGCCAATGTAGATTTAGCGATGGCCAACGACATTACCGCACCGCTTGCGATTCGGCAGATGAAAAGCGCGGGCGCGAACCGAGTATTCGACCCCTCGAAAATATGCATTGTTGCCGGCCGTCATGCACCGTTTCGTGACAGCCATTTCGCAAGTGAAGTCGCATTCGTCGAGCAGTTCTGCAATGAGCAAAAAATTGAGCGTTTCTTCGGATTCGGAGAGGGCATGGACCACGCGCTCATCCCCGAACTCGGGTACGTGAGTCCAGGAATGCTTATCTGTAATGCAGACTCACATGCCTGCACGATGGGCGCTTTTGGCGCATTGGCGGTGCCCATGGGCTCCACAGAGATGGCCTATATCTTTGCCTTTGGCCAGACATGGCTTGTTGTCCCACCTTCAATCCAAGTCACTTACAACGGAGAGCTAAGTCGATACGTCACAAGTAAAGATCTGATCCTCGCAACCCTAAAAGAACTGGGTGTGGATGGAGCGCGATACAAAGCTATAGAGTTTGTGGGCAAGGCACTTGCTTCGTTGAGTATGGATCAACGAATGACGATCACCAACATGGCGATCGAAATGGGGGCAAAGACTGCCCTCATGGAACCGGACCAGGTGACAAGTGACTACTTGAGCGTGCGCGGTGCAAGTGCCGGTAAGGCATATCGGAGTGACAAAGATGCCATCTATGAGCGCAAAATTCAAATAGCAGCTGATACCCTTTCACCCATGGTCGCCAAACCACACTCGCCAGATGCAGTTGTTCCTGTCGAAGAACTTTCCGGTATCAAACTTACACAGATCGCTATCGGAACTTGCACAAACGGCCGCCTTGTGGATTTACAAGAGGCCGCAGAAGTGTTGAAGGGCAATAAAGTGGCCAAGGGGGTGCGACTGCTCGTCACCCCGGCAACAGACATTGTTTACAGAGCGGCAATGGCGTCCGGTGTTTTGAGTGTCCTCCAGGAGGCGGGCGCGACGATCAACCCGCCTGGATGTGGTCCTTGTGCTGGCATTCATATGGGCGTACTGGGGCCGAAGGATGTGTGCCTGGCTACGCACAATCGCAATTTCCGAGGAAGGATGGGGCACAAGGACTCGGCCGTCTATCTCTCCGGGCCCTATGTCGCGGCTGCATCCGCCTTAACTGGCGTCATTACGGACCCAAGAAAGGTGTTGGCATGAAATTCAAAGGCGGGATACATATATTTGGTGACCATATTGATACCGACGTCATTATTCCAGCGAAGTATCTGAATCAGTCTGATCCGAAGCAATTGGCAATGCGATGCTTCGAGCCGGTGGCAGAGAATTTTTATTCCCGTGTGTCGCCGGGGGACTTCCTGTTCGTCGGTGAAAATTTCGGGTGCGGCAGTTCACGTGAACACGCTCCAATTGCCATCAAGGCCATGGGAGTCTCGTGCATAGTCGCCAAAAGCTTTGCACGCATCTTTTACCGTAGTGCGATAAATATCGGCCTGCCTGTAGTGACATGCCCCCATGCAGTTGCTGTAGCGCGCGAAGGGGAACAGGCTGAAGCAAACTTGGAAGAAGGCTGGTTAATCGTCAAAGAAGAACGCTATGCCGTGCCTGCTTATCCACAAGAAGTCCTGCAAATAATTCAGGCTGGCGGACTCGTCAACCATATGCAGCAAAGACTGCGCGCACAGGAAAAAGGAGTTCAATCGTGAAGCCTCTCATCATTTGTGCGGCCGTAACGGGCGGTGCCCCTCCGCGTTCTAAAACACCATACCACCCCATCACTCCCCGAGAGGTTGCGGATGCCGCCATCGAATGCTGGCGCGCAGGTGCCGCGATAGTACACATTCACGCCAGGCGGGAAGACGGCATTGCGACGTCAGAAGTCGCCGACTACAGACGCACGGTTGAACTCATCAAAGCATCTGGATGCGACGCCATTATCAATATAAGCGCCGGAGACAACGGAGGCAGAGCGTCTCACGCAGAAAGACTTGCGGCCGTTGAAGTAGATGTAGAAATGGTCTCCCTTGATGCTGGGTCGTTCAACATGGGCAATAGGCTCTACGACAACTCTCCCCACTATCTGCGCGAAATGTCATCCCGCATGAAAGCCAAAAATATTGTTCCAGAGATCGAGGTGTTTGATCTTGGGCACATGCATATGGTTAATAAATTGGACGAAGAGCAGTTATTGGCACGGCCAGCCTTTGTTCAATTTGTCTTTGGGTTACCAGGAGGACTGCCATTGGACCCTCGACTATTACCATTCCTGATAGAGCAGCTTCCGGCAAAAGCTGAGTGGGCGATATCCAGCCAAGCACCAGGTACAGAAAAATACCTACAGATGGCACTCCTGGCCTTCGCCCAGGGGGGGCACATCAGAACAGGTATGGAAGACATGGTCTATCTGCGCCCAGGCGAGTTGGCGACTACGAATGCCATGCTGGTGGAGCAATGGACTGCCACGGCGAAAATCTGGGGCCGGCCAGTAGCAACGCCTGAAACCGCCCGGCAAATGCTGGGCATCGCTTCTTTGTGACTCACCGCTTAAAGCGGACAAAGGATCGACCAGCGCCTCTCTCAATTCCCAAACGGAGACCAACATGTTCAAAAGATTTTCTTGGTTCGTAGTGTTGTTTTATGCAGTCGCTCTGCCCATACAAGCACAGGAATTCCCCTCCAAACCGGTGCGCATCATTATCGGCTTCGCACCCGGCGGATCCGTCGACCTCGTTGGACGACTTCTTGGAAAGGGGCTGAGCGAGTTATGGGGTCAGCCGGTCATTGTTGAAAATAAATTGGGGGCTGGAGGCACGATAGCCGCAGATTTTGTAGCTAAGGCGCCACCGGACGGCTACACACTATTGCTCGGCGACATCAGCAACACAGCGGTCGCAAAAAGTCTGTTCAAGATACTCCCATACGACCCCCTGAACGACTTCACACACGTGACTCGGCTCGTCTCATTCCCACTGGTCATCGTCGTACCATCAAATTCATCTATTAATGGCTTCAGTGACTTGCTGGTGCAGGCAAAGGCCAGTCCGGGAAAATTTCGGTACAGCACAGGCGGGCCCGGAACTTCGCCACACATCTTTTTAGAAATGATGAACCAGATGGGTGGGATCAGAACGGATGCAGTGCACTACAAAGGTTCGGCGCCAGCCATAGCGGGCCTTATGTCTGGCGATATCGAGTTTTCGGCTAGTTCAATACCGACAGCGAAAGCACAAATAGACGGGGGTCGTGTACGAGCAATTGCAGTGACCGGAAAGAAAGCTGTTGCAAGCATGCCAAATGTCCCGCCCATTGCTGCACAAATCAATGGTTATGAAGCCCTTGCCTTTCACGGTTTGCACGCACCTGCAAGAACCCCCGCCCAAATCATCCAAAAATTAAACGCCGACTCTGCAACCGTCATGCAGCGGTCTGATATCAAGCGCCAGCTAGAGCAAGGGTCGATGGATGTCGCGACGATGAGCTCATCAGAGTTCACAACTTACATGAGTCAGCAAATTGACCAATGGGCTCGCGTTGTTGCGACTGGAAAGATACAGGCTGATTAAATTTAGGACTTGATCCGCTTTTGTAGAGATATATAAACTTTCAGCCTGAAGTTGCTCGGGCGCAGTACAACCACCCAAAAATATGAAACTTTTGTTTGGAAACTGGCTTACTCCGATCGACTTTATTCATAGCAATCACGTGCAAGCCAAGCATATTTGATTGGTTTTGAACGCAGTCAGTGCAGGCTTTCCCATGACTGATGGCTTCTGGCAGATTGAGGCTGTGCGAGAGGTTTGGGTGCACTGACCGCGTTCGGTAGTGGCTTCATGCGGCACGCCTGAGCAGGGTAACCGCATGATAGAACCGGCTGCCAGGCCGGGAGAACTCTGTTCCAGCAGTTTGGCTGAATGTCAGCGCATCATCTCGCCGCTGATGATGATCTTGCGGACTTCGGTGGTCCCAGCACCGATCTCCAGCAGCTTGATGGCGCGGTAAAGGCGGTTGACTTCCGACTCCCAGATGTAGCCGGTACCGCCGTGGATCTGCACGGCTTCGTTGAGCACCTTGTTCATGGTGTCAGCCGCAAACATCACCGAAGCGGCTGTGATCTTGTGAATGTCGCCACGGCCACCGCCGCCGACTTCCAGATCGTTGGCGGCACGCAGCGCCTGGTAGGTGAAGACGCGCATCGCCTCGACCCAGACAAACATATCGGCCAACTTGGACTGGATCATCTGAAAGCTGCCGATCGGCTTGCCGAACTGCTGGCGCGTCTGCGCAAACTCCAGCGACAGTTCCAGCGCCCGTTCTGCAATCCCCAAACAAATCGGAGAGATCATGGCGCGTTCCAGATCCAGCCCGCTCATCACGATCTTGACGCCAGTGTCTTCCTCACCGACACGATTAGCCTCTGGCACCCTGCAGTTGTCGAACACCAGCTCGGCCGTCTGGCTGCCGCGAAAGCCCATCTTGGTGAGCTTTTGCGCCACCTTGAAACCGGGGAAATCCTTCTCAACAATAAAGGCCGAGATGCCCTTGGCACCCTTTTCACGGTTGGTCTTGGCGTACACCAGCAACACATCGGCCACCGGGCCGTTGGTGATGTAAAGCTTGCTGCCGTTGAGCACGTAATGGTCACCGTCAAGCGTAGCCGTGGTGCGCATCGAGCCGAGCGCATCCGAACCGGCGCCAGGCTCGGTCAGGCCCAGCGCGCCTATGGTCTTGCCACTGCACAGGCCAGGCAGGTAGCGCCTTTTCTGCTCTTCGTTTGCATTACGGTAGATGTTGTGCAGGCAAAGATTTTCATGCGCTACCCAGCTGAGTGCCATCGCGTGGTTCCAGCGCGAGAACGCCTGCAGCACCAGACCGCTGGTGAACATGTCCAGCCCCGCCCCCCCCTCGGCTTCCGGCACGGTGATGCCGAAATACCCGGTCTTGCCGATCACCTTGAAGGCGTCTTCAGGCCACCACTCCTCGTTGTCCATACGCTGCGACAGCGGGTACAGCTCCTTGCGCGCGAAACGGTCGGCTTCGTCAAGCATGCCCTGCTCGTCATTTGACAGGCCTGCAAAACGCTGCATGGCGGAGCTCACTGGGATTGCGAATTCGGAAAGGTTGAATGTGTTCATGGGATGTCTGGAAAGAAATGATGTTTGTTGACCAGCTCACGCCTGCCGTTTTTGAGCAAATGAGGCGACGCGTGCCGCGAAATCAGGCGTCGCTGCGCAGCGCAGAAAGGCCGCTTTTTCGCGGTCAAGATGCGTCTCCAGCGCTGCTGCTGACTGGGCAGCCACCAGGCTCTTGAGTTCACTCAATGACTGGGGGGCCATCGCCAGCAAGTCGGCCACCCAGTTGTCTGTGGCCTGCTGCAGGTCCTCGTCATCGACCACGCGGTTGACCAAGCCGATGTGCAGAGCTTGCTCTGCCGTGAACTGGCCGCCCGTTGTCAGCGCTTCCAGCCCGCGCGAACTGCCCAGCTTATGGACCATGAAAAAAGTCAGTCCCCCATCTGCTGGCGCACCCAGCTTGGGATAAGCCACCACAAAACGCGCAGAACGCGCCGCCACCACAAAGTCGCAGGCCATGGCCAGCGAGAAACCACCGCCCGCCAATGCGCCGTGCGCGCAGGCAATGACAGGCATGCGCAAGCGCTGAAGGCCCAGTACGCAGGCATGAAACGGCGTGATGGTTTTTTCAAGAAAGTCGGGCAGATCGGCGCGGTGTGCGTGCATGGCCGCCACGTCGCCGCCGGCACAAAACGAGCGCCCTTCACCGCGAAGCACCAGCACGCGGGCTGAGGCATTGCGGCTGACCTCCTCAATCGCATCGCGCAGAACACCCGCCATCGCGCTGTCGAGCGCATTCATGCGCTCAGGGCGATTCAGGGTCAGCGTCACCACTGCACCCTGCTGCGACGACAGGACTGGAGGAGTGCTGCTCATAGGAGCCTTCCCGCCACAAAAACACCTGATTTAATAATTTGACCCATTTTCAAATTTTTTCCATTAAGGGTAGATATGTAATCAGTATTTCATGTACCCATGGATAGGGTAATTACCGTATTTACTGATTTTTTGAAAATTATCGACGGGTTCACCCTCGAACTCAAGGATTTATAAGGGAAATCCATAAGCATCATTATTTTTGAGTCAGGGTCATAATTTGACCAGTTTGAGAACCGCCAGATGATTTTCAGACCGGTTGTCCAGAGAAACACAATGCAAAAGCACCACGGAGACAAACTCATGACACCAACCGTCCCCTTCAACGGGGTCAACCGGTGCAAGGCATGCTGAGCATCACCAACCTGCAGGTCTTTTACGACCATGCGGTGGAAGCGGTGCGCGACGTCTCACTTGAAGTCGGCCCCGGCCGTATTATTGCGCTGCTGGGCAGCAACGGTGCTGGCAAGTCCACCGTCCTCAAAGCCATCAGCGGCGTGCTTTACCCTGAGGAAGGCGAGATCACCGGCGGTGTCATCACCTATGACGGCAAGCCCATCAACAAGCTCGCCCCCCATGACATCGTCAGGCTGGGCCTGGTCCAGGTGCCCGAGGGACGCAGGCTGTTCGACACCCTGACGGTGGACGAAAACCTGCTCATGGGCGGCTACGCGCGGCCCGCCAGCGAGTCAGCCGAAGCGTTGGAACGCATTTTTGAACTCTTCCCGGCGATTGAGTCGCATCGCCACCGCGTCTCTGGCTATCTCTCAGGCGGCCAGCAGCAAATGGTGGCCATTGGCCGTGCACTGATGGGCCAGCCACGCCTGCTGCTACTTGACGAGCCGTCACTGGGTCTGGCACCGCAAATCATCACCGAAATATTCCAGGCGATCCGCAAGCTGCGCGACGAGCGCGGCCTGACCGTCTTGCTGGTCGAGCAAAACGCCCAGCTGGCGCTGTCGGTCGCCGATTACGGCTACATCATGGAGCGTGGCCGCATTGTGCTGGACGACACACCGCAAAAGCTGCTGGCGAACAACGACGTGAAGGAGTTCTACCTGGGCGTTCAGGACGGCGGCGAGCGCCGCAGCATGCGAGATATCAAGCACTACAAGCGTCGCAAGAGGTGGCTGTCATGAACATGCCCGTGCAAACTGCCAAGGCCGATCCCATCCTTGAATTTGCAGGCATCTCCAAACGCTTTGGCGGCCTGCAGGCGCTCGGCGACATCAGCCTGCGCGTGATGCCGGGCGAGATCTGCAGCGTCATCGGCCCTAACGGTGCCGGCAAGACCACACTTTTCAACCTCGCCTCCTGCCTGCTCAAGCCCACCACGGGTAAGGTGACCTTTGACGGTGAAGACATCACCCACCTGGCTGCACACAACCTGGCCAAACGCGGGCTGGCACGCACCTTCCAGAACCTGGCCGTGTTTAAACACGAAACTGTCATCGACAACATCCTGACTGGCATGCATTCGCGCCTGGGCACCGGCATCTTCGGCGCTGCGCTGTTCTGGGGTGCGACACGCAACGCGGAAATCCGGGCGCGTGAAACGGCCGAAGAAATTGTCGAGTTCCTTGAAATCGAATCAATTCGTGATTTGCCCGTGGGCACCTTGTCCTATGGCCTGCAAAAAAGGGTGGAGCTTGGCCGCGCACTGGCCATGAAGCCCAAGCTCTTGCTGCTGGACGAAATGGTCTCGGGCATGAACCAGGAAGAAACCGAAGATATCGCACGTTTCATCCTCGACATCCGGGAGGAGCGCAATGTGACCGTCATGATGATCGAGCATGAAATGGGCATCGTGATGGACATCTCCGACCATGTCTGCGTGCTGAACTTCGGCCGCAAGATTGCCGATGGAACGCCGGCCACCGTGTCGAAAGACCCCGCCGTGATTGCCGCCTACCTGGGTCAGGATATGGAGGCCGCAGCATGACCCGTCCCGACCCGGCACTTGCAGATCTTCAATTGCCGCCTGGCCTGGCAGAAGGCCAAGCCACCATGCCTGGCCTGCTGCGCTACCGCGCGCGCACCACACCAGACCAGATCGCGCTGCGCGAAAAAAAACGCGGTGTCTGGCAGGGCACGACCTGGCAGGGCTACTTTGAGAAGGCCAGGGCCTTTGCACTTTTTCTCAAGTCACAGGGCTTCATGCCCGGCGACAAACTCATCATTGCCTCCGACGGCACACCAGAGTGGTTTTTTGCGGACCTGGCTGCGCAGTCGCTGGGCGGCGTCACCGTCGGCATCTACCCGACCAACCCGTGGCCAGAGCTGCAATACATCGCACGCCACTGCCGCGCCAAAATCGCCGTCTGCGGCGACCAGGAGCAGACCGACAAGGTACTGACGGCCATGCAGCTAGAAGGCGGCCTGCCCGACATGAAGCGGGTGCTGACAGTCGACTGGAAAGGCATGCGCCAGTACACCGAGAGCTGCCTGATGTCTTTCAGCGACGCGCTTACGGAGGGCTCCCACCTGGCTGCCGATGCAGCACAGGTAGAAAACTACGAGCAGACCATCGATGCCCTTCGCGCCGAACAGGACGCCCTGATCGTCTACACCTCAGGCACAACCGGCATGCCCAAGGGTGCGCGTCTTTCACACCGCGGCATTCTTTCAGACGCCTGGGCACTGGGGCAGGTGCATGGCTTTGCCGGCAAGCCCATGTCGGTGGTCTGCTATTTGCCTTTATGCCATGTGGCCGAGCGCCTGATGTCGCCCGTCATGCAGCTGTCTTATGGCACGGTGGTGTACTTTGCCGAATCGATAGACACAGTCACGCAAAACCTGCGCGAGATAGGCCCGAGCTTTTTCTTCGGCGTGCCCCGCATCTGGGAAAAGCTGCAGTATGAAATTCTGATCAAGTCACGCGACGCCAGGCCGCTGGCGCAGTGGGCCTTCAAGAAGGCGCTGGCCATAGGCACACCGATTGCCGAGCGCACCATCGCCAATAACGGCGATCCGGTCAGTCTGCGAGATAGCTTTGTCGGCTGGCTGCTGCGGGCAACCGTCTTCAGCAACCTGCTGGCCAGCATCGGGCTGGACCGGACCTGGATATCGATGACGGGCGGCGCATCCATCTCGCCATCCGTCATCTTGTTCTTCCGCGCCATGGGCGTGCCGATTTACCAGATCTACGGCATGACGGAGTGCAGCGGCGCAAGTCACGCGCAATCCAAACGCACATCACGCCTGGGCTGGTGCGGTCCAGCACTGCCCAGCATCGTGGAGCAGCGCATCCTGCCCGATGGCGAACTCCAGCTGCGTGGACGCATCGTGTTTAACGGATATCTTTATGACGAGGCCGCGACTGCAGCAGCCTTTACCGACGGCTGGCTCAGCACTGGCGATGTGGTCGAGCTGGATGATGCCACCGGCCAGGTGCAGATCATCGACCGCAAGAAAGCTATTTTGATCACCAGCGGCGGCAAAAATATCACTCCATCGCTGATAGAGAACACGCTCAAAGAAAGCCTGTACATCAGCGAAGCGGTGCTGCTCGGTGACGGTCGGCATTTCGTTGCGGCACTGATCCAGATAGACCTGGACACCGTCGGTAAATGGGCGCAAGAGCGTGGCTTGGCCTACACCACTTACGAGACACTGGCGGCGCTGGAGGCCGTCAAAGGTCTCATCAACAAAGACGTGGAACGTGTCAACGCACGTTTTTCGCGCGTCGAAAATATCCGCAAGTTCGTCATCCTGAAAAAGCAGCTCGACCATGATGACGGCGAACTTACCGCCACCATGAAGGTGCGACGCAACGTGATTGAAAAGAAGTTTGCTGCCGAAATCAGTGAGATCTATGGACCCGCAAAGGAAGCCGCATGAACTACTTCATGAACCTCGTGATGTCCGGCCTGGTCATCGGCACGCTCTACGGCATGGTCGCCATGGGTTTTGCCATCATCTACCGCGCCACCGGCATGGTGAATTTTGCGCAGGGCGAAGTCATGATGCTGATCGCCTACATGAGCTACACCTTCGCCACCATACCGGGCATGACCTTCATCCCGCTGCTGGCCTGCGTCCTCGGGGCCTCGATTGTTCTTGGCTTGCTGATTGAGTGGGCCTTCATACGCCCCATGCTGGGCGAGCCGATGTTCTCGCGGGTGATGGTCACCATTGGTCTGGCGGTGGTGATACGTTCCACCGTGATCCTGATCTGGGGTGTCGAGCCGACCGCCTTCCCCCGGCCTTTCGGCAATGCAGTGATCCGCTTTGGTGAGATGGCACTCTACCCGGGTCAGATTTTTGCACTCGTATCGCTGGCGGTGCTGTCTTTGGCCATGTGGCTGTTCTTTCGCCGCTCGCGCGTCGGCATTGCCATGCGCGCAACCTCTAACAATGAGACCACCGCCCTGCTCATGGGCATCAACGTCAAGCGCATCAGTGCCATTGCGTGGGCGCTGTCGGCCGTATTTGCAGCGTTCTCGGGCCTGGCCTTCTGCCTGATGTTCAGCCTGGAGCCCGAAATCTCGCAAATGGGATTACGCGGTTTCCCCGCCACCATCCTCGGCGGGCTCGACTCAGTGGTCGGCGGCGCCTTTGGCGGACTGGTGATTGGCGTGGTTGAAAACCTGGCCGGCGGCTATCTCGGTCGCGGACTGAAGGAAATCGCGGGTTTTGTACTCATCATCGTTGTGCTGATGGTCAAGCCTTATGGCCTGTTTGGTCAGCGTGAAATCGAAAGAGTCTGATGCGAAGCCGTACTTATCAAAACTCTTATGCCGGCTTGGTGGCCCTGTCGAACCAGCCGACCGCCTGGGTCTGGGCTGCCATCGGCATCTTGGTGCTGGCGCTCATGCCCACCTTCTTCGGCTCCTTCGGCCTGAACATGTTGACGGCCATTTTTGTCGCGTCCATCGGTATTTTGGGCCTCAACCTTTTGTCCGGCGTTGCCGGGCAGATCTCGCTGGGCCATGCAGGCTTCCTGCTGATTGGCGCGTATTCCCAAGCGATATTGACGACCGACTACAAGGTGCCAACGCTGATCGCCATCTTTTTGTCCGGGCTTATCGCGGCGATCGCCAGCCTGGTGGTGGGCATCCCCTCGCTGCGCCTGAAGGGCCTGTACCTGGCCATTACCACGCTGGCGTTTACCTTCATTGTCCGGCATGTCGTGCTGTTTGCAGAAGGCATCACGCGCGGCTCTGCAGGCATGCCGGTGGATGCCTTGAGCATCTTCGGCTTTTCGTTCAAGGGCGATGTGCGCTTTTACTATGCCGCCCTGGCACTCCTGCTGCTCTTTATCATCATCACGCTGAATCTCATGCGCTCCCGCATAGGCCGCGCCTGGCTGGCCCTGCGCGACCATGACATAGCCGCACGCGCCATGGGCATTGACCTGATGCGTTACAAGCTGCTGGCTTTCATGGTCAGCGCCTTTTACACCGGCGTCGCGGGGGCCATGGTGGCCCTGCAGACCCGGTTCATCAACGTCGACACGTTCAGCATTTTGATCAGCATCGAAGCGCTGGCAATGGTCATCGTCGGCGGCATGGGCCGCATCCACGGCGCCATCCTGGGCACGGCACTGATCATTTTCCTGCCCGAGCTTCTAAGCCTGGGTTTCAACGCTGCGGGCGACAACTTCAAGACCCTGATGGCCGACCGCATCTACGAGGTCAAGGGACTGATGTACGGCGTCGTGATCCTGCTCTTCCTGCGCCTGGAGCCGGAAGGTATGGCTGGCATCTGGCGCAAGTCAAAACGGTTCTGGGTTCAATGGCCGCTTTCGCAATGAGCGCAGCAGTGAGCCAGCCAACGCATTCGCATGACACCGGAATTCCCCGGCGCCAGCGTTTTTTTAAGGAGACAACATGAGTCATACATTTAAAAAGGCAATGAATCGCCTTGCACGGTGGTCTGCCATCGCAATGGCTGCAGGAGCTGTCATGTCGGTTGCAGCGCAGGACGTCGGCGTAACCGCCACTGAAATCCTGATCGGAGAGGTCCAGCCCATGTCCGGACCGGCATCGCTGATCGGCAAGGCCGGCGCGGCCGGCTCCAAACTGGCGATTGCAGAGATCAACGCCAACGGCGGCATCAACGGCCGCAAGCTGCGCGCCATTTACGAAGACGACGGTTATGTGCCAGCGCGTTCGGTGTCCTCGGTCAAGAAACTGATTGATTCCGACAAGGTCTTCGGACTGACCGGCACCACCGGCAGCTCGCACATGGTGGCCATGCTGCCAACCATTGAAGAAGCCAAAATCCCGACCATGGTGCACATGGCGCCCAATCCGGCAGTGGTCAGCCCGCGCCGTCCCACCGTCTTCATGATCGGCCCTGACTACGATTTGGCCGGTTATGTGCCCATTAGCCACATGGTCGAAAAGATGAACAAGAAGGGCGGCAAGTACGGCATCCTGTATCAGGACGACGACTTTGGCAAAGCTTTGCTGTCCGGCTACCAGAAGGCCGTCAAACAGTACGGCCTGAACAGCGTTGCCGAAATCTCCTTCAAGCGCGGCGCAAAAGACTTTTCTGCTGAAGTCCTGACCCTGAAAGACAAGGGCGCCAATGCGGTTTATCTCGGCACCTTGACCACAGAGTCTGCATCCATCATGTCGGAGTTCCGCCGCCTGAACATGGACGTCACGCTGGGTACCCTGTGGGCTGGCCAGTTGCCAGCCGCTGTCAAGCTGGCTGCACCTTCGGGCTACCAGTACCTGATCCCGGACTACTACGCGTCCAACTATGACGCGGCCGGCCTGGCATTGATGGAAAAAGCCAAGAAGTTCCTGAGCGCTGACGACTACGCCAACTTCAACCGCTACACCGTCAGCGGCTATGTCGGTACGCTGGTGTTTGCAGAAGGCATTCGCCGCTGCGGCGCCAATGTGACGCGTGTGTGTGTTGTGAGCGAGCTGAACAAGCTGCAGAACTTTTCAACCGGTGGACTGAGCGGACCTGTGTCCTTCAACAACCCGAAGGCCCAAGCTGTTCTGCCTATCAAGCTGTTCCAGACCGACCCAGCCAGCGGCACCGTGAAGTCGGTGACCGATTTCATCGCTTACTGAACGCCCGACACCTGAAGCCTCGACAGCCTTGAGCCAAACACCATGACCCCGCCAAGCACCACGACTCCCAGCCTACCGAGCGGGCCCGACGGCCCGGCCAGCAAGACACGTTACCGGTCGGCCTTTGGGCCGGGACTGTTTGAAGGCCAGACCGTCGTCGTGACGGGCGGGGGAAGCGGGCTTGGCCGGTGCGCGGCGCATGAGCTGGCCAGCCTGGGCGCGCATGTCGCCCTGGTCGGCAGGCAGGCCGCCAAGCTTGAGGCGGTGGCGCAAGAAATATCGACGATTTACCCCGAACGTGCCGGCGACGTCAGCACCACGGTGTGTGACATCCGCGACGAGGCCGCAGTCAAGGCCGCCGTCACGGCCATCCTGCAAAAGCATGGCCGCATCGATGGGCTTTTTAATTGTGCCGGCGGGCAGTTCCCCGCGAAGCTGCGCGACATCTCGCTCAAGGGCTGGGATGCGGTCGTACGGAACAACCTGCATGGCACATTCCTTTTTTCGCGTGAGTGTTTTGTCCAGTGGATGGAACATCACGGCGGCAGCATCGTCAATATGCTGGCCGACATCTGGGGCGGCCTGCCTGGTATGGGCCACTCAGGCGCTGCACGAGGCGGCGTGTTGACCCTGACCGAAACGGCCGCTTGCGAGTGGGGCTACGCAGGTGTGCGCGTGAATGCCGTTGCACCGGGCTGGATTGCCTCCGCCGGCATAGACACCTATGACGAGGAATACCGTACCTTGCTACGCGACCTGCGCACCAAGGTCCCGCTGCAACGCTTCGGCACCGAGGCCGAACTGTCGTCGGCGGTGGTCTACCTGTTGTCGCCAGCCGCAGGTTTTATCAGCGGTAGCGTCATCCGGGTGGACGGCGCCGTGCCAACAGCGCGCCACAGCTGGCAGTTGCAGCCGGCAGAGCGAAGCTTTCCCTACAACGGCTTTCCTCAATACCAGCCTCCAGTCACCTTTGCCGACGCACCGAAGGGTACAGACAAATGAGCCAGGCCCAGGGTTATTCACAACTGATCGTCGAGCAGCGCGGTGCCGCCTGCCACATCACCATCAACCGTGCTGCCGAGCACAACAGCATGACCGATGTCGTGATGGAGGAGTTCGTGCGTGCTTTCCGAGAGGCTGAGTCCATGCCCGGCGTTCGCGCGATTGTGCTGACCGGCGCAGGCGAACAAACCTTTTGCGCCGGCGGCAAGCTCAAGCCCACCGCTGACGGCTCACCGTTTGCGCTGGAGCCGGGTCGTTTTGACAACCCGATTGCCGAGATGTTCAAGGCCATGGACCGCTGCAACCTGCCCATCATTGCGCGCGTCAATGGCGGCGCCTTCGGCGGCGGGCTGGGACTGATCTGCGCCTGTGACTTTGCGGTTGCCGTTGACAGCGCCAAGTTCGGCACCACGGAAGCCAAAGTCGGCGTGTTTCCGATGATGATTTTGCCGGTGCTGATGCGCGTCATTCCAAGACGCCGCCTGCAGGAAATGTGTTTTTTTGCACATCGCTTTTCTGCAGCCGAAGCGCAGCGCTTTGACATCGTCAACGAAGTGGTGCCCGCGTCTGAACTGGATACGGCCGTCAATGCCATGGTTGATAAATTGGCCGCCAATTCGCCCGTTGCATTGCGTATTGGAAGGCGCGCCATCTCTGCCGTCACGGATCTTTCGTTTTCCGATGCACTCAACCTGACGCAGGCTGTGCTCCCCATCCTGTCGCAGAGCGAAGACACCAAAGAAGGCATGAAAGCCTTTGCTGAACGCCGCGCACCGGTGTGGCCCGGACGTTAGGCCTGCTATCGCCATGACAACGACATCACACCGCACCAAGCCCTTACGCATAGGCTGCGCGACTGGCTTCTGGGGCGACTCCGAAGCAGGGGCCGCACAACTGGTCATGCGCGGCGGCATTGACTATCTGGTGTTTGACTTCCTGGCCGAGATCACCATGTCACTGCTGGCACGTGCACGTGCCAAGTCACCTGATGCCGGTTACGCGCCTGACTTTGTGCGCATCATTGCATCCCTGGCCAGCGAGCTGAAATCGCGCGGCATCAAGGTGGTCTCCAACGGTGGCGGCATCAATCCTCAAGCCTGCGGTAACGCCCTTCGCAAACAACTGGAGGCGCTGGGTGTAGCACTGAAAGTCGCGGTCATTGAGGGCGATGACCTGTCAGCACGCGCCGATGAATTCAGGGCAGCAGGCGTGCGCGAGATGTTCAGCGGTGCAGCGATGCCGCCCCAGTTTTTAAGCGTCAACGCCTACCTTGGCGCGCAACCGATTGCAGCTGCGCTGGCAGCCGGCGCCGACATCGTCATCACCGGCCGCGTGGTCGACAGCGCCGTCACGCTGGGCCCGCTGGTGCATGAATTCGGCTGGTCATGGACGGACTGGGACAAGCTGGCTACGGGCAGCCTCGCAGGGCATGTCATCGAATGCGGCACCCAGGCCACAGGTGGCCTCTTCACTGACTGGGAAAGCGTGCCCGGCTGGGACGATATGGGCTTTCCGATTGCCGAGTGTGAGTCATCAGGGACCAGTTTTGTGTTGACCAAACCTGCCAACACAGGTGGCCTGGTCATACCCGCCAGCGTGGCCGAACAGGTGCTTTATGAAATCGGCGACCCTGCCGCCTACCTGCTGCCCGATGTCACATGCGACTTTCGCAGCGTGAAACTGCAGCAAGACGGCGATCACAGGGTTCGGGTCAGCGGAGCGCACGGCAGGCCTGCACCTTCGAGCTACAAGGTCTGCGCTACCTATGGCGAAGGCTGGCGCCTGTTCACGACGCTGATGATTGGCGGCAACGATGCCGCCCGCAAGGCAGAGCGTGTCAGCCAAGCCATTTTGCAGCGGACGCGCCGCATGTTTGCCGAACGCGGCTGGGATGACTACACCCAGACCAGTGTGGAAGTGATGGGCGCAGAAAGCACTTACGGTGCGCATGCGCGCACAACTGGCACCCGCGAAGTGATCCTCAAGATTGCCGCAAAACACATGGCGCGTGATGCACTCGAGCTACTGGCGCGCGAAATCGCGCCATCCGCCACAGCGATGGCACAGGGCATCACCGGGTTTGCGGCGGGCCGCGCTTCTCCTTCACCGGTCATACGGCTGTTCTCCTTCCTGACAGATCGGTCGCGGGTCAGGGCCTGCGTGACAGTCGATGGACTTGCTCTGCGGTTTGAAGAAGCCTTCACCCCTGTCACTGCAGCTGCACCAGCCACCCTACCGCTACCGGCCCCTGCAGTCAGCAGTGCAGACACCGTCACCGTCCCGCTGCTGCGCGTGGCCCATGGCAGAAGCGGCGACAAGGGTGACATGGCCAACATCGGCATCATTGCGCGCAGCGATGCGCTTTACCCTGTCTTGCAACAAAACCTGACGGCGGACAAGGTGCGCAACTATCTTGCCCATGTGGCTCAAGGCAAGGTGTCGCGTTACAGCCTGCCTGGCCTTAACGCCCTTAACTTCACGCTTGAAAACGCACTTGGCGGCGGCGGCGTGACCTCGCTGCGATACGACCCCCAAGGCAAGGCACTGGCCCAAATGTTGCTGGATATTCCGGTCAGTGTTCCCACCGCTCTTCTCGACAATTTGCCATGAAAACTGTGATGGACAACCCCAGCGAGCTTGACACAGAAGCACTGGCCACCAACGCCGCGGGCAAGCAAACGCCGCGCCGCATGCGGCGAGCTGCAGAGATCATCAACGCAGCACGTGAGACCTTTCTTGAAAAAGGTTTTGAGCGCGCGTCGGTGAGCGAGATTGCTGCAAAAGTAGGCGTGGTGGAAGGTTTGCTCTATTCCTACTTTCCGACCAAGCGCGACCTGCTCAATGAAGTGCTGCGCGGCATGTATGAGCCGCTGATACGCGAAATGGAAGACGGCTTTAGCCGCCTGCAGGGACTGCGCAGCCGCATGCGCTTTCTGGTCTGGCGGCATCTGCGCGTGTACGTGGAAGATCCCGGCCTATCGCGTCTTGTGTTGCATGAAGTGCGCACACGGCCTGAATATTTCAACTCCGCCCTGCATGAACTGCATGTTCGCTACACCGCTTTTTTGATGCGCACCGTGCGTGATGCGGTCGCTCATGGCGAGTTGCCTGCTGACACAGACGGCGAAATGGTGCGCGGCGTGGTTTATGGCGGCATTGAACACCGGATGTGGGGTGTTCTCTTCGGTCGCGATACCGTCGATATTGAAGCTGCTGCCGACCGTTTTACAGACATGGTGCTGCGGGGCATCCTGCCAGCTGGCAAGTCTAAAGTTTCTTCCACGCCAGCGCCCAACGAATCGGGCCGCGACGAGATTGAGCGCCGCCTGGCGCGCCTTGAAAAGATAGTCGCGGCGGGAGCAGCACCACGCCGCAAAAAAACCTCATGACCACGATCAAAAAACTCTTCATCGCCAACCGCGCAGAAATCGCCCTGCGAATTGTCCGTACCGCCAGGCGCATGGGTATCGCCACGGTGGTACCCATGCACAGCCACGACCAGTTCGGCCCGGCACTTGCCGAAGCCGACGAAACCGTCGAAGTCTTCGGAACACCCGCGGTCGCCGCCTGGCTGGACATCCCCGGCATGATCCGCGCGGCCATTGATACCGGCTGCGATGCGGTTCATCCCGGCTACGGTTTCCTGTCCGAGAACGCTGCCTTCTCCAAGGCCGTTACTGATGCCGGCCTGATCTTTGTTGGCCCATCCGCCCAGGTGATCGAGCTCATGGGCGACAAGATCACGGCGCGCCGTTTTGCGGTCACGCAGGGTATGCCGGTCACACCCTCTGCCGACGAAGCCACGGACCCAGCGACTTTTGAAAAGCGTGCACTCGCCATCGGCTTTCCACTGCTGGTCAAGGGCGCAGCTGGTGGTGGCGGCAAGGGCATGCAGATCGCGCGCCGGGCTGAAGACCTGGCCCATGCCATCAGCGTGGCACGCTCCGAGAGCCTGCGCTACTTTGGCGATGGCCGCCTCTTTGCTGAGCGTTTTGTCGAGCAGCCGCGTCACATCGAAGTTCAGGTGTTTGGCGACACCCACGGCAACGTCATTCACCTGGGCGAGCGCGAGTGTTCGATACAGCGACGTTTCCAGAAACTGATTGAGGAATCTCCCGCACCGGCGCTACCGGCTGGACTGCGCGACCGCATTTGCGATGCTGCTGTCAAACTGGCATCGGCGGCAAAGTACGTCAACGCCGGCACGGTCGAATGCATCGTCTCGCCCAACGGCGACTTTTTCTTTCTCGAAATGAACACCCGCTTGCAGGTCGAGCACCCCGTGACCGAGATGGTCACGGGTCTGGACCTGGTCGAACTGCAACTGCGTGTGGCCCAAGGCGAAGCGCTGCCTTTCAAGCAGGCCGACGTGCTGTTTAGTGGCCACGCGATGGAGTGCCGCATTCTTGCCGAGGATGCAGACGCCGGGTTTGTGCCTGACACCGGCAAGGTACTTCTGCTTCACTGCCCCACAGGCCCTGGCGTGCGTTTTGACTGCGGCGTGACACAAGGCGCGCCGGTGACGGCTGATTTTGACTCCATGCTGGCCAAGCTGGTGGTGCACGGTGCGGATCGCACGCTGGCCATCTCACGCATGCGCAGCGCACTGGCCGAAACCGCCATGCTGGGCGTGACCATCAACAACGATTTTCTCTCGCGCGTACTGCAACACCCGGCTTTTGCGCGCGGCGAGACGGACACCGGCTTTCTGGAACGCCACAAGGCCGACCTGGCACCCGCAGTGCTGACAGATGCCGAACGGCAGCTGCTGCTGGCCGTTGCGGCCAGCGCAGCACCCGATATTTCAGCCACCCGAATTCCAGAACCGTACGCCTCGATGGGCGCATGGCGCAACTGAAGAAACAGACTTCAAAGATGACCACACTCCAGTTTTCAGACTTTCCCGACATGCGGCACCAGGTACAGGTGCGCACTGAAGCCGTCTACGTCGATGGCACGCCGATACAGATCCGTCAATCCGCAGCTGGCACTTTTGTTGGCACGCTTGGCGGCCACACAGAACGACTGCGCGCTGTGGCACATGGCGACACCATTTATGTGCAGTTGCGTGGTCGCAGCATCCAGGTCAACCGGGTGGACCCGACACGGGCGTCAGCATCCGGTGCAGCCAGTGGTGCCGGCGCCTCCCATGCACCCATGCCCGGTGTGGTGGTGTCCGTTCTTGTCGCCGTCGGCCAGCAGGCCAAAAAAGGCGACGCGCTGCTGGTGATTGAAAGCATGAAACTCCAGATGACGATTTCCGCCACCCTCGACGGCGAGGTGGCCGAGTTGCCGCTGGCCGTGGGCCAGACCTTCCAGCGCAACGACATGCTGGTGCGCCTCATTCATCCCGGAGACGCCGCATGAGCCGCATCGTCAGCAAAATAGACACGGCCTCTGCAGGCTACAAAAAAAACCACGCCGCCATGACGCAGAAGGTCGAGACGCTGCAGGCCAAGGTGCACAAGGCGCGCTATGAAAGGCCCGAGCGCGACCTGGAGCGTTTGCACCGACAAAAAAAACTCACGGTCCGGGAACGGCTGAACCTGCTGCTTGACCCTGGCACACCGTTTCTGGAAATCGGCACGCTGGTCGCCAACAAAGCCTATGAAGGCGAAGTGCATGGTGCCGGCCAGGTGTCCGGTATTGGCATCATCCACGGACGCGAAGTCCTTATCCACGCCGATGACCCCAGCATCAAGGGTGGTGCCTGGTACCCTCTGTCGATAAAAAAGATCGTGCGCACGCTTGACATCGCGATTGAAAACCGGCTGCCCGTCATCCATCTGTGCGACAGCGCTGGCGGCTTCCTGCCACTGCAGTCAGACCTCTTTCCCGACAAACATGCTGCGGGCCGTATCTTTCGCAACCAGTGCACGCTGTCCAAAATGGGGGTGCCGCAAATTGCTGTGGTGCTGGGTCACTGCACTGCCGGTGGCGCCTACATCCCCGCGCTGTCCGACTACAGCGTCATTGTGCGCGGCAATGGCGGCGTCTTTCTGGGTGGCCCGCCACTCGTCAAGGCGGCCACCGGGGAAATCGTCACCGCAGAAGCGCTGGGTGGCGCCACCATGCACACCACGGTGTCGGGCACCTGCGATTACGCGGCCGACGACGAACCCCACGCCATAGCGATTGCACGCGACATCTTTGCCAACACATCGCCCATCACCAAACAAACCATAGACCGCGTTGAGGCCGAAGAACCTTTCTACGACCCGAAAGAGCTCTACGGCATCGTGCCCACCGACTGGAAAACCGGCTTTGACATGCGCGAGGTGATTGCGCGTGTGGTCGACGGCAGCAACTTTCATGAGTATCAGCCTGACTACGGCACCACCATGATCTGCGGCTACGCCCGCATCTGGGGCTGCAAGGTCGGCATCCTGGCCAATAACGGCGTGCTCTTTAACGACAGCTCGCTCAAGGCAGCGCACTTCATGCGGCTCTGCGACCGCGACCGCACGCCTCTGGTGTTTTTGCAAAACATCACCGGCTACATGGTCGGCCGGGAGTACGAGGAGCGCGGCATCACCAAAGACGGCGCCAAGATGATCATGACGCAGGTCGGCTGCACAGTACCCAAATTCACCGTGATCGTCGGTGGCTCATTCGGTGCTGGCAACTACGGCATGTGCGGCCGCGCCTTTGATGGCCGCTTTTTGTGGATGTGGCCGCAGTCGCAGATCGCCGTGATGGGTGCCGAGCAGGCTGCCAACACCCTGGCCGACGTCAAGATACGCCAGCTGCAGCGCAAGGGCCATGAGCTTGATGCAGAGCAGATCGCCGCCATCCGCGACCCGGTGCTGGCCAGTTTTGAGGCCGAGAGCGATGCCTACCATTCCACATCGGAGATGTGGGATGACGGCATTCTTGATCCGGTAGACACCCGAAATGCACTGGGCATGGCCATTGTGTCGTCGCTCAACGCACCGTTTGGCGAGATGGGTTACGGCGTGCTGCGCCTGTAAGCCGGTCACACAAATTTGCAGGAGAGCGCATGATTGCCGTCGACGACCACTCCACCATTGGTGAAACGTTTTTTCGCGCAGCCGACGCCTATGCAGACAAATCCTTTCTGGCAGTACCAGCCAACCCTGCCCGAGCGTACGACCCGGCGGGCAAGGAAATCACGTACGCAGAAGCCGCGCGCACGGTACGTGAACTCATGCAGGTTTATTCTGTAGCTGGCTACGGCGTTGGCCACCGTATCGCGCTGCTGATTGAAAACCGTCCCGAGCACATGCTGCACAAGCTGGCCATGAATGCGCTGGGCGTGTGCTGTGTGCCGCTCAATCCCGATCATCGCCCGCGTGAAATGGCCTATGTGCTGGACCACGCCAAAGTTGACCTGGTGGTCGTGCTGACGGCCCTGCAAGCGCAGCTGCGTCTTGGCATGCAACAGGCGGAGCACGCCAAGCCGCAGGTCGTGCTGTTTGAAAACTTCACCGCGGGCTTGCCAACTGCGGACCGCAAGGCTACATCCAGCACACCCGATGGCTCCACAGCCGCGAGTGTGTTGTACACGTCGGGCACCACCGGGCGGCCCAAGGGCTGCGTGCTGTCACATGGCTATGAGCTGGCTGCAGGTGCCTGGTATTCGACCCGCGGCGGCCTGTCAACATTTGGCCAAGCCTGCGAACGCATCTACAACCCGCTGCCGCTGTTTCATGTCAACGCCTCGATCTTCTCGTTTTACTGCGCCATGCTCTGGGGCAACTGCCAGGTGCAAACCGACCGCTTCCAGCCATCGCGCTGGTGGACCGAGGTTTATGAATCCAGAGCCACCGTTGTGCATTACCTCGGCGTGGTCGTGCCGATGCTGCTGGGTCAGGCGCCTCACCCGCATGAACGTGACCACGTCGTGCGCTTTGCGATCGGTGCAGGTGTCGAGCCTCAGCGCCACAAGGCTTTTGAAGAACGCTTCGGCTTTCCGCTGATCGAGATCTGGGGCATGACCGAGATGGTGCGCGCCATCATCGACAACCAGTTGCCACGCGAAATCGGCACACGCGCCTTTGGCCGCGCCACGCCAGGCGTTGAAGTACGCGTGGTCGACGACAACGATATCGACATGCCGGCAGGGCAAGAAGGCGAAATGATCGTTCGCCACAGCGCAGCCACGCCGCGCAAGCATTTCTTCAGCGGCTACCTGGATGACGAACCCGCTACCGAGGCCGCTTGGCGCGGTGGCTGGTTTCACACCGGCGATATCGTCACGCGTGACGCCACCGGCCTGCTGCGCTTTATTGACAGGCGCAAAAACATCATCAGACGGTCGGGCGAAAACATCGCCGCAGCCGAGGTCGAAGCCCTGCTGCAGGCACACCCGCTGGTTGACAGCGTTGCGGTACTCGCGGTGAAAGATGAGGTCCGGGAAGAAGAGGTGCTGGCCTGCGTGGTGCTCAAGGTCAAGGCAGTCGATGCGGCAGCGACGGCCAAAGTTCTGTTTGATCACTGCAACGCCAACCTGGCGTATTACAAGGCGCCTGGCTGGCTCTACTTGACGGACAGCATTCCGACCACTGCAACCCAAAAAATCCAGAAGCACCAGATCTTCGAACCTGGACTGGACCCACGCACCCTGCCCGGCATGATGGATTTGCGCGCCCGCAAAAAACGCGATGCACGCCCTGCCGCCACCTGACACTTTTTGCGCGTCTTATGCCACTACCCCTTCTTTTTCAGAACGCACTGTCAATACCTGCCATCGGTTCGCCGATGTTTCTGGTGTCGTTTCCTCCACTGGTGACAGCCCAGTGCAAGGCCGGTATGGTCGGTACCTTTCCCCATGTCAATGCGCGAACATCGGAGCAGTTTGACCAGTGGCTCACCGATATCAAAAATAGCCTGGCCGCCCACAGCGCAAGCCACCCCTCGGCCACCGCTGCACCTTACGGCGTCAACCTCATCGTGCACCGGACCAACGTGCGGTTCGAGCCGGATCTGGCGCTGGTCGTCAAACATCGTGTGCCGTTTGTCATCACCTGCCTGGGCCATCCTGGCAAAGTTGTTGAGGCAGTGCACGCTTATGGCGGCACGGTTTTCTGCGACGTGACGAGCGCAGCGCACGCACGCAAGTCTGTCGATGCCGGTGTCGACGGCCTGATCTGCGTGGGCGCGGGCGCAGGCGGACACGCATCGAACCAGAGTGCGTTTTCACTGGTTCGTGAAATCCGTGAGTTCTGGGACGGCTGCCTGGTGCTGGGCGGCGGCATCAATGACGGCCACCAGATACGCGCAGCAGAAGCCCTGGGCGCCGACCTGGTGTACATGGGGACACGCTTCATTGCCACGCAGGAGTCCAACGCCCAGCAGGAGTTCAAGCAGATGGTGATTGACAGCGATGTGTCCGACCTCATCTACACCGACAGGCTGTCGGGTGTTCATGCCAACTTTCTCAAGCCATCGCTCGATAAGTGGGGGGTGGACGTGAGCACACTGCCGCCCAAGGCGCCCGACATGTCGTCACTGACCGATACCACCGCCAAACTCTGGAAGGACCTCTGGAGCGCCGGCCAGGGCGTCGCCACCATCCATGACGCACCGGCCGTTGCCGCGCTGGTCAGTCGCATCGCCGACGAATACGACAAAGCCTGCAGGCTGGGCCCGAGTCAAGCCTTGCGCCGGTCCACCACAGCAACCTGAGAACATTTGCAGAGCACCATGCAGCCGATTGATTTTTACTTTGACTTCGCTTCGCCCTATGGCTACTTCATGTCTGAAAAGATTGACGTGCTGGCCGCCAAACACGGACGCACGGTGATCTGGCGACCCATCCTTTTGTTTGCCGCCTTGCGCTCATTGGGCTTGCCCCCGCCGTTTGAGCACCCGGTCAAGCTTGAATACATCACCGCAGACTTTGCACGATCAGCAACATTCCTGAACATTGATTACAGCCTGCCGACCGGCTTTCCGGCGCTGACGCAACATGCAGCGCGTGCCTTCTACCTGTTGCACAGCAAGGCGCCAAGCGCAGCCGTGCCTTTTGCGCAGACGGTGCTGCGCGGCTACTTTCGCGACGGTCGCGATATTTCAAATATCGACGTCATCGCACACATGGTGGGTGAACACACTGCCAGTCTGGGGTCAACGGCCAAGGTATGCGATCTCCTGAAGGACGACGAGGCCAAGGCCATGCTGCAGGCCGCAATCACAGAAGCCGTTCAGAAGAAGGTTTTCGGTTCACCCTTTGTGGTGGTGGATGGCGAAGGCTTCTTCGGCGTGGACCGCCTTCCGCAGTTAGAGGCAAGGCTTGCAGGCACCAAAGCTTGAGCCCGCAAAAGCACACCAACAGGAGTTACGCATGAAGCCAGACCTCGTCACCCTTGAGACCGTTGGCCACGTCGGCTTGATGCGTTTTAATAACCCGGAAGAGCTCAACACCCTGCACGTGCCCATGCTGATGGCCATGGAGCAAGCATTGACAACGCTTGAGCGCAACCCAGACATTCGTGTCATCGTCGTCACAGGCGTCAACGACAAAGCCTTCATTGCCGGCGGCAACATCAAGGACCTGAACGCCCGGCGCGGCCTGCAGCACTACAACGAGTTTTCTGAAACCGTGCACCGCGTCTTCAGACGTTTTGAAGTCTGCAGCAAGCCGACGATTGCAGCGGTCAACGGCTGGGCACTGGGCGGCGGCATGGAGTTCATGCTGACCATCGACATCCGCCTGATGGCCAATGAAGCAAAAATTGGCCTGCCTGAAATCAAGCTGGGCATCTTTCCTGGCGGCGGCGGCTCACAGCGCCTGATGCGCCAGCTGCCGCTGTGCCAGGCCAAGCTGCTGATGTTCACCGGAGATTTTTTGAACGCTAACGAGGCAGTGGCGATGGGCCTGGTCAACCAGGCGGTGCCCCGCGCGCAGCTGCTTGAAGAAACCATAAAGCTCGCAGCACGTATTGCAGAGAAGTCGCCGGTTGCGTTGAAGTTGCTCAAAGCGTCCATGTTGCACGGCGCGGATATGCCCCTGTCTGCCGGGCTGGCTTATGAGGCAGCAACTGTCAGCCTGGTGTTTGACAGTGATGATGCTCACGAAGGATGTAGCGCCTTTATTGAAAAGCGAAAGCCGACGTTTAAAGGCTCCTAAAACAATTGCCCGCTTAAGCCGGGCAAGCGCTAAAGGATGTGCGCGCACCTACTAATGCTGGGTTTTTTACACAGCCTTTCGCAAGTTCATGTTGACACTTTGGTGTTGCGCTGCAAAGGCGCAGGAAGAAAAACCAAGCTTTGCGGCTTCTTGTAGCGGGCGATGCGTGCGTCAAGGAACCTCAGCAGTTCTGCTGGCGCAAGGCTAGCCCCGTCTTTCAGGGCACAGACGGCGTGCACCGCCTCTCCCCACTTGTCGTCAGGCCTGCCAAAAACAAAGGCTTCGGCCACGGCGGGGTGTTCGAGCAAGACCTGCTCCACCTCGGCAGGGTAGACGTTTTCACCGCCGGTTTTGATGAGTTGTTTATGAGCCGCTCGCCCGGTAAACCAGAGCCAACCGTCCTCGTCGAGTCGCCCAAGATCACCGGTGCGGTGCCACGGGTCGGCCGATTTGAAAGGGCGTTTGGTTTCAGGCTCCCAATAACCCAGAAACACGGTCGGACCCCGGACGGCAATCTCGCCTTCGGGCCCTGCGGCCAAAGCACGACCTGCTGCATCCTGCACCCGCACTTCGGTCGGGGCAATGGCTCGACCGGCTGCGCCTGGGCGCTCACTTTGCAAGCCCATACAAACCATGCTGGACACCTCGGCCTGACCGTAGGCAGACCAGAACTTGGCAGCTGGGCACAGCGCCGCCAATCGAGTGAGCACGCCCGGTGGCTCCAGCCCCATGCAAAAGCGCAAACTGCCCAGTGAAGCCGTACCGCCCGGGCTTTGGGTTGCCGCATCCAAAAGGGCGCCCAGCATCGGGGCAAAGGTGGCGCACACCGTGATGCGGTGGCGCGCCACGGCTGCAACCGCTACCACAGGATCAAAACGCGGCAAGATCATGCAAGCACCGCCCGCTTCTAAAAGTGCAAGCGCCAGCCCAATACCGGCCGCATGGAACAGCGGCAGCACGCCCAACCAACGGTCGTGCTCACCCAGCGCCCAAGCGCCCCCCGTTTGAATGGCGGATGCGCGCAATTGCGACTGGGACAAAACCGCGCCGCGCGCATGCCCATCCACCGCAGCCGTGAAAAGCATGATGACCGCCTGATCGGGTGAATCCTGACGCGGCACTTGGTCTTGCTGGGCTTGGCCAACACAGGCCAAAGACCCACTGACCGGCTCGGCCAGAGTTTCAAGCGGTACACCAACCATGCCTTCTGGCCACGCCGCCGTCCACAAGGGGGCACCCCCCGAGTCCACAATGACCAAGGCGGGACTGGCATCACGCGCTTGCTGAGCCATTTCAGCTGGCGACAAACGAAGATTGAGCGGCACCAGCATGGCACCCAGCCAGGCGACAGCGCCCAGCAGCACCAAAACCTCGGGGCGGTTACCGCAAACCACCAGCACGCGATCGCCGCGCTGAACACCGGCAGCATGCAAAGCCGCCGCTTGAATTTGTACGGCGTGTTGCAACCTGGCGTGGGTGAAAATATGGTCTTCGAAAATCAGCGCAGGTCTGTTCTTGTGCGAACTGGCATTGCGATCCAGCAGGTCAATGATGGTGGAGGTGTTGGTGTTTGGCATGGTTGTCATTTGTATGTGGGTGGCGTCCTCAGGATCGGGTGCCCCTTACCCTTTAAATACAGCGGGTCTTTTTTGGACGAAAGCGGCAACCCCCTCGCGTGCATCTGGGGTAGCTGCACAGGCCTTGAGCAATTGCTGCTCCAGCAGCAAGTGCTCCTGCAATGACAAGCCTGGCCCGTGCATCGACAGCTTTTTGATGGCAGCCAATGAGGCCGGATGCGTTAAACCGCTGCCCACACCATGACTGCACCGGCGCTGGCCTTGTCAGCACCCGCAGCACGCGGGCGGATGAAAATTTCTACGTCGCGGTTGAGCAGCGTGATGCAGTGGAGCAGGCGTTCACTGGAAAAACGGCCCAGCTTGTAGTTTTTGAGTTCCGACACATGGGGTTGTGCCAGGCCCAGACGTTTTGCGGCCATAGCTTGTGTCAAACCTTCGGCTTGTAACAAGTCGTTCAGCCGGATGGCCAATTGAACCCGCAGCTTGCGTTCGTCGGGGTCTGGCAGACCCAAATCGACGAACACATTGCCAGACCCCATTTCAACGGGCTCCGTTGACGCCTTGCCTTGTGCAAGGCTGCTCAGGGCTGGCGGTTTAGCTTTGGTTGGCATAGTGTTCCTTGTAGTGTTGTTCGGCCACTTTGAGGCGTTCGTGAATCAAGTCAATGTCTGTTTGGGCTGTGCGTTTGCCGTCGGGCGATTTTTTCTGAAAACAATGCAGAACATACACCGCCTGGGCAAAGCGCACGGTGTAAACCGCCCGAAAGGTATTGCCGCGCAGGCTTTCCACCAGTTCAAGCACACCCGATCCTTCGCCCTTCCAGGGTTTGGCGCTGGCTGGCATGGCACCCATTTGCACCGCGCCAAGCGCGTAACCAAAGTCGTCCACCACCTCTGCTGGCAAGGCAACCAGGTCCTTCTTGGATGAGCCAACCCAGTGCAATGGCTTTTCTTTGTGGGGAAGTGGCATGATTAATTATACCTAATAGGGTATGTTAATTTCTCTCGCCGGTGGTTAGGGTTTTGTTGTTTAGCAGGCCATCCAGCAGGCCACCCGAGATAAAGAATCAGGCCCCTTACCCTTTGAACACAGCGGGTCTTTTTTGGACGAATGCGGCAACCCCCTCGCGCGCATCTGGGGTAGCTGCACAGGCCTTGAGCAATTGCTGCTCCAGCAGCAAGTGCTCCTGCAATGACAAGCCTGGCCCGTGCATTGACAGCTTTTTGATGGCAGCCAATGAGGCTGGCGCAGCGCGGCATAACTGATCGACCAAGCCTTGGGCGGCAGCTTCTAACTCATGGGCAGGAAAGACTTGATCAACCGCACCCGCAGCAAGGCAACGCTCGGCGTCCACGGCCTGACTGAGCATCAGCCATTGCTTCGCTCGAACAGCGCCGATACGCCGCGCCAGAAAATAAGACGCTCCGACATCGGGCGACAAGCCGATGGCTGAATACCCTGTGCGCAGTTTCATGCTGTCGCTGGCCAGCACGAAGTCGCCACACAAGGCCAAACCGATGCCCGCACCGCCGACCGGTCCACCGACCACAGTCACCACAGGGCAAGTCGCCTGTGCCAGCTGCAAATACGCCGGCAGAAGTTGTTCCAGGATGTCATCGACAAGCGCTGGCAGCTGATCGCCCGCGCTGGCGAACTCCTGAATATCGCCACCCGCGCAAAAAATCGGTCCACGTGCCTTGACAACGACCACGCGCGGTTGTGCAGCCAGCACATCAGCGATGGCCTGCGCCAAAGCGGATGCTGTGCCGCGACCTAAAGCGTTGTGGTGTGTTGGGCGATCAAGGACGATGCTGCCCACCAGAGCCTCCGAAGTCCATTCAATGCCGTGAAGATTTGGCATGCTGTCAGCCCAGCCAACGTTTGCGTCGACGGTAGTGCTTGACCTCGCGGTAGTTGCGACGCTCACCGCTGGCCTGCTTGCCCAAATAGAACTCCTGAATGTCCTCATTGGCACTCAGTTCAGCGGCTGTACCCTCAAGCACCACGCGGCCGTTTTCCAGGATGTAGCCGTGGTCGGCAATTTCCAACGCGGCCTGGGCATGCTGCTCCACAATCAGCAGAGAAACACCTTCTTGGCGCAGTTTGGCAAGTAAACCAAAAATCTCACTGACCATCATGGGTGCCAGACCGAGTGAGGGTTCATCGATCATCAGTAGCCGGGGTTGCGCCATCATGGCGCGCCCGATCAGCAACAACTGTTGCTCCCCGCCTGATAGATAGCCCGCGGTGCGGGTTCTCAGTTCAGCCAAGCGGGGTATCAGCCCATAGACCCGGTCCAAACCATGCTTGACGTCGGGCATGCGCATCAGGCGATGCCCGCCGACGACGAGGTTTTGCTCCGCCGTCATGTGGCGCAGCACCTTGCGTCCTTCGACGACATGGACCACCCCATCGGCCACCATCTGCTCGGCAGAGCGCCCGGTGACCTGCTGGCCTAGCATGCGCACATTGCCGGAGGCCACACGCCCCTCCTCCACGGCCAGCATGCCGGAGATGGTTTTGAGCGTGGTGCTCTTGCCAGCCCCATTAGGGCCGAGCAGCACCGTGCAGCCGCCGTCAGCCACCTCCAGCGTGATGCCTTTCAGCGACAGGATCACGTCGGCGTAAAGGACCTCAACGTTGTTGAGTTCGACCAGTGGTTCAGACACGGCAGCTGCCTTGCAGTTACCACTTGGCCAGATTTGGCACGGGCACCTGTGTGGCCGCCGTGGTCAGCTTGCCGCCCACCACCTGGCCGATATTGACCCGTGGGTCCCGGGTCGGAAAAGGCGCTTCGACCGAGTAATCGATGTCTCCACCGCTGTAGCCGAAAAAGTCCTTGCCTGAGAAATTGGTGTCAATCAAGGTTTTGTAAAGCAGCTCACCTGTCAGCTTGTCGCCGCCGTACTTTCGCGCAGCGGTTTCGACCGCCCGTACCATCACCAGGGCCTGGCTCATGCCCACGGTGGTGAGCGAGTGCCAGGGCGCTTTCATGCCGTACTTGGCCACCAGCATGTCATAAAACTTCTTGGTCTCGCTGTCTTCCTCGGTGGCAATCACACCGGAATGGACCTCATAGTCCCCCTCCATGGCAGCCAGGCCGCCGACCAGTTTTTGCAGCATGGCAGGGGAGTTGTGAATGCTGTAAGCCATTGGCACGTTCTTGCCCAAAGCTTGCATGGCACGCTTGACAGCCACCGCCTGCTGGATATTGGTGGGCACCAGGATCAGTTCGGCGCCCGCGTTGAGAACGCGGCGCAGTTGCAGAGTCACGTCTGCAGGCTGCGGCTCCACATAAACCATTTCCACCAGACTGATCTTGGTGGGATTGGCCTTTGCATAGGCGTTCATGCCCTTGCCCAAATCGGCAAAGGTGGGGGACGCTTCGGTGGTGAACATGGCGACCTTGACCGGTCGGGAGCCACCGACTTTGTTTTTTTGGAACCACTCGACAAAGCCCGCGAATTCATGCACAAATGTGGGGCGCGTGGACATGACCCACTGGTTGGGTCGCCAGCTGAAGCCGGTGGCGGCCGAGCCCAGGATCATCGGCACCTTGTCGGTCGGCAGGCGCTGCTGGACTGCGGCAACGTCCGGCCCCCCCAAAGACAGTCCAATCAAGGGCTTGGTGGCCAGCACACCTGGCCACAGGCTGGCCGTCTGGGCCGTGTCGTAGCGCGTATCGTAGGTTTTCATGTCTAGTTTCACGCCGAGCTTGGCGCCCACTTCAGCATTCCACCAGTTCACCACACCCTCGCGCCCAGGTCCGACCATCGGCATGATGGCGGCAAACGGGCCTGAATAGTCCGACAAGGCCGGAACCTGGTAGACCGTTTGCGCGCCAACCGGTGCCATCACCGCACTAGCGATGCCCGCAGACATAAGGACTCGCGCGGTCCAGTTCATCAGTTTTTTCATATGATCTCCTGTGGTGGTTAAAGAAGCCGCCCCATGACGGTCAGTAGGGAAAGGGCCATAAACGAAAGGCCTTTTTGGTGATCTGAATTCGGTGCATCACGCCCTTGGGCTCGAAAAGCAGAAAAAGAATGATGACGGTGCCCAGCAAAACATTCATGGCGGCAAAGACAAAGTCCTGCCCCAGTGCAGGCACCCATTGCACGAAGCTTGGCCCCAGGCTGGTCACCCCCTCTCGGGCGAGCTGGATCATGACGGTGCCAATCAGCGCGCCGACGATGGAGCCCAGGCCGCCAACAATCATCATGGCGATCATCCAGATCGCATTGAAAAGCGTGAACTGCTCGATGGAGACATGCCGCAAAGCCACCACCCACAGTCCGCCCGCAACACCGGCATAAAAAGAACTGACCAGAAAAGCACGGGCCTTGGTTGCAGCCACGGGAATGCCCATCATGCCGGCAGCGACGTCATCGTCCCGCACCGCTTCAAAGCTGCGCCCGTGGCGCGAGCGCACGATGCCGAAGGCACCCGCAGTCATGATGAGCAGCACAGCAAATGAAAACCAGTAAATCGCACGGTCGTTTTCGAGCGACAGACCCAACACCGAAATAGATTTCACGTTCAAACCGCCGGCACCGCCCAGCCACGACTGGGGTAAATTCAACACCAGAAAATGGAACAAGGCCTGCGCTGCGATGGTGGTGAGCGCGAGGTAAAAGCCTTTGATGCGCGCCGCCGTCAAACCAAACATCACGCCAAAAATCGCAGCCCCCGCGCCCCCGATCACCAGTGCCGCAGTCGCATCCCATCCGGCCCCCATGGCCACTGCAGCACCGTAGGCACCCACCCCCATGAACGCGGATTGGCCCAGATTGATCTGCCCCGCATAGCCGGTACAGATTTGCAGGCCCATGACAGCCACCGCAGTGATGAAAGTGGTGTACCCAATGCTGACCCAGCGGTCTGATGCCCACCAGGGCGCAGTTGCTAACGCCAGCAGCAACACCAAAAGACTGAGCCATTGCGCACGCGTGCGAATAAGGGATCGGTCGCCCGCATAATTGGTAAAGAAAATGCCTGACGGGTCCATCACACACGCTCCACATGGCGCCAGCCGAACAGGCCGGTGGGACGCACCAGCAAGATCAGCAGCATGAACACAAAGGGCACGATGGATGAGGCAGAGCCGCCGATCGCAGGATCAATATAAGCGGCCACCAAAGCCTGAACAATCCCCACAATGGCGCCAGCCAGGATCAACCCGCCAATAGACTCCAGGCCCGCCAGCAAGGCCACCGGCAGCGACGCCAGCGCAACATCAGCCGTCTGGACAGTGATGGATCGGCCGGTGAGCAACACGATGGCACCGGCCGTGGCAATGACCGAGCCCATCATCCAGGCGAGGGTGACAGCACGCTTGACCGAGATCCCGAGCGATATCGCTATCGTGGGTTCTTCCGCCACAGCCGTCAGGGTCAGACCCGCACGGGTGCGGTTAAAGAACCACGACATGCCCAAAGTCACCACGACCGTCAGCAAGGCCCCGATCACCAAATTGGAGGGGAAGATCATGTCGCCAACGATCAGCGGGGCGGGTGGCAGCAGCACTGGAAAGGAACGATCCGCCGGACCCCAGGCCACCAGCACGATGCCGCGAATCAGGATCACCAGGCCAATGGTGACCATCACCATGGAGAAAACCGACTCACCCACCAGCCGTTCAAAAAACAGCCGCTCGATCAGCCAGCCGTAAGCAATAGCGCAGACAAAGGCCAGTGGAATCGCCAACCAGGGCGAGAGGCTGACACCAATGGTCAGTGTCCAGACCGAGTAAGCGCCCAGCATCATGAGCTCACCCTGGGCGAAGTTGAACACCTTGCTGGCTCTGTAGATCACCATGAAGCCCAGCGCCAGCAAGGCGTAGATCTGACCTTGCAGGAAGCCGTTGATGAGGTAATTGAAGAAGTCGATCATGGGCTCAGTTCTCCTGAAGACTCAGTTGAGGAATGCGGCCCACGGCAACATCCGCACGCAGCACGCCAGATCGGCCGTCCTGATACCGGATCGGTATCTCAATGGCGGTTTTGGCCTGGTTCACGTACATGGCCTCAATCAAGCAACCATAGCGCTGCTCAATGAAATCGCGCTTGAGTTTTCGGGTGCGGGTGAGTTCACCTTCGTCGGCATCGAGCTCCTTGGGCAGATTCACAAAATGGGTGATGCGAGCCGCTTCTGGCAAGGTTCGGTTGACCTGCGCGATCTCGGAAGCGACCTGCGTCAAAATCTCGGGTCGCTGCGACAAGTCGGTGAACGTGGTGAAAGAAACCCCTTGGAGCTCGGCCCAACGGCCAAAGACATCGCCATCAATATTGACCAGGGCCGTCACAGACTCACGCGACGGGTCTCCCACCACCATCACTTCGCGGATGTAAGGAGAAAAGCGCAAACGCACCTCAATGAACTGCTTGGAGAAGGTGTGTCCGCCCTTGAGGCAGCTCATGTGCTCGACACGATCGTAGTAAATCAGCTCGGTCTCGGTCGGCCCCTGCCCGACGGCATCGCCGGTTTGAAACCAGTCACCATTCATTTTTTCAGCGCTCTTTTCAGGCTTGCCCCAGTAACCTGCAAAACCGGTTCCGCCGCGCAACTCCAAGCCTCCAGTGGGTGCCAGACGCCACTGCATGGGCTCGCCCCAGGCACTGGGCAGGAGCGCCAAATGGCCAATGGTTTCCGGATTGGCCTGCTCGCCTTGATGCACCGTGATCAAGCCGAATTCGCTGCAACCGTAGACGTTTCGCAGCATCACGCCCATGGCTGCAAACAAACGAAAGATATCAGGCGCAACGGCGGCGCCGCCAGTAAAGACGATCCTGGCACGCAGCAGCCCCAACTGATCACGCAATGGTCGCAGCACCAGTGCGTCTGCCAGCGGCAAGAGCAGCCGCACCCACCAAGGGCGCCTGGCGGTGTCCATCTGCTCGGACCTCGCCAGGCGGCCAATGTGCAGCCCCCAGTCCACCACCCGTTGCCGCCAGGGTGGGGCATCCAGCATGCGGGCATGCACCCGTGCCGCCAAGCTTTCCCACTGCCGGGGCCCAAAAAACACCATCTCGCAGGCCAGCTCGCGAATCGCCTCCTGGATCTGGTCTGGCCGCTCGGCAAAGCTCACCCGCATCGGACGAATCAGGCCCAAAGTGACCCCTACCCACTGCTCTGTGGCCCAGGACAGGGGGATATAAGACAGGTATTCACAGCCTTGAGGCAACTGGAGCGTCTGGCCAATACGCTCGGCATTGTGCAGCAGCGATGCGTGTGTCGTGATCACGCCTTTGGGCTCACCGGTGGTACCCGATGTGTACAGCAGCAAGGCAATGTCTTGGCTTTGCCCTTGATGGATGGCCTGCTCAAACCAGAGCGCATCTTCCGCAGCGACGGGCCGGGCCGGTGCCTTGAAGTCGTCCCAACCGAACAGGCCTTCGTGACGATAAGACCACAGACCACCAGACTCCCACCACACCACGGTGTGCATGCCCGCGTGTCGCGACATCAAAGGCAGAACCTTGTCGACTTGCTCCTGATCTTCAGCGAAAACACACACAGCCTGCGCGTCTTGCAACACATAGTCGACCTCGGCCTCTGTGGCGTCAGGATACAAAGCAACGACCTTGGCCCCGATGGCCTGCGCCGCCCATTCGGCCCAGTAAAGCTCAGGGCGGTTTTCACTCATCAACACCACGGTCTGGCTGCGCTGCACCCCGCGCGCTCGCAACCCCAAAGCCAACTCGCGCACTTCGTCGCGCACATCGGCCCAGCTGAATTCTTGCCAGATGCCATTGCGCTTGTACCTTTGCGCCACCTCATCGGGGTGGTTGGCGGCGTTGTGCAGCAACCATTGCGGCAAGGTCTGCGGTGTCAGCCTGTCTGCGCTCATGCGTGCACCCCCAGATAAGCGGCAATCACCTGCTGGTCCTGCTGCACGGCGGCAGGACTTGCATCCGCGATCTTGCGGCCAAAATTAAGCACGATCACACGATCAGCAATGTCCATCACCACACCCATGTCGTGTTCCACCAAGACCACCGGAATCTGCCGCGACTCGCGAATGTCCAGAATGAAACGGGCGAGATCTTCTTTTTCTTCCACGTTCATACCGGCCATGGGTTCATCCAGCAACAGCATGCGCGGCTCCATGGCAAGGGCCCGCCCCAGATCAACCCGCTTGCGCATGCCGTAACCCAGGGTCCCCACAGGGTGATGCCGCAGGTGTTCGAGCTCAAGAAAACTCAAGATTTCCTCGGCCACGGCGCGGTGCGCCAGTTCTTCGCGGTGCGCAAATGGGTAGTAGAAAAAAGCCGTGGTCAGCGAGCTTTTCATGTGCATATACCGGCCCACCATGATGTTGTCGAGCACGCTCATGTGGGGCAACAAATGTGTGCCCTGGAAGGTACGGGCGAGGCCCGCTTGGGCCACCAGATGCACCGGCCAGCGCCCGATGTTCTTGCCCTCAAACCGCACGCTACCTTCGCTGGGGCGGTAAAAGCCGGACAGCACGTTCAGCAAGGAACTCTTGCCTGCGCCATTGGGGCCAATGAGCGCCACCAACTCCTGGTGTCCAATATCGATCGAGATATTGGACAACGCGGTTACGCCGCCAAACTTGAGCGTGATGTCCCGGGCCTCCAGCATGGGCAAATGGCGCTGCGCTTCGGTCATGGGCCTGTTACTCCTGGCAAGGGTGTGAAGCGTGGCGCAGCATGGCTGCGCGTCTGACCAGTGGCTGTCTGGGCCAGTATGCCGCGAGCAACATTGTGCGGATGACCTGCGGCTTCATCCAGCGTCAGAACGGGGGCAAAACAAGCGTCAGTGCCTTCCAAAAGCGTGCACCAATGTTGTCGGGGCTGGCTCAGGAACAGCGCCGTCATGCGGGCCTTCAAATCGGGCCAGTCCTCGACGGCGTATTGATTGCCCAGCGGGACATCCGACAAGCCGAGCTTGTTCATCAGCATTTCATAAAACTGAGGCTCCAGCGCCCCCAGGCTGATGTAAGCCCCATCAGCACAGCGGTACACGTCATAAAACGGTGAATCGTGAAACGCGCTGGGCTTGTCGGTGCCCAACTGGCCACTGTCGTGGACCCAGTGTGCAATACCGCCCATCATGGCGACGATGTCGACAATGGCGGCATCCACCACAGACCCTTGGCCACTGGTGCGAGCTGCCAGAACCGCGCTGACGATGCCAAACGCCAGACCCAGAGCACCGCCGGCATCGCCCACCACCGTGGGTGGCAACACAGGGCGCTCACCTCGGTGCGCCGACAAGGCCAACAAACCCGTCAATGCCACGTAGTTCAAATCGTGGCCGGCTGCTTGCGCCAAAGGTCCGTTCTGCCCCCAGCCGGTGATGCGGCCATAAACAATGCGCGGGTTGACGCGGGCGCACTCTGCGGGCCCCAGGCCCAATCGCTCCATCACACCAGGGCGATTTCCCTCGATGAGCGCATCGGCCTGTGCCACCAGTGCCAAGGCCTCCAGGCGGCAAGCCTCTTGCTTGAGGTCCATGCGATGGACCGTTTTGCCATGGTGCAGAGGGTTATCGCCACTGCCTGCCAACTGGGCAGCGACCAAGCCCTGGAGCGGCCTGGTGATCACCGTCACCTGCGCACCCAGATCGGCCAACATGCGCCCGGCCAGAGGGCCAGGGCCAATGCCTTCAAACTCGAGGACATGCACGCCGGTCAGTGGGGCATTCAGGCGCGCGCTCATGTGCCCAGTCTTCGCGCAATCAGGTCTTTCATGATCTCGGTGGTTCCACCGTAGATGCGCTGGATGCGGGCATCCGCATAAAGGCGGGCAATCGGGTATTCAGCCATGTACCCGTAGCCGCCAAACAGCTGAAGACACTCGTCAGTCACTTTACATTGCTGCTCACTGCACCACCACTTGGCCATGTAAGCCGCCTCATCGTCCAGGGTGCCGTCCAGCAGGCGCTGCACGCAGTCGTTGACGAAGCTGCGCACCACGTGCGCCAGCGTGGCGCACTCGGCGAGCTTGAAGCGTGTGTTTTGAAAGTCAAAGACAGTCTGGCCAAAAGCCTTGCGGTTTCGCGTGTAGTCCACCGTCAGTTCCACCGCTTTTTCAATCACGGCAGCGGCGGGTACGGCAATCAACAGGCGCTCATAAGGCAGCTGACTCATCAACTGCCGAAAGCCCAAGCCCTCCTGCTCGCCCAAGAGCTGGTCCTGGTGAATGCGCACAGCATCAAAAAACAGCTCGGCCGTATCCGAAGCATGTTGCCCCAGTTTTTCGAGCCGGCGACCGACACGAAAACCCGGCAGATTCTCGGTTTCGAGCACCATGAGTGAAACGCCTGCGCTACCCGCACCCCCCGTGCGCACCGCAACCACCAGCAAATTGGCAGTAAAGCCGTTGGTGATGAAAGTCTTGGCGCCATCGATCAGGTAATGATCGCCCTGCTTGCTGGCTTTGGTACGTAGCGCCTTCAGGTCAGAGCCACAACCGGGCTCCGTCAGGGCGATTCCGGCCAGCATTTGTCCACTGGCGAGTTTGGGCAGCCAACGCTGTTTTTGCGCCTCGGTCCCGTAGGCAACGATGTATTGCGCAACAATGGAGTGGACTGCCGTGTTGGCCGGCACCTCGGCACGGGCCAGTTCATCTTGCACCACCAGTTGATACGCCAGGTTGGCACCGGCACCGCCGTAAGCCTCGGACAACTCGGGGAGCAAAAAGCCGAGTTCGCCAAACGGACGCCAGACCTCACGCGGAATGAAGCCCTGGCGACGCCACCCGTCCAGATGGGGCACCAGTTCACGATCGATGTAGCGGCGTGCCTGATCGCGGAAAGCCTCGATATCGGCATCCATCCAAGCGTGGCGATGCAACTGGGGGAGTATGGACATGACTTCAGATTCCCGTCAAGCCGCCGCTGCACATCAACGTCTGCCCGCTGATGTAGTCGGACTCGGGAATACACAGCAGGTACACCGCGCCAGCAGCCTCGTCCGGCGAGCCACCACGGCCCAGTGGAATCATTCGCTCCATGGCGGCCATGAGGTCGGGGTTGACACCCACCTTGATGTCGCGGCCATCGATGTTGGCGGTCGAATCACTCTCGGCACTCACCGTCAGTCTAGTCTTGATGAAGCCGTATGCAACGCAGTTGACCGTGACATTCATCCGGCCCCACTCCTTGGCCAGCGTCATCGTCATGCCCGTGATACCGGCTTTGGCCGTCGAGTAATTGGTTTGCCCCGCGTTGCCAAACAAGCCGGCGACCGAAGAAATGTTCACCACTTTGCGCATCACGGTCTGACCCGCCTCTTTTTCCTGCTTGGACAGTGCACGGATCACCGGTTGTGCGGCGCGCAGGATGCGAAACGGCGCCGTCAGGTGCACGTCAATCATGGCGTACCACTGCTCGTCGGTCATCTTTTGAACCACGTTGTCCCAGGTGTAACCTGCGTTGTTGACAATGATGTCGAGTCCTTTGAACTCACTGACCGCAGTACCCACAAAGCGCTCGGCAAAATCTGGGGCGCTCACACTTCCAACGCATGCAACCGCATGGCCGCCGGCCTTGCGGATTTCATCGACCACTTCCTGGGCTGGTGCTGCGTCCAGATCATTGACGACAATGCGCGCACCTTCAGAGGCCAGCTTGAGTGCAATCGAGCGCCCGATGCCGCGCCCGGAACCTGTGATCAGAGCGACCTTGCCTTCGAGTTTTAGGGTCATGGCTGATGTTCCTTTTGTATTGTTCAGGCGAGGGCCACAATAGCTTCGCCCATGATCTTGTTTTGTCCAAACTGGTTGGATGAGGTCAACGCGATGCGGGCACAGGCCTCGCCATCGAGCTCCAGCAGTTCCACCACTTCACCAGTACAGGTGATCGTGTTGCCCAGATGGGTGATGCCTGCGAAACGGGCATCGTATTGACGCAGCCGCCCCTGTGGAATCCACTGCGTGATGACTCGGCCCAGCCAGGCCATGCCCAACATGCCTTGGGCGAATACATCGGGCATGCCTGCGCGACGCGCAAAATCAATGTCGATATGGATGGGATTGTGGTCGCCAGAAGCACCACCAAACAGCGCCAGCGTGGTGCGGTTAACGGGTCCCAGTTGCAAGGTGGGCAGCTGCTCGCCCAAGCGAATTTTGGATGACATGTGTTTTCTCTTGTTTCAATGACGGACGACCAAAACCGTTCGCATTTCGGCCACAAGCTCTGCTTTCTGGTTGGTCACGCGGGAATCCTTGACGACAAACTCCAGCTTGCCAGCTTTTTTGTCATAGATGTCGGTGATGGTCGACTGAACGTCTACCGTTTCACCCGCGTAGACTGGCTTGAAGTAACGAAACGATTGCTCACCGTGCAAGAGTTTGGTCAAGGGAATGCCCAGATCATTCAGGAGCTGCTCATTTGCTCCGCTGTCAAGCTCGGCGGTGAACATGAAAGTGGGAGGCGCCGGCAGGTCCGGGTAGCCTGCGGCCTTCGCTGAGGCCTGATCAACGTACACGGGATCTTGCTCTCCAATGGCCTTGGCAAAAAACTGAAGGCGCGTGCGGTCGATGTAGAGGCGGGATGGCTTGAGCTGGTAGCCAATGAATTTCTTGTCGATCATGCTGGCATCTTTTCATACAGCGTGACCACACAGGCGCCACCCAAGCCCAGGTTGTGTTGCAGTGCGATGCGAGCGCCTTCAACCTGTCGTTTGTCTGCCTGGCCTCGGAGTTGCTGAACCAGTTCGGTGCATTGGGCCAGCCCCGTTGCCCCCAGGGGATGGCCTTTGGACAGCAAGCCACCGGATGGGTTGGTCACGATCTGGCCGCCATAGGTGTTATCGCCGTCCTCCACAAATTTTTGCGCACCACCCCGCTCACACAAACCGAGCGCCTCGTAGGTCAACAATTCGTTGTGTGCAAAGCAGTCATGCAGCTCAACCACCTGAATGTCCTTGGGGCCGATGCCTGCTTCTGCATAGACTTTTTCGGCGCAGGCTTTGGCCATGCTCGACCCGACCACTTCACGCATGTCGCGGGACTCGAAAGTCGCGTGCGTGTCGGTGGTCATGGCCTGAGCCCGGATGCGCACAGCCGTGCTCAGGCCATGCTGCTTTGCAAAAGCCTCTGAGCACACGATGGCAGCTGCCGCGCCACAAGTGGGCGGGCATGCCATCAGGCGTGTCATGACACCGGGCCACATGACTGGCGCATTCATCACCTCTTCTTCCGTGACGACCGTTCGAAACAGTGCCAAGGGGTTGTTCGATGCATGGCGACTGGCCTTGGCCCGGATCTTGGCAAATGTGTTCATCGGCGTGCCAAACTCTTCCATGTGGGCCAGACCTGCGCCGCCGAAATAACGCAGCGCCAAGGGAATTTCACTGCGACCGACCAGCGCCTGCGTGGCATCGTCAAAATGCTGGAAGGGGCTCGGCCGGTCGGTGAAGACCGTCCCCAAAGCGCCCGGGTTCATTTGCTCAAAGCCCAAGGCCAGCACGCAATCTGCGGCACCGCTCATCACGGCCTGACGCGCCAGGAACAGGGCAGTTGACCCGGTGGAACAGTTGTTGTTCACGTTGACCACGGGGATGCCGGTCATACCGACCTCGTAAAGAGCGCGTTGACCAGCGGTGGAGTCTGCGTAGACGTAGCCCACATAGGCTTGCTGAACTTTGGCGTAATCCAGTCCAGCATCGGCCAGGGCAGCTTTCACAGCCTTGGACGCCATTTGCGGATAGGGCTCACTGGCCCCGGGCTTGGTGAACGGCACCATGCCGACTCCCGCCACATACACATCATTTTTCATGCTCATTCCTTTGCGCTTGATGGATCACAGGCTGCACTTTTTTGATGCCAGCCATGGGTCTGATGCTAGACTAGCGCCGATCACATCACGATGGCTTGTCACCTCAAGACAATGGCAAAAGACCTCAAATCCATCAAACATCGGGAAAACACTGAGGGCTATATTGCTCCAGTTTTCGTGCTCGGACTGCTTTCTGGCTTGGAGGGCAGGAACATCGATGTCGATGGCTATTTGCGTCAGGTCGGGGTCGATCCCAAGGCTCTTCATACGCCAGGTGATCCGGGCGTCACACCCATGCAGTACGCCGCTCTGTTTTATGCCTTGGTGCGCGACCTGAAGGACGAATGCCTCGGTCTTTTTTCGCGGCCCTTCAAACCAGGCAGCTTCGCGCTGACCGCTCGCGAGGGACTTTCTGCGCACGATCTTCGGCGTGCCCTGAAGCGCATGAGTTCGGCGCTTAATCTGCTGCAGGACGACATTGTTTTTTCATTGCAAACCAACAGCCACGAGGCGGGCTTGCACATGCTGCCTGCCGAGCAAGGTCGTGACGTACCGGTTTTTGCGCAAAACACCATGATTCGCGTGCTCTGGCGTCTGTCGGCATGGCTGTTGAACTCACCACTGCAGATCCGCCACTTTGACTTCACTTACGCCCAACCCACCGACGACGACATGTACCAGTTCGTGTTTCCGGCTGCTCGGCGTTATGAGCAAAGTGCATTCGGCTTCTGGTTTGACATTTCAGAGTTGGCAACCCCGGTGAGCAGGGACGAGCCCGCTCTGCGTACCTTTCTGAGCGATGCCTACACACAAATCATCGCGCCACCGCGTCACTTTGGATTGGTCGGACAAAACGTCCGCAATTGCCTGATGCGCAGTTACCCCCAATGGCTCACCCTGGAAGAAGTTGCCGAAAAACTCTGTACCGCGCCCTCCAGCCTGCAACGACACCTGACAACAGAACACACCTCCTTGCAATGGCTCAAGGATGATCTAAGACGCGATTTGGCGATCTCCCGGCTGTCATCTTCCAAAGTCTCGCTGGTGCAATTGGCCAACGACCTCGGCTTCTGCGACAGTCCCACATTTCAGCGCGCATTTAAACGCTGGACAGGTCAGCCCTGCAGTGCCTACCGGCGCAGCTGAGCGTTCCTTCTCGTTAAACCACGCGAAGTCAATATTCAGGTGTTTGATGAACAGTCAATCATTCATCAAAGATGCCATTGACCGTCTTTGAAATGCGGAGTCGGAAAATGCACCTACTCAACTGAGCCCGAATAGCTGTACTTCTTTTCAAGTCCATCAAAGTAGGGCTTGTTCACCATGCGCTGGCGCTCAAGGAATGTCACCACCACTGAGGGGTCTTCGTCGAGGCGGCCCTTTTGTTTGAGTTGGCCTAAAGATTTTTGCATGCCCAATGCTGCGCCTTGAAGCGCTGCGTTTGCATAAAGCACAACACCAAAACCCAACTCGGCCAATTCAGCTTGATCAAGGGCCGGGGTCTTGCCGCCAATCACGATGTTGATGAGCTGGGGCTTATCTAATAACTTGGTAAGCGCTCTTACTTCTTCCATGCTTTGAGTGGCTTCGACAAACAAAATATCAGCACCAGCCTCTGCGAATTGGATGGCACGCTCAATGGCCGCTTCAAAGCCATACTTGGCCCGTGCATCTGTTCGCGCAATGATCTGAAAGTTCTGATCTTGCCTGGCATCAACGGCCGCCTTGATTTTAGAAATCATCTCCTCAACCGGTGCAACATCTTTGCCAGAAAAATGGCCGCACCGCTTGGGAAATGTCTGGTCTTCCATTTGAACAGCATCAGCTCCTGCACGCTCTAAGGCACGAACCGTTTGACGCACATTCAAGGCATTGCCAAAGCCAGTGTCGATGTCCACGATCAAGGGGATGTCGACCGCATCGCGAATGGCGCTGGTGTGCTCCACCACGTCACGCAAACTGATGAACGCCAAGTCAGGCAGCCCGTAATACATATTGGTGAGGCCTGCGCCGCTGAGGTAAACCGCCTCAAAACCCAAATCTGCAATCATGCGCGCGCTTAACGCATTGAAGGCGCCGGGCACCAGCAAGCCATTGCGTTGATTGACACGATCGCGAAGGATAGCTTTTGAATTTTTGGCCATAATTTTTTAACGCGAGAGGATAAAAATGAAATAGCTTTATTTTTCGGGTCTAACCATCTCGAACCTCTTGCCCAATTCGAAGTAATCTCCCATGTAGCCTGCACGCAAAATAGGTTGTGCAGACTTGATGTTGAAAATACCGTCTTCCAGAAACTCTTGCCGTATATGAACGCCCACCACTTGCCCAATGGCAATCCAGTTGTTAATGGGTCGGCCCTCCAGATCATCTAGGAACTTAAATGGGGAAACTCAAATTTTTCTCAAAGTTTCCAATACTTCTTGTGTCGGTGCAACGTCGGCATACTTCTCTGACATATCAAACAAGTTCACTGCGTGTGAGACATGGCTCCGGTCGTAGACGGCGTCTTCTGGCACCAAGACTTTGAAGTTCAGGGAAAAAGCATCGACCACGCTGGAGCGCACACAGCCACTGGTGCTGCAGCCCGTCACGATCAGGGTGTCTGCTTGCAAATCAATCAGGTGGCTGGCCAGAGCGGTTGCAAAAAATGCACTCGGGTGCTTCTTGGGCAACAGCACGTCGCCGGGATGCGGCTCAATGTCTTTAACAAAATGGTAGCCATTGGCCGCAATGTTCATGATGGCCGGCACTTTGTCTGCCAAACGGCCGCCTTCGTTTTGCACCTTGGGTGCAACGTGAGGGTACAAAACGGGCCAACCGCGCTTGCGAAACTCGTCGGCCAATAACTTGATGTTGCCCACAGCCTTCCAAGCCACTTCGCCGCAACTGGTGGGGAACTCTTTGATGGCTTCAAAAAAAGGCATCGGCGTTGTGCCGGTGGTTCGATATTGGACATCGATGATGAGCAGCGCAGGGCGCTTGCCAATACCCGTGGGGCGTCCAAAGCCAGCGGCGCGATAGGCGCGTTGTTCTTCTTCGCTGATGATGTTGTGCCAAGGTTTCATGATTGTGCTCCTTCTTTGGGTTCCGCCAGCGAGCGAAAGATGTAGTTGCCAAAACCTGGTTGCCCCAGAATCTTTCCGTTTGACATGACCGTGGTGCCGCGCAGAATGGTTTGAACGGGCCAGCCTTTGAGGTTCTGACCCTCGTACAAGCTGTAGTCCGAGTACGAACCCAATTCGGCTGGATTGACAACACGACTCAGGTTCAAATCGACCAAGGTGATGTCTGCATCGGCACCAATGGCCAAACTGCCTTTGTGCGGTGCCACATTGAAAATTTTGGCCGGTGCTTGCGTCAGTACTTCGGCAATGCGTCGCAGGCTCAAGCGGCCTTTGTGATAACCCTCGTGCAACAACACCGGCAAGATGGTGGCGGTGCCGGGGAAACCCTGCGATGCCAGCCAGAGCGGTTTTTCCTTGGTGGCACGTTTGCGCGGGCAGTGGTCGGAAGCCACCACATCAATGGTGCCGTCTTGCAAACCTTCCCACATGGCTGCCACATCGTCTGCGCTTCTAAACGGTGGATTGGCTTTGCCCATGCCCAGCAGGTCGGAGTCTTCTGTGTGGGTGAGGTAGTGTGGACAAGTTTCAACAAACACTTTGTCGTAGCGGCCGCGCCATTTGCGCACCTCATCGAGCGCCATGCGGGTGCTGATGTGCGGAATGTAAATTTGTGCGCCCAAATGTTCGGCAAAGTACATGGCCCGCACTGAACTTTCCGCTTCTGTGAAGGCGGGCTTGGCTCGCGACCAATCTTTCAGGGTGGAGCCACCACTGGCCTGAATGCGGGTGCGAATGCGATTCACGATTTCAATGTTCTCAGTGTGGCAAACCACTTTGACATCGCCAATGCTGGCGGCTTTGCTTAAGAGGTCAAACAAATAGCCATCGTCGGTGCCGTCCAGGCCCAGGTAGCGGCCTTCCTCGCCCTTGAAATTCATGAAGTACTTGAAGGAAGTCACGCCATAGGTTTTGACGTAATCTGCCAATTCGTGAATGTGCTCTTCATTGGCAGTGCTGAAGTGAAACGCGTAGTCAATGTAGGCGCGAGTTCTGGCGTACTCTTGTTCGCGTTTGAAAACATCGGCATAGGCTTCATTGTTGAGAAAGTAGCCCAGCACCGTGGTGAAACCACCTTGTGCGGCATAGATGGTCTCAGTGGCGTACTCGGTGATTTTTTCGCCAAAGCCAAAGTGGATGTGAGCATCGATCAAGCCTGGAAAGATGTGCAATCCTTTGGCCGACTGCAGGGGAATGGATGCATCAACTGGCGTGCCTGGGGGCAAGTGAGCGGCAATTTTGCCCTCTCGAATGAGCAAATCCGTGGGTGTGCCGTCTGTGCTGGCATCTACCAAGGTACCGCCGCGCAACACAAATTCAGGTTTGTTCATGTTTGTCTCTTTCAAAACAGTCATTCAAAAACAGTCGTCGAAAAACATTCATCCAACTCTTCTAGATTGCGTGGTCTGCAAGCGGAGTCGGTGAGATTCAGTGCTTTGAGACTGGCTTGAAGCCATGTGGCATCCAGATTTTGTCCAATGCAAACGATTCTGCCGCGCGAATCAGCGTCGGGCCACGCTTTCAAGTAGGAGGGAGAGTGAAAAACTTTACCAACGCCTTGAATCAGCACAAAGGGTTTGACATCGTTGACTTTTAGCAAGCCCTTGCATCTGAGGAGTTGATGGCCAAACTTCAGAGTGATCAAGTGCCACCATGCGGCAATGCCGACCCAAGTGGGACGAATGTCGGTGTAGACGCTCCAACTGCCAATGTCGGCACCATGTGAGGGCCCTGCCAGTTGATTGTTCAAAGGCTGAGGCAACAACTTGAAAGTGTTGTTGCTCAGATCAGTTGTAAAGATAGACGCTGCAGCTTGTCCGGCGACCGACTCGGTGATTCGTGCATATGGATTGAGCCGAAGCAACTGCTGCTTCAGCGCCATCAAGGCCTGGGGCTGGGTCATATCGGTTTTGGTGATGACCAAATGCTCTGCCACGCCGGCCTGTTTACGGGACTCAAGATGCGCCTCCAGCTGTTGTAGCCCCTGGACAGCATCCACCGTGGCGATGACTTGCCCAAGTCGAAAGTGCTGCATGAGGGACTTGTCACCCAGCAACGCATGCATGACGGGCAGCGGGTCGGCCAAGCCTGTGGTCTCAATGACGACGCGCTTCAAGGCGGGACGACCCAGACGGTGGGTGAGGTCTTTGATTTCTAACAGTGTTTCGCGCAGCGAGTGCGTCACGGTGCAGCACAGGCAACCGTTGTCTAGTAAGTAGACATCTTCAGAAAGCTCTTTGTATTGAAGTTGATCCAGGCCAATGGCCCCAAATTCATTGACGATGACAGCCGTGTCTTGCCCTGCTTCGAGTCGAAGAAATGCGTTCAATAGAGTGGTTTTGCCACTTCCTAAAAACCCGGTGAGCAGATCAAAAGCAATCATTCTTGAGAGTTGGATGCATTTAAGTTTGAACTTGTGTTGCTTTCATTAAAACACAATTTTACGCTAGGCGATATCTTATTTCGCCTGATAAACGTATCATGCGCCTGACAATATGGGTCAAAACGAGACAAAAGCATGCCAATCAAACCCTTGAAGCTTCCCTCAGGTAACCTGAAAACAAGCCCGGCCAAGGCAGAAGCGCGCAAGACCAACTCGGTAGAGGCGGTCAAAGTGGCGATGCGTTTGCTCAATGAGATGGCCTTGGCCAGGCGCGCCATGCGCATCACTGAGCTGGCCGATTTGATGGGCGAAACCAAACCCCGGATTCACCGCCACCTGGCCACCCTCAAGGAGATGGGCATGGTGGAGCAGGAGCATTCCACAGAGCGTTATCGACTGGGCTGGCGTTTGTTTCAGCTGGGCGAAGCGGCAGGGGCGCAATTTGATTTGCGTTACCGGGCCGAACCTTATCTGGTCAAGTTGCGCGATGAACTGAGGCAGACGGCCGTGCTGGCCATTCCCATCAATGGGCAGCCCATGGTGATTGCCACCTCCGACAACATCTATGCCCGTATTTGCATCTCGGTCAAGCCTGGCAACCGGCCCTTGACCCATTGTTCTGCCTTTGGACGCCTGATGTTGGCTTATGCGCCCGAACAGGCTCAAAGTGCCATGCTGGCCGAATCTTTGGTAGCAGAAACCGATCAATCGGTGGTGGACCCGCAAACCGTGTTGGACCGGTTACCCCTCATTCGCGAGCGTTTTTATGATTACGCTGCAGGTGAAATGCTGTTGGGCATCAACACCATTGCGGTGCCGATTTTCAGGGACGACGATGTCTTGGCGGGCGCCATTGGCATCGTAGGCTCGATTCAAGAAATTCCAGACCCACCGCCTGCAGTGCAAATTGATTTGTTGCGCCAGTACGCCGATGAGTTGTCTGTGCAACTGAAAAGCAATGCGTATGGCCGCATTCGACCGGCCAAATGACAGGTCGGTCAATGCAAGATCATGACTTTTGTCGTGATCTGCCGCGTGGCTAGAATCGCGCTTTCATTAGCCCCGCAGGAGAACCTCCATGACCCACGCCAGCGCCATCGTCTTCGATGCTCCGAGCACCCTGTCGGTGAAGACTTTGGAACTCAAGCCCTTCGAGACCGACGACCTGGAAGTTGAGGTCAGCGCCAGCGGCATCAGCACGGGCACAGAGCGGCTGCTGTGGGACGGCACGATGCCGCCCTTTCCTGGCCTGGGTTACCCGCTGGTGCCGGGCTATGAGACGGTGGGTACTGTGGTGCGCGTTGGCGCGACCGGCGACGTCCGGGTCGGCGACACGGTCTTTATTCCTGGTTCGTACAGCTTCCTGGGCGTGCGCAATATCTTTGGCGGCGCCGGCTCGCGGCTGATCGTCGCGCACGACCGCGTGGTGCGCGTTGCGCCCGCGCTCGGCCCCAAGGCGGTGTTGCTGGCGCTGGCTGCCACCTGCTATCACGCCGTGGCTTTCGGTGGTTTGCGCCAGCCGATGGTGCCACCTGATCTGATCGTTGGCCACGGTGTGATGGGGCGGCTGCTAGCGCGCATCTGCCTGGCCCAAGGCTGGCCAGCGCCGACCGTCTGGGAGACGCAGCCGGCGCGGCGCGGCGGTGAGAGTTCCGAAAGAGGCTACCCCTGCATCCACCCCGACGAGGACACGCGCAAGAACTACACGTCGATCGTCGACGTCAGCGGCGACGGCAGCATCCTCAATGGCCTGATCTCGCGCCTGGCGCCGGGCGGTGAGGTGGTGCTGGCCGGTTTCTACAAGCAGGACCTGGGCTTTGCCTTCGCGCCGGCCTTCATGCGCGAGGCCACTCTGCGCGTTGCCGCACAATGGAAAAAGCACGACTTGCTGGCAGTCACGGCGCTTGTCGAGAGCGGCGCGCTGTCGCTTGAAGGCCTGATCACCCACACCTTCGACCCCGGTCGTGCACGGGAGGCCTACGAGGTGGCGTTCGGCGACCCCCAATGCCTGAAGATGATGATCAATTGGCAGGCCTGATGCAGCGCCGCGTCTTCGTCATCGGGGCCACCGGCACCATCGGCCAGGCCACGGTGCGAGCGCTACTGCGCCAAGGTCACGAGGTGGTGTGCTTCGTGCGGCCGCGCGCTGGCGTCGGCGGCCAGCTGTCAGCCGGCGACAGCAAACAACTTTTGCGCGGCGCCACCGTGCGCGTGGGCAACGTGTGCGACAGCGCTTCCCTGGCGAGAGACGGTTTCTGCGGCGAGCGCTTTGACGTGCTGTTGTCGTGCCTGGCGTCCCGCACCGGCACACCCAAGGACGCCTGGGCCATCGACCACCGGGCGCATGTGCTGGCGCTGGAGGCAGCCAAAGCGGCCGGTGTGACACAGGTCGTGTTGCTGTCAGCCATCTGTGTGCAAAAGCCACTGCTGGCCTTCCAGCATGCCAAGCTGGCCTTCGAGAAGACACTGGTCGAATCGGGAATCAGCTATTCGATCGTGCGCGCCACGGCCTTCTTCAAGTCTTTGTCTGGCCAGATCGAACGCGTCAGGGCCGGCAAGCCCTTCCTAATCTTCGGCGATGGCACGCTCACGGCTTGCAAGCCCATCAGCGACGATGACCTGGGCGACTACCTGGCAGCTTGCGTGGACGACCCGCAACGCCGTGATCGGGTGTTGCCGATCGGAGGGCCAGGCCAGGCCATCACGCCGCGCGAGCAAGGCGAGCGGCTCTTTGCACTGCTGGGGCAGCCGGTGCGCTTCAAGCAGGTGCCGGTGGCACTGCTGGACACCATCATCGCTGTGCTCGGACTGCTCGGACGGGTGTTGCCGCCACTGGCTGACAAGGCCGAACTGGCGCGCATCGGCCGCTACTACGCCACCGAGTCGATGTTGGTGTGGGACGCAGCAGCCAGCCGCTACGACGCCGCGGCCACGCCCTCGACCGGCCACGAGACGCTGCTCGATTACTACGGCCGCCTGGTGCGCGGCGAGACCGTGGCAGAGCGCGGGGACCACGCGGTGTTCTGATGGATTTGCGGGGGCACTCACCCAACAGGGAACCCGCAACTGAAGTCGAAAGCTCGAATTTGGAGTGGACTTCCCACGCTAGGGTAGCCAACATGGCATGCAATACGGCATGAACGCCAACTTGCTGCGCAAATGGATGACAAAAGCGGCGGGGCTAAATGCCATGGGTACGCCAGACAGTGCTGCCATCAAGGCGCATATCGTCGAAGAGCGCTCTATGGACTGGTGATCTACTGCTCAGGTCTGATCTTGAGGACTTCACCGATGAACATCGACGGGACTACGGGTTTGGGCCGATCGGCATACCTGGGTCAGGGTCAGCCAGGCCTTGTTCAGAGAAGAGAAGAACTTGCCATTGAGTATGATGTACCACTCCAAAAGATCACGTTTTTGAGTGAGCTGCCCATGGCGCCTGAGCCATTATTTTTTGTCAATCGGTCTGCTGCATCCCATTTTGTGACGTGTTGTCGGATCTATGAATAAGTCACCCTACCCCCTATTGTTCAGCACTCAGGTTTTAGCCGGGCAAACTCTGAAAAATCGTATCACGCATGCGTCAATTTCACCTCGGTTCGGATTTCATCAAGGTCTTGATCCACGCTACCTACACTACTACGTGAACCGTGCCAAAGGCGGTGCAGCCATGGTGGTGACCGATCCAATTGGCATTTCGCCCATGCACGGACTTGAGCGACTTTGCGCGTGGAACGACAGCATGACTGATCATTTGCGCCGATTGGCTGATGGCGTTCGTGCGCAAGGCAGCGTGTTGATTGGACAAGTTCAAGACACCGGAAGAGGTCGTCATGTTCCTGGTCGTAGCTTTTCATCGATGGGCGCTTCATCGCTCCCAGACGATCTCAGCTACACAATGCCGCAGCCCTTGAGTGTTGCGCAGATTCAGGACTTTGTTGCACACACAGCCCAATCGTGCCAACGCATGCAAACCTGCGGGTTTGGTGGCATCGAAGTCTCGGCAGGGCATGGTCATTTATTCCACCAATTTTTATCGCCTCGCTCCAATCAGCGCGATGATGCTTACGGAGGCGATTTTGCAAGACGTGTGCGTCTACTGATAGAACTTTGTCAGGCCATTCGTGAAGTGTGTGGATCAGGCTTCATCATCGGCGTCAAATTACCAGGTAACGATGGTGTGCCAGGCGGCATTGATTGGCAACAAGCTGGACTGATTGCGCAGAACTTGGTCTCATCTGTTCACATCGATTACCTGACCTATTGCCAAGGCTCGCATCATCGCAGTTTAGAGATGCACCTGCCGGACGACAGCTATCCCCGGCAAACCTACGTGGCCAGGATTCGTGAACTCAAAACTTTCACACCCGATGTGCCGGTGATGGGCTTGGGGCGCATCACTGACCCCGCAGAAGCTGAAGCTATTTTGGCCAGGGGGGATGCAGACATGATCGGCCTTGGTCGCGCACTCATCGTTGACCCGGCCTGGCCCATCAAAGCACAAAGCGGAAAAGCAAGTGAGATCCGGTACTGCGTTTCTTGTAACACGTGCTGGAAAACCATCAACAACAATCGTCACATGGGATGCGACAACAACCCGCGTTTAGCGCAGTCGAATGAACTCGATGTGATGCTAGAGCCCGCGCCGCATTTACACAAAGTGGCCGTCATCGGCGCAGGCGTTGCCGGATTACAAGCTGCAGTGACTGCCGCAGCGCGTGGGCATCAAGTGATGGTTTGGGGCAGCTCTGCGCAAGTTGGCGGTAAAACACGGTTGATGGCGCAGTTACCACTGGCCGAATCCATGTCTAGCATTTATGACCATCAATGGATGATGGCCCAACAACTAGGCGTGACGTTTCAACTGGGTATGCCTGCGAGCGCAAGTGATGTTGTTGCGTGGCAACCCAATGCAGTGGTTCTGGCCACAGGCGCCAGTATGACATGGCCAATGGATTTGCCGAACCCTTTGCAATTGGAGGGGGTGGTACCTGACCTGCGCCTTGCCATCAGTGATTTACTGCGCACCCACATGCGTCAAACAGGTACCGCAGTCATTTATGACCTGGACCAAACAGAGGGCACCTACGCGGCAGCTGAATATTTGCGAGATCGTTTTGACCGGGTGGTCGTGCTTTCACCGCGAGAAACCATCGCCGAAGAAGTGGTTTTGGTGATGCGCCAACGCATTCACCGTCGATTTTTTGAGCGTGGCATCGAGGTCAAAACCTGGGTTGATCCCGTCTGGACAGCTCGCTTTGAAAATGAAGCTTGTTTGCAATACCGCAGCGTTTTTGGTGGCCCGCTGCAAGACATTGAAGATGTTGCCTTCTTTGCCTATTCGTCTGCACGTCGCCCCAACAATGCCTTGTACTTGCCCCTTGTCGCCGCTGGCTTGAACGTCACCATGGTGGGGGACTGCAAGATGGCTCGCGATGTTTTAGCCGCCACAGCCGAAGGGCATGCGGCGGGGATGACGGTTTGATTGGTATTTCATGTTGAGCCAGCAGGTCGATCTTGTTGTATTGGGCGCTGGTGCTGCGGGCATGATGGGTGCGCTTGCAGCGGCAGAGCGTGGCTTGCAAGTTATTTTGATTGATCCACACTTCGAGCAAAGTAATAACTTTGCGGTGAGTGGTGGCTTATTTCCTGCCGCGGGCTCTTCGCTCCAAGCCAAGGCAGGGGTGCTTGATTCACCCGGCAATTGGTTGGCTGACTTGCGAGCATTTGCAGGTTCAAGCTTGAATGAGCGAATTGCTGAGTCGGTAGCGAACGCCCTGCCAGAAGTGGTCAATTTTTTAATCCATGAGTTGGATGCCCCCATTCAATTTTTATCTGATGTGGTCTCTACCGGGCACACCCAATGTCGCTTCCACAGCAGCACGCCTTCTGGCGGAAAATCATTCCATCAATGGTTTAGAACCCGTTCGCTCAACCATCCCGGCATCGAGTTTTCATCTTGTTTTGCCCATGTTGAAAAAATGGCCCAGGGGTTTTTGGTAAGCACACCAGACCGCCACTGGCAAACGCGTCATCTCATGCTGGCTGGTGGTGGTTTTGGCTCCAACCCACAATGGGTTTCGCAGCATATTCCCAGCATGCGCGGCGCACTCTACAACGGTGCGCCAAACAACGACGCGAGCGTCTTGGCTTTGGGATTGCAATGGGGCGGTTATCTGTCAGGTATGGATGGGTTTCAAGGACAGGGGCACACTCACCCGGGTGGTGTTACGCGTTTAGGCATGGCCATTCCCGCCATGGGCGGCATCATGGTCAACCGCATGGGAGAGCGGTTTGTTCGAGAAGACATCGGACCTTCAGCTTTGGCACCCTATGTCATGGCACAGCCTGGCGGTGTTGCGCTGGAGGTGTTTGATGCGCACATCGAAAATGGCTTAACAAACCATTCCGCTTACCAAGAAGCAGTTCAAGCCCATCGTGTGATGCGTGCTGACGATGTACCTACATTGGCCGCATTGGCTGGCGTTGATGTGCATGGTTTGCAAGCCACACTGGATTCAGTCCAAGAAACCGCGCAAGGTTTGTCACGCGATGCATTAGGCAGGGACAGTTTCACGCATGTTCTTCGAAGTCCCTACCTCGCATCGTGGGTGACTGGCGCTTTATCCCATACACAAGGTGGTTTGGTCACCGATGGCGATGGCCGCGTATGCGCGCGAGAGGGCCAATGGGTGCATGGCTTATGGGCTGCAGGTGGGTGTGCCGCAGGTTTATCGGGACAAGGCGCAGAGGGCTACTTACCTGGCAATGGACTTGCTCAGTCATTTGGCCTGGCTTGGCGCATGGCTCAATCGCTGGATTGAAGCGTCGCGGCTGTTACTCCATGGTCGCGCCAGAAATTTCAACAGCGCGCTTGAATTTATCCAATTCTTTGCGATGAAAGGTCGCACTTTCAGCCGGGGTGGTGCCCACCGGCGTCACGCCTTGAGCGTCTAGTTGTTGACGCAGTTGGGGGTCGGCTAATGCCTTGGCCACTTCAGCCGAAATGCGATTGACCACTTGTGTCGGGGTGCCCGCTGGCGCCATCAGGATGACCCAAGCGGTGGCATCAAATCCTGGGATGAACTCTGCCATTGAAGGTAAATCGGGAAACTGCGGCGAACGCTTGTTGGAAGTAACCGCCAATGGCCGCACATGGCCGGAACGCATCAATGGGGACAATGAAGGCAAGCCCCCAACCGTGATTTGCACATCGCCCGACATCATGGCTTGAGTTGCCAAAGAGTCGCCTCGGTAGCCCACATGTGTGATCTTCAGGCCCGCATCTGCACGAATCAACTCCATCACTAAGTGAGAGGTAGAGCCCTGACCAGACGAGGAGTAAGCCATTTTGTCGGGTTGTGCTTTGGCTGCAATCACAAACTCAGAGAAATTTTTAAATGGTTGTTTGATGCTGGTGGTCACCACCTGCGGAAACGATACAAGCAAGCTGACAGGGACGAAGTCTTTCATCACGTCATACGGCAGTTTTTTAAACAACCAGGGGTTGATGGCCATGGTGCCCGGCGAGCCCAAAAGCAAGGTGTAGCCATCGGGCTTAGCGCGAGCGGCAAAGTCAGTGCCAATATTGCCGCTGGCACCCGTTTTGTTGTCTACGGTGAAGCCTTGTCCGGTATTGGCAGCCATTTTTTGGGCTACCAATCGACTCACCACATCCACCGATGAGCCCGCCGAAAAGGGGTTAATGAGAACGACGGGGCGACTTGGCCAATCTTGAGCCTGGGCAACAGCATGCACGGCAACGAATGCCACAAACAGTTTTTTAAAAAAATTCACGTATGCGGTAGGAATGATTTTCACCTTTGAAGGTTAAAAAAATAGATCAATAAAAATTATTATGATCTTTAAAAAAAGCACCGTCAAATCTATTGCAGCGTGAATGGCGCGCAGGGGAACGCGTCAAACCGCTAACTTTTACCCATCTAAATCATGATCAAAAACAATAGGGATATGTAGGCGATCATCGAGTTTGGCTCGGGTAAGTATGGTTGACACCCATCAACGGAAGCCATAAGTTATCAACGCTAAACAAGTCACCCAACAAGGATTTCAAAGATTATGTTCACGACAACATGGAGCACATCGGCTCGCACCTTCAACATAAAAATCGAACGTAATGTCGACATTCCGGTAGGCAATGGTATTTCGATGAAAGCAGACATTTTCCGGCCCGATGCGGAAGGTCAGTTTCCAGTGATTTTGGCTGCAAGTCCATATTCCAAAGAAATTCAGACCATGCCTATGATGCCGGTGGGGTTCAGTTACGCCCGCGGATGGATGGAGTCCGGCGATCCCAATTTCTATGTGCGCCGAGGATACGTGATGGTCATTGCAACCATAAGAGGTTCACGTGGCTCAGGTGGAACTTTTGGAAATATCGAACCAGACCCTGATACGGTCAAAGATCTTGCGCAGGCCATTCAATGGCTTGGTCATCAAAGTTGGAGCAGCGGCAAAGTAGGAATGAATGGCGTGTCCTACTTTTCAATCGTCGCCAAAAGAGTGGCAATGCTTGAGCCCCCCTGCTTAGCTGCACTTTTTTCACCCTATGGATTTACCGATGGATATCGTGATGTACTTTATCGGGGAGGAATACTTGCTGCTGAGTTCATGGAGTACTGGCTCAAGCGTCAAGCGCCTTTTTTCAACATCGAAAATACATTGCGAAAAAGCTGGGGCGAAGAGAAATACAACGCTGCAATCCATACGGCACTCCGCGACCCAGAGATTACAGCCAGCCCGGTATTGACCCATGCGCTTCGCAATCCCGATGTGGGCGGAAACCCTGTGCTGCTTGAAATTCTCCTCAACCCGCTGTTTAACGACTATTGGCGCGAACGCGTAGTTGACTTCGACAAGGGATGCTCCGTACCCGCCTATCTGGGGGGAGACTGGGGCATGTTTGGTCTGCATCTGCCGGGTGACCTGCGTGCATGGGCACATTGGAAAGGTCCGAAACGCTTGACTTTAGGCCCTCCCATCTACCTAGACAGGCCATGCTATCAGTATGCATACGAATCGCTGCGCTGGTTCGACCATTGGCTTAAGGGGATCGATACGGGCATGATGGATGAGCCACCCGTTCAAGTCTTTATAGAAGGTACAGGTCAATGGCGAACCAGCCACGAATGGCCTCTTCCAGAAACCCGCTGGACACCGTTTTATTTGCACCGTGGTGGCCTGCTTTCCGAGCATGAATTCTGGCCAAACGAAGGTTGGAGCAATTATGAGGACTCAGCATTCGCTCGACATGGCCTGGAGTTTTGGTCACCGCCGATGGTAGAGGTCACAGAACTTTGCGGCCCCTCGGTGCTCAATCTTTGGGGTTCCACCACAGATACCGATGTGCTGTGGTTCGTCAGCCTGCTCCATCAAGATGCACAAGGACACGAGCGGGTTTTGACACGTGGCTGGCTCAGGGGGTCACAACGCAAGCTGGACGCTTCGAGATCCAAACCCTGGCAACCCGTCCATCAGCATGATGAGCGCCAACCTTTGTTATCCAACGAGATTTATGAATTCAACATTGAAATACAGTCCATAGGGATAGAGCTCAAACCTGGCGAGAGGATTGGTCTGCGCATCAAGGGTGCAGACAACGAAGTTCCGGTGACGATCAATGAAGACATCGGATCAGGGGCTATTTCACGTCCTATGGTTTCCATTGTGTCCGTTCATCACAACGATGACTGTCCATCGCACTTGTTGCTGCCTGTCACGCGTGGTAACCGCGTGGGTACTTTCATATCGGGTGGCAAATTGCCGAGCTTCGCAAAGTCATAAACCCCTAAAACACAAGTCACGGAGACACCATGAGAACAATGCTGAAGTTTGTCACTTGCATCGCAATTGGCTTCTCGTTTTTACAGGCCGCCCAAGCCGATGCCAACTATCCAGAAAAGCCCATCAGAATTGTCGTGCCTTCCACCCCCGGAGGTGGCTTTGATGTGGTCTCTCGGATTTTGGGGCAGTATTTGAGCGAAGTTCTCAAGCAAAACATCATCATCGAAAACAGGACCGGGGCGGGCACACTTGTTGGATCACAGTTTGCAGCGAAAGCTCAACCGGATGGGTACACCCTTCTTGCCGGAGGCCTTAGCAATATTATTTGGAATATGCACCTTTATAGTGCGCCCGGCTACGATGGACTCTCCGATTTTGTCCCGGTGGGTCTTGCCTATACCGTGCCGTATGTTGCCGTGGTGCGCAAAGACTTCCCCGCTAATTCTTTGAAGGAGTTCATAGACTTAGCCCGTGCTCAACCCGATAAATTCAATATGGCTCACTTAGGAAGTGGTACGGGTGCCCACATCATGGGTACCTACTTTATGAAGCAAACGGGTGTCAAGTTGACCGATATACCTTACAAGGGCTCACAACTTGCGTATCCTGACCTGATTGCTGGACGTGCCGATGTGATTTTCGACACAGCACCTTCAGCACGCCCTCATGTTCAAGCCAACAATATGAAGGCGCTGGCCATCGTGAGCCCGCGACGCAGCAATATCTTTCCTAACGTTCCGACCTCAGCTGAAGCAGGGGTTCCCGGATGGGAGATTGAGTCATGGGTGGGGCTATTCGCGCCAGCTAAAACGCCTGCGCCAGTGTTGGAGAAGTTACGTAGCGCCCTGAGTCAAGTCCTGACCAACCGCGAGTTGCGCCAGAAGTTTGAAGCCTCTGCAGGTGAGGTTTTCACACTTTCACCCAAGGAGACGGAGGCTTTTATCCAATCAGAGGGGCGAAAGTGGGCAGCCATCCTGAAAGATGCGGGAGTCAAACCACAATGACTGCTTTCTGATCATTTGAATCGTCCTGGGGGGATTCAGCGGCGCAAGGGGTGAGATCCTTGTATGCGTTGCGTGTCATTTCACAAACCGCACAAACAGAAACACCGTAGGCCTTGCGGAACTACGGTGTAAATTTGGTGGCCTGGGGCGGAATCGAACCACCGACACAAGGATTTTCAGTCCAAGCTACAGCGTACGTTTCCACCGGGCTAACCCAAAGGATTCTAACAGTTTTTTGGCTCCCTCTGACCTGCGCAGTGACCCTCACCGAACCTGCTGCCGAACTTTTTTGGTCCGGTCGGGTGTATGGTCATAGCGTATTTCGAATGGAATCAAGGCAATACCGAGACCGACCTCCGAACCTGTGCCGAACCTATACCGACTTTCTCAGTGCTGCCTTGGGGTAGCCCTCGCCTTTCCCGTTTACGCTCCCCATGGGCCTATGTTGCTTGTCGCCTCAGGGGTGCCAATTGAGCTCTTCGCGCAGCCCCTTGATTCGTCTTCCGAAGATTGAGGTAGAGTGAGATTCATGACCGGCCATGTCACGAAATTCGTTGCATGCCTACGGGTTGATATCCACGTATTTCGAACCATTTGTGTCAATTGCAGGTCGTTTCATTTTAATAGCGCAAGTCAAACATTTGATGTTCAAGGAGAGATGCCGTGCGAAAGCTAAATTTTTCCAATGTAATTTTAGTTAAACGTATAGTTCACTTCGCAGCGTTCGTGACATTCGTTACGACTAGCGCTTTCAGTCTTGCTCAATCCGCCAACAAACCGCCCAAAGTGGCGGCACAGGGCACAGCTCAAAGGCAAGTCTCGACAGATGAATTTGGTGAGGCTCTAGGCATCACAGCGGTGCGCATTCTTCCAAAGATTGCCCCTGCTGGTAATTCGTCATTTGACATTCTTAAGGCCAAATCGGAACACATGCTTTGCGTATTCGATGTAATTAAAGAACTAGACAAAGGGTCACGCGTGTTTAGTGCGGACGTGAAGACGCAGCCGCTTGGGGCGATAAGAGAAAAGGTGAGGATTTTCGTCCCGGCTCAAGTTGAAAAAAATCTAAAAGGTCAATGCCTTTCGCTAGCCAAAGGGCGACTAGAAACGATAATGCGCGACGCCCTCGGGTTACTTGAAGACTCAGAGAAATTTGAAGCTGCCAAGGCGTCTTACGAAACCAAGAAAAAAGACGACTCGCTTAGGTCGGAATTAAGGCCAACCTTAAACGTTTTGGGCTTAGTGCCCGGCCAGTCTAGTGAAGAAGACGTCAGGAAAATTTCGATCATTAGCAGTTTGAGTGCCTGTGACCGGTTGTGTTTGAACGTGGGAGGATTCGATCTATCA